>JAISQK010000336.1 GCA_031274255.1 Planctomycetaceae bacterium | reverse complement strand
GCAACCTTTTCGTTGGTACGCTCGTCACCTTCCTGGTAGTTACACCCGCAGTCTTTGCACCGATACCGCTGTTTTCCTGCGACCACGCCATTTTTCATCGCTCGTTCCGAGCCACATTTTTTACATAAGGACATAATATTCCTACCTCCTTATTCTTCCAAAAGAAGCATTATACCATGTATCTATATAAAAGTCAACACTCTCTTATTTTTATCCTAAAGTATGGTCAGTCGTCGTTGGTCACCACTCTTTTCCTACATAGATTCAGAAATATCAACGCCAAAATTCTTTTTTGCCATTGCTGGAATTGTTCATCATTCATTTTGGAAGTCTCTTTTCCCCACTGTTTGAGAATCTTTGTTGCTTTTTTTACATCATAACCATCTTTTTTTATCCAATCCAATACTTTATGATATTTTTCAGAAACTTCATTATTCCCTTGTCCCCAAAGGTTATAACGATCAGCAAGATGTCGAACAAGATTTCAGTTTGCTTTCGTTCGATAGTGCTTATAATCAGCCCCTTCTTCAAGAAGGAGTAAAACAATATCATATTTATTCTCCATTGCGGCACTAATAATGGGTGTATAGCCAATGTCATGATTCAGGTTTGCTCCTTTTTCGATCAATAATTTGACATTTTCCATTTTCCTGAAACTGATCGTAGTAAAAATCGGAGTTTGCTCAAGTAAGTTAGGATTTTTTAAATTAGGATCACCTCCATGTTCCATGACAAGTTTGAAGTAATTTGGAAAATTTGTACCTGCGGCCATGTGTGTGACGGAAACACCGGGGAGAATGGCTTGCGGAACACCAAAATGACTTGTGACGACGACGTTCGGATCGGCTCCATTTTCCAGTAGTTTCTTGAAACATTCTTCTCCTGCCGAAAACGACCAAAGAAGCGGTGTCATATTCCCTTTCCTATGGTCTTGACATCAGCACCATCGGCAATGAGTTTATCCATTTCCGCGATGTCTTTCTTTTCAATGGCATTGCAAAGAGCAATGACTTTCGGGTCCGTAAAATAATCCTCTGCCTTCCACCCCACATTGGTATGCCATGATTCTTCCTTGTTCCATGTTTTGCCCGGCATTGAAGCGTCACCGCAACCAATGATGCAGAAAAAAAGAATCGTAAACATTGATGAGACTTTGCGGATTGTCATAAGAACGGGCCTTGAAGGGATTCAAATTACGATCATTGGAATTGTAAAGAGTCGGAAAATCAAAGTGATGCTTCTGTTTTGAAGCATGTCAAGCCCTTGATGCGGAGGACAGAGTATAAAACAGAAACAGACAGTATTATCACACAAGCGAACCCGATTTCAAGAGGCACTCCTCAAAAGTTTTCTTTTTTGAGTCCTTTTGTTGTGATGTTTTCCATTCAACATTCCGAATCCTTCCGAAAGGGAATGTATCTGCCGGTGAGAGACTGTCGGCATGCGGCGACATCCTTCGGGGTGCCTTGTACGACAATGTTTCCTCCGAGTTCCGCGGCGCCGGGGCCGATGTCAATAATGTAATCCGCGGCGCGAATCACCTGAAGATTATGCTCCACGACAATCAGAGAATGTCCCGTTTCGATGAGTGCGTCGAAACAGTCGAGAAGCTGCACGATGTCCGCAAAATGCAGACCGGTTGTCGGTTCATCCAGAATGAAAAGCGAGTGTCCTTTTTTGGTCTGCGACAGATGTAAGGCAAGTTTCAAACGCTGAAGTTCGCCGCCGGAAAGCGTGTTGGCCGACTGCCCCAGGCGGATGTAGTCCAGACCGACATCCATGAGCCGCTTGAGTTTGAGCTGGATTTTTGCCTGTCCGCGAAAAAAAGTGAACGCTTCCCGGACGGTCATTTCCAGCACTTCGGCGATGTTGCGGCCGCGATAGGTGATGTCAAGGATTTCCCGCTGGTAACGGGTGCCGTGGCACTGCGGACATTTCATGTACATATCCGGCAGGAACTGCATGTCGATCATGATCGAACCGTCGCCGTGACATGTGTTGCAGCGTCCGCCGTCCACATTGAAGCTGAAGTAACCGGTGGTATAATTCCGCGTTTTGGCATCGACGGTTTCAGCGAAGAGGGTACGGATGTCGTCGAAAATCTTCAGGTAGGTGACTGGATTCGACCGCGGCGAACGTCCAATCGGACTTTGATCGACCATGATCACCTCGTCAATCTGGCCGGTGCCGAGAATCTGATCGTAAGGAAGACCGTAAGGAACACCGTTCTCCCGAAATTTGCGGCAAAGCGCCGGATACAGCGTTTCCTGAATGAGGGAACTCTTCCCCGACCCGCTGACCCCCGTTACGACGCAGAGAAGTCCGAGCGGAAAACGGATGCTCAGGTTATTCAGATTGTTTCCGCAGGCTCCGGTCAACTCCAGAAAACCATGCTCCGCCGCGCGGTGTCTGGACGGAATGCCGCCGGTTCGTTTGCCGGAAAGATAGTTCCCTGTGAGACTTTTTTCCGACTCCAGAATCTCCGCAACACTTCCTTCAAAAGTGATATGCCCTCCGCCGACACCGGCTTCCGGTCCCACTTCGATGATTCGGTCGGCGGCACGCAGAATCGCTTCCTCATGTTCGACCACAATCACGGTGTTGCCGCGGTCACGCAAGGAAAGGATTGATTCCAGCAGTTTGTCCGTGTCGTCCGGATGGAGCCCCACGGAAGGTTCGTCCAGCACATAAAGCATGTTCACCAAACTCGAACCCAGCGCGGAGGTCAGCCCGACACGCCGTTGTTCGCCGCCGCTGAGTGTCCGCATGGTGCGGTCAAGTGTCAGATACCCCAAACCGACCTGTTCGAGGAACCGCAGCCGGTTTTTGACCTCAAACAGCGGCGTTTTAATGAGGTTTCGCTCCGCTTCAGACAGTTCCAGTTGCTCCATGAAGGTCACGGCGTCGGTGATTTTCATGTTGCAGATGTCTGCGATGTTTTTCCCGCCGAGCGTCACGGCGCGGGCTTCCGGACGGATTCGGGTGCCGTGACACGCCGGACATTGATGATAACTTCGCCATCGGCTGAGATAAACCCGAATGTGCATTTTGTACTTTTGCTTCTGCATTTTTTCAAAGAACGCTTTCAGCCCTTGAAACTTGTGCGGCGGTGAACCATTGACCAAAAGCTGCACTTGCGGCGGAGTCAGTTCGGAAAACGGCACATCAACCGGAATCCTCATTTTCGGAGCGAGAGTCAACAGTTCGTCCCGTTTTTTTCTGTAGGAAGGAGAGTTCCACGGAGCAATGGCACCATCCTGAAGGGATTTTTCCGGACTCGGGACAATCAAATTCATGTCGAAAATACGCAGGTTGCCGAATCCTTCACATACAGGACACGCCCCCAACGGACTGTTGAAGCTGAAAAACCGCGGCTCCCTTTTGGGAAACGCAAACCGGCATGTTTCGCACTCCGGTTGACGGCTGAACCGCAAAAGCGACCATGTTTCCCCGTCAATCGTGTAGGGTTCCGCCGGAATCTGCAATGCTTCACCAAGGTGATCGGCAAAGAGACAGCAGCGGTCGTTCCCCTGTTCCAATGCCGATTCCAACGTGTCGGTAAGACGTCCTTCGTCCGTTTTGCCGAGGGTGACCCGATCCATGAGAAAAAACAGACGGGGAAGCTCCTGCCTGACAGGATGTTTTTCCTGTTTTTGCAACGGTTCGAGCGGGATGTCGAAACAGTCTTTCATTTCCGATTCCTGAAGGTCTTCCTCAAGTTCTTCTTCGGGAACTTCCGCCGCGATTTCCGCGAACGTGTAAGAATCGTCAGGCTTTTCCTCCGTTTCCGCCCAAAGCTCGGAAGGAACAGGCGGCTCGGAAATTTCCGGCATTTCACGGTTCGGATGAGACGAGCGTCCCGTGAGTGCCTTGAAGAGATTTTCGGGAATCCCTCCATTGTCAAGACGGTATGTTTTTCCGTCGGCAATGACACGGAAGAATCCTTTTTCCTTCCACTTTTGTTGAAAAACGGTCTGATCCGATTCCATTTCGTCCGGATCGGGCACGAACGCAATCATAAGACGTGTCCCGGCGGGAAACCGTGATAACGTGCCGCAAATCGACTGAGGGGTTTCACTCTGAATCGTCCTGCCGCAATGAGGACAGGCGAGCTTTCCGATTTTACTGAAGAGAAGCCGCAGGTAATCCGCGGTTTCCGTCACCGTGCCGACCGTCGAACGATTCACATGCCGGTAGGATTTGGCCGTGATGGCAATGGACGGCGGAACCCCTTCGATACGTTCTGCGTCCGGTTTTTCCAGCTTTTCGAGAAATTGCCTTGCATGAACGGAAAAACTCTCAATGTACCGACGCTGACCTTCCGCGTAAAGTGTGTCGATTGCGAGCGAACTTTTTCCGCTTCCGCTGCGTCCGCAAAACACAATCAGCTTCTCGTAAGGGAGCGAAAGATGCACCGATTTGAGATTGTGAACCCGTACCCCGCTTAAAATCATCTGTTCCGGCATAAAATTCCCTTTCTGCCATTTATATCACTTTTTGCCGCAGCCGGGAAGTCCCGGCGCCAACGCACGGGCGTTGGATCCCGGACGGGACTGCCGTCCCGAGAGCCACAAACCCGCTTCCGTTGGTCGCTGGAATCCACCGGTATTTTTGTTTTGTGTTCCAATTGATTCGTTGGAAAGATTTTTCAATTGAGGCCGACCACACCGAAGGTGTCGGGAGGCAAATCGCCTGCCACGGCGTCGGTGGGCCGGAGGCAAAGATTCTTCATTCCATAAGGATTTTGCCGTGCTCCGATTCTCTTTTGTCGCCATACATTGAGCCTATCAAAATTGGGATTGAATGTAAATAGTTAATTTTAGGAAAATTTTTCCCGAAAAAGCGACAATCCCGCTTGACTTTTGGGATTGTTGCGTATAAAATACAGTAATTGGATTGATTTGTGTCAATCCGGTGTTCGTTTCCGTTAAGAATTTTCCCAAAAACAGGAGAAAGAATCATGAAAAAGTTAAATTTGTGTTCAAAATGTCAAAATGGGGGGGGGGGGTAATTTGTGCCGATTTCCGTATTGTCCGATTTACTGCCCAATCCCAATCGGGTTTGACTGTCCGATCCGGTTTTACCCTTGTCGAGCTTCTTGTCGTGATTGCGATTATTGGTATCTTAATCGCTCTTCTTTTGCCCGCGGTTCAGGCCGCCCGCGAAGCTGCCCGAAGAATGCAGTGTTCCAACAACATGAAACAATTTGCTCTTGCTTTTCACAATTACCACGACGCCTATCAGGCGTTCCCGCCGGGAGCCGGCCGCATCAACTCTTACAATACGATGCGATTCAATCAGCATGTCAAAATTCTCCCGTATATCGAACAAACACCTTTATACGATGCTTATGTTGCGAGCAGCCAGCACCAATGCGACCCGCTTGCTCAGACTTCTATTGCCGCATTTCTCTGTCCTTCCGACGGTAATGCCAAGTTACCCGGAAGTAGTTCCGCAAGAACAAGTATTATTGTTTCCATCGGCGACAGTTTCGGAACGCAAGCGGCTAATTTTCGCGGGGTTGTTGCTTGGTCTCTGGCATCAAGTAATACTATTCTTGGCACAGCCGTTTATTACAGGACTTTCGGAAGTATTACCGATGGTTCCAGCAATACCTGTTTGTGCAGCGAAATCGTTAGTACAACGGCAATCAATGATAAAAGTATTAAAGGCGGTGTGATACATGCAAACACAAGTATCGAAAGCGGAAGCGGAGTCGAGGGCGTGACGATGCCTTCCTGGTGTATGAACAGCGCCCCGGATCCGGCCAATCCCGGTCAGTTGAAATCCGCGGCAAGCAGTATCTGGCGCGGATCACGCATGTTTGATAATGCGTTCACTTACGCACTTTTCAACACAGTTCTTCCTCCGAATGCTCCTGCCTGCGCTCGCAGCAACAACGACTACAATTGGGGATTTTTCCCGCCGCAAAGTCATCATACCGGAGGTGTGAACTGCGGATCCGTTGACGGAAGCGTGCGTTTTGTCAGCAATACGGTTGATACCAACGGACTTCCCAACACAGCACATGAGCAAACAGGCAACAGTCCTTTCGGTGTCTGGGGGGCATTCGGTTCCATCAACGGCGGCGAATCAAAATCCTTTAACTGAGTAATGTACAACAAAAAAATAGAAAAAAGAGGTATTTATGTCATTGTCAAATTTTTCAAAATCCATCACCACTCTCCAACTTTTCACATTCAGGAAAAAACTGATGCGTATGGTTTTCAGTTTATTGTTTGTTGTTTTGTTTCTGTTTGCAAATTCCGCTTTTGCGCAGGAACTTCCGCCGTTGGTCGGTGATGGAATTGCCGATGATACCGCCGCGATTCAAGCCCGGCTTGATTCCGAAACAACCCTTGTCTATCTTCCGCCGCCGAAAAAATGTTACCTTATCAGTAAGGCGATAAAAATTCATTCCAACCAAACGCTTCGGCTTGATCCGAATACGATCGTCCGCCGTGCCGACGGGATGAATGATTATATGATCCTCAATAGCGAGATTGTTAAAGGAAATCGTAACATTTCGGTCATCGGCGGTATCTGGGACGGGAACAATGCGGCAAATAATTGCCGGTATCTCTTGGAAAAAGCATCAAGAACAATCAAACATCACGGCGAAATTTTTATGGGGACTTCGCTCCTGATGCTTCACGTCGAAAACCTTCGTCTCGAAAATATCACGGTCAAAGACCCCGTGCTGTTTGGTATCCAAATCGGCGGCTGCCGAAAGTTCACCGTCAATGACATTACGTTCGATTACAATCTCAAAAATCCGAGCATGGACGGTGTGCATATTCAAGGCTCATGCAGCGAGGGGCGGGTTACGAACATTAAGGGAGATACCAACGATGACATGGTTGCGCTGAATGCCGATGATGTACCGATATTCGATGTGACACCGGGACCTATCACCGATATTGAGATTGATGGTCTCTTTGTAACAGAAAAATGTTTTCGCGGTGTCCGAATGCTTTCAACCGGTTCGCCGGTCAAACGGATTTCAATTTCAAACGTGTTTGGACCGTTTTATCGCAATGCCGTTGCGTTCACACATTATCAGCTGCCGTTTCATCATGTTCCCCGGTATGAGGATATTACGATCAACAACATTTTCTGTTCCAAATTGACGGCGGCGGAACGGCTCGACAAAGCACCGCACATATTGATGCGGAAAAGTTTGGCAATTATCGAATTGGAAGGAGAATTGTCCGTTGACAATTTGACCATTTCCAACATTCACCGTCGGGAATATCTTCCCGATGCCGCTCCGACACTGTTTTTCCGGCGGGGGACGAAAGTCGGCACGCTGCGTCTCCGGGACATTCAACAGGTGAATGCAACCGATGTTCCGCTGCCGTTTTTTCGCAATGAGGCAAGCATTATGAAAATGTTCACGGACGGTGTTGTTATTCGGGAAAAGACGGTTGATGAAGCGATTCCGCTGACCGGTGAAGGGAAAATCGTGAAACAATACGGTGAAATTCTCGTTGAAGGAGAGCAGGAATTGCTCGACGAATCCAACCGACTCGACGAAGAACTGAAAACGAAACCTGCCGATAAAACGATCATATGAAAATTAATGGGAAAGCCGTTGCGGAATTTTTTCGGTTGGCGCAAAAAATAACAATGTAATACGTTGTTGACCGTCCCTGAATTCGGTGAAAGCGTGACCATCGAATTCACCGATTCAAATATAAATACTTCACCACTCTCCTGTTTTGGAATATCAAATTTAAAGAAAGAGAAACGAATGAAATCTCACCCGTTGATTTTATTTTTATTTTGTGCGACATTGACCGGATGCAACCGGAATTCACCACGTCCCGACGATTTGCCCGAGTTAAGTTTGTGTAAAATTACCGTGACTCAGAACGGTGTGCCGTTGCAAGATGCGGAAGTGGCGATATTTTCCAAAGACACCTCGGCAAAATACCGGAATGCAACAGGAACGACAGATACGGAAGGCATTGCCGAAATGCGGACATACGGTTTTTCCGGTGTTCCTGTCGGTACATACAAGGTTACGGTTAAAAAAACTGTTTTGGAAGGAGCGAAAGAATACGTGGATGATTATGGGGCCACACAGGTTTCCGGCGGCAAAGATTACAATTTTGTGAACCGCAGGTATCTTGATGAAAAGACAACCGACCTCGAAATTGAAATAACGGCAGGGAAAAATGAAATTTCTGTTGATGTCGGAAAACCGGTTCATGAACTGTACCAATCCGGCAGGATCGGTTATAACTGAATCCGTTACGGGTCTATTAATATCCATCGAAACAGAAAGGTAAAATAATGATGAAACGAGTTTTAGAGAGTGTTTATCTAAATAGAGATAGAATCTTTTCCTGAAGCAGCGAGAAGCGGTTGGTGGTTGTGACGGTATGCCAAACACGCAGAGACAGAACGGCTTCTTTCCTGCGACCGCGCCATTTTTGACCGCTCGTTCCGAACCACATTTCTTACATAGGGTATAGATCAGTCAGCACTCGCAAAAATTTTTCTTTTTGCCTCTTGACTTTTCCGTCCGCATTGATTACATTAGATTATCAGTGTTACGATTTTTCAATCAATTTGAGTTTGTGAGAAGGAGTTTTTTATGAAAAAACTATTGTTGTATTCAAAATGTCAAAATGGGGGGGGGGGGTAGTTTGTACGGCCTCCCGCATCGTAGAAGCCAATGCTGCAAAGGCCGGTGCTGTCGATGCGAAAAGTGCTGCAAACACTGCTGCCCGAAACTCTTTTGTCCGTCCCGAATTCACTGCCCCGTCGAGTCTGACTGTCCGAATCGGTTTTACCCTTGTCGAGCTTCTGGTTGTGATTGCAATCATTGGTATCTTGATTGCACTTCTTTTACCCGCGGTTCAGGCCGCGCGAGAAGCCGCAAGACGGATGCAGTGCAGCAACAATCTCAAGCAATGGTCGCTTGCCGTCCATTCGCACGCGGATGCCCATAACGGGTTCTTCAACATCGCGTCATGCAACTCCGGCAACGGCGGAAAAATCACGGCAAACGGTAAAGCCTATCAACGTATCTCGTGGCCTACCGAACTCTGGCCTTACGTGGAGCAGCAACAATTGTATAGTCAATATAACTTTGCGCAGGCTTTTCATACCGGCACGGCAACAGGCGAAGCCGCGGCGGCATTCGAGGGCAACATCGGGACCTACCGCAGGTCCGTCCCCGGTTACTACTGTCCCTCCGACCAACCGAATGCAAAACACGATTCAACAATATCGTGGTGGCGGGTCCGCGGTAATTATGTCTGCAATTTCGGCGACTGTCATCTCCACATTTCTACGGCGGAACAGGCAATATGGAAGGGGGCGCCGTTCGGAACCGCCAACGTTTACGGTCTGGAAGACCTTGCGGACGGCACTTCAAATACCGCGTGTTTTTCTGAAATTGTGATCTGCGGCACCGGTTCCGGAAACGATGCTCGCGGGGATTTTCTTAATGACGAAGCCTCGCCGGGTTTTATGTCGCTGTCAACCCCGAATTCCAAAAGTCCCGACACTCTTGCGGCTTGTGAAAATACGGAAAAATATCCGTGTACCAATGTCGGTTCCGCGTTTGCAACGGTTCAACTCGCCGCACGGAGTAAACATACCGGCGGCGTGAATGTCAGTCTCTGTGACGGCGGCGTCAAGTTTGTTTCAGACACTCTTGCTCTGGCGGTCTGGCAGGCGGCGTGTTCCGGCAACGGCGGAGAATCGCAAACGTTGCCGTAGTTCAACTTGTGATTCTCCATCTCATTCCCACAAAGAAAGCAGAGAAACTCTTATGAGCAGAAACAGGATTTTGTTTGTGTTGTTTGTTCTTGCCGCATTGGTCATGACCGGATGCGGACCTGAAACCGTCCGCACGGTGAAGGTCAGCGGCAACGTGACATTGGACGGGAAACCCGTTGACCGCGGTGCGATCCAGTTTATCGAAGCGGACGGAAGCCGACCGACCGGCGGCGGTGTGATTACAAACGGTACGTACACCGCGGATGTTCCGCCCGGCAAAAAGAAGGTTCTTGTCTTCGGACTGAAGGTGACCGGTCAGGAACCGCTCTACCTCGGTGATCCCAACAGTCCGATGCGGGACAAGACCGAACCGATGACACCCGGCGGATACAACGTTGCGGAACTGACACCGCTCGAAGCGGAGATTCCGAGTGAGACGAAAGATTTGAATTTTGATTTGTCGTCAAAGTTCAAAAAATAGACTATAGCCGGTTTTGATCGAAAGGTCAAATACTTCAACCATTATTTCAACCATTTTTATTTTTATAAAAGCGAGGTTTACGATGAAAAAACAAATTGGAAACGACGGGTTCACGTTGGTTGAACTCCTGGTGGTCATTGCCATTATCGGCATACTGATTGCCCTTCTGCTTCCCGCGGTTCAGGCCGCCCGTGAAGCGGCACGCCGGATGCAGTGTACGAACAAACTCAAGCAGTTCGGCTTGGCGCTGCACAATTATCACGACACGTATCACAGTTTTCCGGCAGGGATGATGCGGATTGTTTACAACAATTCCACCGCAGCCGCCAAGCCTGCGTTTACCGGTTATACGCCGCTCTTCACGCTGATGCCGTTCTATGAACTTGGTTCGTTGTACGACAGTGTTCTCAGCAATGCCGCACCGGGAAACGGCGGCGACCCCTACGGATACGCTCCCTGGAACGAAAGACGGCCCGAACTGGTCTGTCCGTCGGACCCCTACGGTAATAAGCCGTCCGGTGGTTTTACCGGCGGCACTTACGGCAGATCGACGTATCTTTACTGCATCGGCGATTTCCCCGATAAATACTATGATCATGATAACACCAATAAATGCGTCAACACGCGCGGCGTGTTCACTGTTTCAATGAAATACCGCGGAATGTCGGCGATGACCGACGGCACATCCAAGACGATTGTTTTTTCCGAGCGTGTGACGACCTCCAAAAGAAATACCGTTGTCGGGGCGTACATCATGGGAACGGCATTTCTCAACAACGATGACGACACCGCAACGGCGGGCGGGATTGCGGTCGTTCCCAAAACGTGCAAAGATTCCATTGATCCGGCGTCAGGCGGTAAAAAATATGTGACCACCGGCGGAAAAGTGGCCACAGACCATTTCGGAATACGTTGGGGGGATGGACGCGCGCCGTCGAACTTTGCGACGATTCTTCCGCCGAACTCCGCAAGCTGTCTTGCCGCGTCAGATTATAATTATGGCGCAAGACAAATGAATGCGGCGTCGAGTCAGCACACCGGCGGTGTGAATGTTGCTCTCGGCGACGGTTCTGTCCGGTTTGTTTCCGAAACCGTGGATTGCGGCGATCCCGCTTTAACACCGAAAACAAGCGGGGTCTCCAATTACGGAGTCTGGGGAGCGATGGGCTCCGTCAACGGCGGAGAAACATCGGAGATGTAAGGGTTCGCCCCCGTCAGCCGTGAACAGCCGCTTGTTTGCCTTCGGTCGCGAGCCGCGACGGGCGATTTGCTCACGCTCACTGCGTTCGGTTCGCTTCCGATAGAGAATCTTTTCAACTGCTTGCGATGTGCGGTGAAGCGGCACGCTTCCCAGTGAGCAACGCGAACGGGTTCACGGCTCTCGGAGCGGGCAACGTGCGGACGTTGCATCCCGGCTTGCCTTCGGCCTCCAGTGGAAAGATTTCTCCAACTGATGGCGAACCGAACGAAGTGAGCGTGAGCCTATCGCCCGCCGCGGCGTCGCGGCCCGCCGGAGGCATTCCGACAATTTTCGGCGATTTCCTTTTTATCTACATCGGGAAGCATGGAAGGAATAAGGGGGAATATTAATAAGAGGAGGGGAAACGTTATAATATTAGAGTAATAAAACCCGGAGAAAAATTTCTTCATTGGGAGATTAAAGAGATGCCTCCGGCGGGCAGCGGTAGGCCGCTGCACCCCTGATGGGACTTCCGTCCCGAACAATGACCCGTTCGCGTTGCTCACTGGGAAGCGTGCCGCTTCACCGCAATATCGCAAGCGGTTGGAAAGATGATCCATCGGACGCCGACCGCGCAGCATGCTGCATGTCTTGACGGCGAATCGGCAGCGGCGTATAATCAAAATTCCGGGTAGGAATCCGATGTCGATAATCTTGACAGACCTTCCGATCAAAAACCGAAAGAGGAAGAATAAAGATGAGTAACCCGCTGCATGAAAACCCGCCGGCGTCCTTTCTTCAGAAGCTGGAGGAAGAGTCCCTGACCTGGGAAAAGGACGGTCTGATTTCATCCGGGCTGCGGGAGACGATTCTCCGCCGTTATGAAAACGTGTCGGAACCGGTAAAAACACCGCAGGGGTTGAGTCCAAAAACGGGTCCGGGGAGAGAAACGGCGGCCGTCCGCGAATTTCCGCTTTACATCCGTGTGATTCTCGTTTTGGCCGTTTTACTGGTCGGTCTGGCGGCGTTTCTGCTCATCAGTTTCAACTGGGCCGCGATGTCCGGGGCGGTGAAGCTGTCGATTGTCGGCGGCGTTTTGGCGGCGTCGCACTTCGGCGGTCTTTGGCTTCGGAAAACCGGTTGGCGGAACTGGGCCGACGGCGTCTTTTTCTTTGCCGGAATCATGTACGGAGTCGGAATCTGGCAGGTCGGCCAAGTGTTTCATCTCCCGGCCGACTTCCCGACGGGATTCTGGCTCTGGGGCGTCGGCGTCATGCTCATGGCTCTCGTCCTCGGCAGCACGGTCTTGCATTTCCTTGCCGTTGTCCTCATCGGAGGTTGGATCGTCGCCGCCATGACCGGCTCAATGAACCTGGATCAAATGTTTTGGCACGGATTGATGCCGTTTTCCGCTCCAACCTTGCCGGTCATGGCCGCCGCGGGGATCGGCATCGGTCTTTTGCGGCAGGAACGCATTTCACCGACATTGTATTCGCTCCTGATTCTTTTCTGGTGGGTGATGCAAGGCGTCGGCTGCGGGCTTGGACCGTATCTGACCTTTCACATCGCCGCCGCGGGGCTTATTTGTATCGCCGTTTCCGCCTGTTTCCGTTCGGGAAACATGGCCCATCAGGCAATGGGGCGCCTCGGCATCCTGCTGCTGCTCGGTTCTTTGATCCTTCCGAGTTTCCTGTTTTACTGGGGCGAACTGCTTTACAGAAACCATTGGCCCCATTGGAACAGAGATTCCGGCGGCGGTCAGACGATGATTTTCTTCCTCTGGTCTTTCCTCCCGCCTGTCCTTGACCTGATGATCCTGCTCGGTCTTTTCCTCCTGAACAGTCGGAAGCGGCGATTTTTCGAACGGATTCGCAGCAACGCGCTTCCCGTCGGATTTTCGGTCACCCTCTTCGTCCTCTGGTTCGGCGGACGCCTTCTTTCGCTGTACCTCGATCCCGGCGTTCGTTCCCATGTCAGTACCGCGCAGCTTCGGCTCGATATGCCGGCTCTCGGCGGGATGCTGTCGGTCAATGCCCTCATCGTGATCATGACGGTCTGGTTGATTTATACCGGGCTGAAAAGGAACCGGGGGGACGGATTCTGGAGCGGCGTACTTTTCTTCCTGCTTTGGGCGGTGATCCGTTATATTGACCTGTTTTCCGACATCGGCGGTATGCTCGGAGCGGCGGCGATCTTCCTGTTTTGCGGCCTTGTGATGCTGGGAATCGTTTACGTTTGGGCACGACGGAACCGGGGACACGGCTCCCATGAAAGGAATGCGGCGGAATCGGAACCGGACGAAACACCGGCCGTCGACCGGCTTGAACCGATGCGCAGGAAAGTCTCGTTCCTTTGGCAGTCGGAACGAAACGTTCTGGCCGGCGGAGCGTTGGTTGCGCTGCTCCAGTTCGGTATTCTCGGGGCGATGATTGCCAACGAAATACGGCCGCATCTTTCCGGTACGACCATTCAGGTCACGACCGTCCCGGTCGACCCCCGCGACCTTTTCCGGGGCGATTACGTGATTCTGCGTTACGGTTTCAGCAATATCGGCAATACGGGAACAATACCGCATGATGCCGCCGTCACGGGGAACGGCCGCGAACAAACGGTGTTCGTCACGATGCGTCAGGACGGCGACATCTGGAAGCCTGTTTATATTAGCGTGAAAAGACCGAAAGACGGTGTCTTCCTTCGCGGCGTCAGGAAACGGCACAGTTGTGAAATCGTGTACGGTATCGAATCCTACTTCGTCCAGGAAGGGATGGGCAAGACCATCGAGAACGCCATACGGACCAATCGCGTCGTTGTCGAATTAAATGTCGCCCCCGACGGCAAGGCGTCGATCAAAACGTTGCACATTCGATAAGCCGCTATTGGCCCCCTTTCTCAATTCATTCCACAGGACTCCTTCCATTTCAGGAAAAATTTCCAGAAAAAGCGACAATTCCTCTTGACTTCGGGAATTGTCGTGGATAAAATACAGTCATTGGATTGATTTGTGTCAATCTGTGTTGAATTTTCGTGAAATGTTTTCGAAAAGAATCAAACCATTTTTCCAACTAATGAGGATAAAAACCATGCAAAAATTCACTTTGTGTCCGAAATGTCAAAATGGGGGGGGGGGGGCATTCTGGGGGGCTTACCGTATCGTGG
>JAISQK010000263.1 GCA_031274255.1 Planctomycetaceae bacterium | reverse complement strand
GTCGCTGCCGTAACGTGTGAATCGTTCGCAGGGGTGTATGGAATTTACTCTTCCATACCGCCTTGTTATCAAGTTAAACAATTTTTCTCAATTCATTACAATGAAAAACATTTCTCTTTTCGTGATTCTGTTTATGTTATTGATTTCCGGTTGTACCGGCAGCACACGACCGAAACTTGTTCCGTCCGGCGGAATCATCACCAAAGACGGTAAACCATTGGCAGATGTTCGCATTGAGTTTCGCAAGCCGGATACCGGAGCGTCTGCGTTTGCTGAGACTGATACCGACGGTAAGTTTACGCTAACTTATTCGCTTGGCGAACAAGGAGCGGAACCGGACAAGTATCTTGTTACGATTTTTCAGAAGGGCAAACCGATACCGTTACCGGCGGGTGTGAAAGCGGAGGACATTCCCGAAGAGCGTCGGAACCAAACGACTCCGGAAGTGTCGATTACGAACTCGGATAAGAAACCGATTGAAGTTGAAATTCCCGCGACGGGGAATCTGGAGTTGAAGATTGAGGTGAAGTAGAAGATGAACCGCCGGAAGCAAAAAGTTTCTGATGATTTCGGAATTTATGGGAAACTGGTTCCATTTTCTCAAAATGGTTCCCCTACAAAAAATGAAATCATCATCATTTTTACATGAAGTACGAAAGAAAGGGAAGCAACCTTCATTTCTTCCCTTCTTCTTGTTCCATTCTCTTTTTTCAAGAACGTAACGTATTTCTGGCAACGCCCATCTCTATTTTTTGAGCGGTTTAAAATCAGGGGACATCCCGGCTGAGCTTGTCTCCGATTTTTGTGACTTGATTTGCGTAACTATTTCTGCCGACATCTTGTGCCGGATGTGATGGTATTCTTCATCAGAAATCTCCCCGTCTTCATAAGCGTTTTTGAACTGGCGGAAGATTTCCTGAAGCGAAACCGCCTCGTCGTAACGGCTTGCTTTAATCCGTCTGACCACATAATACGCGAAGAAACTCAACGCCACCGCTGCACTGACTTGAATAATCAAGAGAACGATGTCCCAGGAACTCTTGGAAGGCTGCTCTGCTGCGAAAAAGAAAAAAAACAGCACATGATTCAAAAACGTCATAATTTGTCCCTTGCTTTGAATGCTTCCCTGTTCGCAAACACTGTCAGTATAGCTGGTTTTTCGGAAAAAACAACTTTCACTGAATATTATAACACATATCGCCATTTTGGGGAAACGACAACAGTCATTACAATCCAAACGATCTGTAATATCGTTTCAAGACAGAGAAATTTCGGAACACGCCTTTCCTGAATTCTTCCCGGTGAAATAAGGACATCGTGTTCAGGTGGACGATTCAAGACACGGTGAGTTCATTTTATTGGAACATTGTTTTTTGTCATGGTTTGAAAATGCGGCGGTTATTGTCTATTAGTATTGTGATATTGCTTGTGACAGCAGAAATCACTGCCGCTCAGCGTCCGCCCCAACAGACTGCCGCACAGACGATCATCTCAACAACACGGCAGAGTCAGTTCTTTATTCCGATCGGCATTGATCCGTCGCTGGAGGCGGAAATTCGCGAGGTGGAACTGGTTTATTCCGTTGATCAGGGAAAAAATTGGTATACTTATCAAAAAATCACGCCTGACAAGAAACAGTTTCAATTTAACGCCAAGCGGGATAATGAATACTGGTTTATTTTCCGGTCGATTAATCAAAAAGGCGAGGCAAAACTTGCACAGCCGTCTATTCCGACCATCCGAGTCCTTGTGGACACCACGCCGCCAAAGCTTCAGTTCGCGGCAAAATGCGAAAAAACAGGGGAAGTCACGATTGATTGGTCGGCGGAAGATGTTGCTTTTGCCACTGACACACCGGAAATTTACCTCAGCTACGACATGAATGTCACTTGGCGTCCTTTGGCTATCGATTTCAGTAAAATTATCAAAAACGGCATGATGCGGTCCGGCCGAACAGTGTTTCACCCTCCTGCGGGGACAAAAAAGGTTGATATTCGCTGTGAGGTCAGCGACTCTGCCGGAAACCGTGAAATCAGAGCCGTCAAACTTGATTTGACGGAACCTTCTGCTGTGTCCGTCGCTAACACGGTCGGCACAATACAGGAATCACCGGGAGAAACGGTTTCTGTCATGCCGGTGCTGCCGCCGCGCCCGACTCTCAAAAAGTCTACGGCAGATTCTTTGACCAAAGCCGATGTTTCCGCTGATCCGACCGGATCAGCCGCCGCGCCGTCCGCTGTAAAAGCGGAGTCGCTTGAGAGTGTCCATTCCAATTTGCGTTTCGACAGCGGCGACACGATGTTGCCGCAAAACGCGGAGTCATTGCCTCGTTATGCCGAAGAGGCCAAACCGGAACATTGGGAGTTTCCGCCGCTGGCCGAAAATCCAGGCGAAAGTCAAAATTCCATTATCACAGTGCATCCGGAGCTCAAACCATTCGATTTGCCGTTGTCCGGACCGGGAATAGAGAGTTCCGTCATCAAGGAAAACGATGCAGAAGATATTTTCCCTGACAAAACCGCTCCAACAGAGAAACCGGAAACAGTGGAACCGGAACCGGTTTTTCCCGGAAAGATCACATTGATTTCACTGAAAGAGTCGACGGCCCCCCAGCTTGCGGTGCGATGGTTCAAAGGAAACGACGCCGTTCAGACGGCAAAAGTTGATATTTACCGTTCACGAACCAGACAAGGACCGTGGCTTCCGATCGTATTTGATCTCGAAAACACGGGGGAATATCTCTGGAATATTTCCGCCGGTGAATTTTCACCGTTCTATTTGCGGATCGACCTGCGGAGTGTTGAAGGGCTTTACACGGATTTCACGTCGCGGGAAATCAATCTTATGGCCATCGTCAAGCCGAAATGACGATTTGAAAGTCAATACGTTCTGCCTTTTGACCAACCATGAATGTTCGAGAGTTGGGCAACATGCTGTTGCATCGCAGTCGGGAAGCCCCGGCAGACGATTGCCTCATGGTCACTGCGTTCCATTCGGTCTCCAGTGGAGGAATTGGTTTTCCGGTGCGAATTTTTGCAGCCAAAGGATTTCAAACCACCACATGACCCGTTCATCAGGATAACTGGAACGTAATCGTTGGAACGTCTTCCGTATAATTAGTACGCAACATGATCTTCCTCCTGAACAAACTTAGACGAAAAAGAGAAATTTATATCATTTTATACCAATCTTGAAAATAGATGATTATTAACGTTTGAAGGGTATAGATTCATGGTACTTTTATTCCAATGTTTTGTCAAGTATGCATAACTTGAGGTAAATATGTGAAATGAAATCTCTTCGGAATATTTCAAACAGTGGCTGTCCCATAAAATATGAAAATTTAAGACGGCATTCGTTTTGAAAAATAAGGTAATATGTAATAGATTTCCGCATCATCAAAATGCTTCCCATGAATTTTATCGTACATTAAATATCCCCATGAATTTACTGACCCTTACAACTTCTCCGTTTTTCGGCGGCCCGGAGAGGCAAATGATCGGTTTAGCCGACTCTCTCGCAGAAACGGCACCGGAAATCCGTCATTATCTCACGTCATTCCCGGAACATGGGGCAAGCTGTCCGTTTTTGGAAAAAATTGCGGAAAGCGGTCACCAATCCATTGAATTACATTATGATTTTCCCAAAATTCTGAAAGCTTCAAAGGAATTACGACACGTCATTCAGGAGAAAAAGATTGATCTGATTCTGGCCAATGGATACAACGCCCGATTTATCAGCCTGTTAGCAGCGAGGCGGCTGCCGTGCAAAATCGTTGGAGTGTCACGCGGCTGGACATCGGAAGACTGGAAGATGGCACTCAAAACCCGGCTGGATTACTGGATGCACAAAAAGATGGATCATGTCGTTGCTGTTTCTGAGGGGCAGGCCGAGAAAATCCGGAAAATCGGTGTTCCGAAAAATAGAATAACTGTTATCCGAAACGCAATCCAAACCAAACGTTTCGACAAAATCCCTGATCCGAAGAATCGTGAGAAATTGGAGAAAATGTTTCCAACAAAACCGACATTTTTACTCGGAGCAGCCGGGCGTTTCAGTCCGGAAAAGGGATACGATATTCTTCTTGAGGCCGTGAGTTACTTAAAAAATGAATCTTTTTCAGTCGGGTTGGTACTTTTTGGTGACGGTTTTCTAAAAAACGCCTTGGAGAAGATGGTTGCAAGAATTAAAATAGAGAATATGATTAAAATACCAGGGTTTGTGGAAAACTTGGACGAATTATTACCCCATTTTGACATTTTTGTGCAGTCTTCTCATTCCGAGGGACTTCCGAATGTTCTGCTCGAAGCGATGGCGGTGGAAACCGCGGTCGTGGCGACAGATGTCGGCGGAACTGCGGAAGTTGTAGAAAATAATGTGACGGGGGTGATCGTTCCTCCCAATAATGCACAGGAACTTGCCAATCAAATCCGGTATTTACTCAGTCAACCGGACAAGTTACCCTTAATGGGGAAAGCGGGACGAAAAAGAGTCGAAAATCTTTTCTCATTTCGTAAACAGGCGGAACTTTATCTGACTGTTTTTGAGAAAATCCTGCAATGATTAAAAACGATATTCAAAAAGATTCCTTCATTCCGTCGGAATCGGCAAAGGAATAGGAACGTCATCGTGTATTAAGTCAACCGTTTTGGTTGCGTAACCCAAATGTATCTTCATCACATGAAAACTCAGGAGAAAAAATGAACGAGATTACAAATTTACTGCAATCGGTAAAATCGCTGATTCTTCAGGAAACCCGTATCACAGAAGAACAACAAAAAACTTTTGGTAAAACAGCGTTTTTTGATGTAATGGCTTACAGGTATCGGGATATTGCCCTGCAAGCCATCGAACTTTCCTTGTTGTTGGCACAGGAAAAAACCGGACTCGTGAAAAAAAGTCCCGCAGAAGACTGTGTTGACAAAAAACAAAATCAATACAGCAAAAAACATAATGAAGCTCTTCAATACATCAAAAGTTGTAATGGCATGTGTACAAAAACCATGCTGACAAAACAATTCAACCGTTGGAAGACGGAAGAACGAAAAAAAATATTCCGCGATCTTATTGAAACCGGAGAAGTTGAAGTCGTGTTTGAAAAAGGGATACGGAGACCGATAGGTTATGTCCGGATTGTAAAATCATAAAAGCAACCGAAGGTTTGCATAAATATCATTAATGTTTTTTGAAAACGCCGGAACTTTCGGCTTTGTCTCCGACTCTAATGTGTCAGGTTATGTGACGTGAATAATGATGATTTCCTGATAGACAGAACAATTCAAGGGGACCGGGATGCCTTTGGTCGCCTCGTTTCCCAATATCAGGAAAGATTATTCAACACAATGTTCCGTTTTACCGGAAACGCCGAAGATACCTATGATGTTGTTCAGGAGACTTTCTTTCAGGCGTTCCTGCATTTGAATACGTTCCGAAAATCAAGTAAGTTTTACACTTGGGTTTACCGAATCGCCTTCAATGTGGCAATGGGAATCAAACGGAAGAAGAAAGCTGTTTCGATATTCAACAAAGAGGGGGATCTCACAGGAGGATACCTTGAGACGTCCCCGCCGCGGCCGGATGATATTTTGATTGTTGAGGAAAATATCGAATTGGTCAAATGGGCGATTGGAAGACTTGAGGAAGAATTTCGTTCGGTTATCGTTTTGCGGGAAATTGAAGATTTCTCCTATGAAGAAATCAGTGAAATCCTTGACATTCCGATAGGAACAGTGAGAAGCCGTCTGCATCGGGCACGCGGCATACTGAAAGAAATCCTGTTGCGAAAAATCCAGGCAGAATAACAGCCCTTCAAATAGACAAAATGGAATGATATCGTGTGTCTTTTTTCATGAACTTTTAGAATTATTATCATGAGTCCCTTGCCGATCGAACAATTTGTCAGCGACTACCTTGACAATGAACTGTCTGAACCGCAGACCGTTCAGGCGGAGGAATTGTTGCAGCATGACCCGAAGGCCAGGCGGATTCATGAGGAAATTCTCACTCTTCGTAAAGCGATCCGTTCCATTCCGCGTGAACCGGTTCCGGCGGATTTTCAGGCGAATCTTTTCAAAAAGATTGCCGCCGCTCTTCCTGCTACGGCGGACGCTGTTCCCGCACGGCAAAAGACGTCCCTTTGGGAAAGCGGGAAAAAGCGGCTGTCAAACTACAGGATTTGGGTTTATCCGTTGGCCGTATTGATTGTCGGAGGAACGTTTTACCTGTTTGAAACGTTTCGTTTGCCGCAAAACGGGGAGAATATCGCGGTGCTTCCGGTGGAACAATCCACGAACATTCCCAAAAAGCCGGAGTTTTATCCGCCGTTGTCGGAAGGAGGAAGAATTACGGGGGGTCCCAAAGCGGTCATGGAGGTTTCCTCGGTCGAAATTTTCTGCCAACTCACCCCGGATGCTCGAAAAAAGCGTTTTTTCCAGCGGATTCTCGCCGAACAGAAAATTCCTTCTGTAACGCGGGCAAACGGTGTTTCGGCCAACCTGATTTATGAAGTGAACATCACCGCCGCTCAGTTGAAGACGCTGTTGGAAGCTGTATATGCGGACAAAGAATCGGTGCTTGATATTCAGATTCCTTACGATCTTGTCCCGCTGTTCAAAGATGCGGAAATTCAGGCAGTGCCTCCGGTGTACAAGGTACAGTTCATCATTCCAAACGGTCAGTAACATTCAGACCGCGTTTCCTGAAGTTGAAGTCAGAAGTTTGTCATCTCATCCTTATTGTGAGATACCGCCTTCGAGGAGATAACCTTCCAGATAGGTCACGCTTCTTGCGAGGTCGCGGAGCGTCTCGGTATAACTCACCAGAAACTTGAAGTATGTCTGCTGAACAATGAGGAGTTCCAATTGATTCTCTTCTCCCTGTTTGAGTCCCTGAATCGAAAGGTTGATTGACTCTCCCGCGTCAGGAAGGATCGACTCTTCATACAGTTGAATGGATTCCAGCGACTTTTCATAGATGTTCCACAGTGCCGCAAACCGCTGGCTGAGTTCCAGTTCTTTCCGCTCGATTTCCCGTGTTTGTGCGAGGATTTCCGCGTAAGACCGCTGAATGTTCCCTTGATTCCGGTCATGTACTTTCAAAGGGATGGCAATCCCGAATTCCCCGACGGATTCCGAAGCCGACACATCATATCCGTACCGTCCGCGGACAGTGACATTGGCGGTTTTCTCCGCATTTTCACGGGCATAAACCGATCGTGACCGTGAAAGTTTTATCTGCTCCGCACGATATTCAGGACTGTTCAGGAGAACCGTCTGCCACACGGTGTCTTTGTTGAGACTCATCCGCGATTGTTGAAGAGTGTCGGTGATGTTACGTTTTTCAAGATTCGGATTACCAATAGCCGCGAGAAGGATGTCCCAAATGTTTTTCTCGTCCTGCTGGGCTTTTTTCAGTTCAATGATCGCTTCATTCCGCTGCACACGGTTCTGAAGCAGGCTGATTCTCGGACCTTCTTTGGCCGCGACGATCTGTTCCGAATATTTGACACTTAAATCGCCGATTTCCGCAAGTTTGCTGTAAATCGAGATGAGATACTGCGTTGCGAGCAGATCGAATGACAAACTCCGCACTTCATTAAGGACTTTTTGTTGGGCGGTTTCCCAATCTTTCCGGGCGATTTCGATTTCCCAGTTCGCAACATTACGGCTCAACTGAAGTTTGTTTCCCCGGATAATCTCCTGACTCAATTCGAATCCCTGCTGGCCTGTGGTTCCGTTGGTGTAGTAATCTTCACCGAACAGTTCGAGCGTCGGATTGGCGTACAGTCCCGCTTGCAGCCGGACACCATGTGCTGCCTGGATCTCACGCTGTTTTTTCGCCAACAGCGGATTATGCTGCAAGGCCAGTTGCTGGAGTTCCGTAATGCTGTAACCTATTGTGTTGACAGGGAGTTGCGGCACAGCAAACTCCGGCGGTCCACCGGAAGACAGCACCTCCTGCAATGCGGAAACCGGCACAAGCGGAGAACCGGTACGATAATCGGCATTTTGCGAAGCCGGAACGGTTCGAACGATTTCCGGCGGAAGCGGCGCGGGAGCGGTGACTGTCCGCAGAGGGTTACTTTCAGAATACAGCGGCTGGGCAAATATCCCTTTCGGACAAAATGCGGCGGCAAAAATCAATACGAGAATCATTCTTTTTTTCATAACTGTACTTCCTTGAACTGGTTACGAACACCGTTGAATTGCACAAAATTCCTATCAACCATACAATCCTTTGTATTGGTATATCGCAATGACGGGACGGTACTCATTACCGATTCCTGTAAAGTTGCGGTTATAGGGATTATTACAGTGAGTCCGTCAATCCGAAAAAGTCTCAAAAATAGGAGAGATTTGCTCACATCGACAAGACGGACAATTCAGCGGACACGTTCAAATTTCACTTTAACCGCAATAAATATAGAAGATACTGTCACCTCGAAAATTTGAACCATGTTCATTTAGGTAGTGTCGTCAATAGTTTCCGCTTCCAATGGCCATACAACGAATAGGAACAGCCGCAAGAAAAGATGCGGTATTTTTTGCATAACGAGTCACAATGCCGCGCCGGCGTTTCAGGTATAAACCGTAACTTTCCCCTCTTTTACGGAATAAGTTTTATATCTTATTGATTTTTATTTTCTTATGGAATTCTAGAAAATATAATATATTACGTATTTACGTAATATATTCAGTAGTTTGTAATTTCCTTTCAAATGCTTTAATTTACGGTGTTTGCGAGCTATTTACAGGGCTGAAATGCCAGTCAAGATTTTCCAGCGTTCGGCGAATCATTCCGAGCAGGCGTTTGAAACTGACATAGTCACTCGTCATCTGCTTCTTCCGTCCGCCAACAAAATATCCCGCTCAAATTCCGTCCAACAATTCCGCATCAGCATCGACAACGCAAAATCAGTAGTTTGTAATTTTCTCAATTATTATTGCCGGTCGCAAGTTCTTTTCTGTAGAATGGTTGTATCACAAACCTTAACCTTTTTTCAGGAGTAAGCACGATGCGTCCGACAAGGAACAATTATCGACAATCGACAGAAGCAGTCAAGAGCAACTTTGCTCTTTGCGTCCAAAAACTTTTTACCGCCGAACTTCACGGTTATAAAATCACGAACAAGACCATCATCGCC
>JAISQK010000253.1 GCA_031274255.1 Planctomycetaceae bacterium | reverse complement strand
TACAGGGGTGCAGCGGCCTACCGCTGCCCGCCGGAGGCATTCCTTATAAGATTTGCGGCAGGAAATATTGACAGAATAGATGAAAATAAAAATATTAAGGAACAAATTGAGAAAAGAAGGGGATGCCTTCGGCGACCAACGCAAGGGCGTTGGATCCCGGTAGGCTCACACTCACTGCGTTCGGTTCGCCGCCAGTTGGAGAAATCTTTCCACCTGGAGGCCGAAGGCATACTGCGATGGAACAGCATGTTCCCCGTCCCGAGAGCCACGAACCCGCTCGCGTTGCTCACTGGAGTCCGCGAGCGGAACAAAAAGGAATGTAGTTGGAAAAGATTGTCCATCGGAAGCGAACCGAACAAAGTGAGTGTGAGCCCGTAATACTCCAGACTGTGCCCGTCGCGGCTCGCGACTGCGATCCAACGTATTACGTTGGCGGCGAAGCAGCATGTTGGCGGTGAAGCCGTTGCGCAATAAGCGGGTCATGCGTCACCAGTACGAGAAGCGACCCGGACTCGGTTTGAAGTTCCAGGATCAGTTGGATCACGGAGTCCGCCGTCTTCCGGTCGAGATTTCCGGTCGGTTCGTCCGCAAGAATGAGCGCCGGTTGATTGATGAGTGCGCGGGCAATGGCGACACGCTGACGCTCACCGCCGGAAAGCTCCGACGGCCGATGATGTTTCCGGTCTTGCAGACCGACCCGTTCCAAAAGCCAATCGGCACGCTGCACGTTTTTCTCTGAAACCGCTCCGCCTGCGAGAATCGGAATCAACACGTTTTCCAATGCCGAACACTGCGGCAAAAGGTGATGATCCTGAAAAATGAAGCCTAACTTCAGACGCCGGAATTTTGCAAGCTCCAAAGTGCCGGAATCGGAAGGAGTGAAACCGTCAAGGGAAAACCGTCCGGAATCGGGACGTTCTATCGTTCCGAGAATGTTGAGCAGCGTACTTTTTCCGGAGCCGCTCGGTCCGGTGACGGCGAGACTTTCTTTGCCGCTCAGGGAAAACGAGCAGTCGTCCAGCACGACCAGCGATCCGGCGCCGGACACGGGATATTCTTTGTGAAGATGTTCCACCTGAAGTTCGGGCATAACGGTTTGCGTCCTGTCGGGGGATAGGGATTCAAGTCATGACGCGGATTGACGTTTTCGAGGCCGCGGTTTCCGGGCGCCATTGAAAAATATTGACATCCAGTATAATGTCTGGAGTCGGTATTGTCAAAATACTGTCCGCAGCCGTTCTGTCCATTGGGGTTTCGGCCTTTTCACCGATTCGGGGAAGCATGTCACACACTCAGCAGTCTGTTTTGATTACCGGCGGGGCCGGATTTATCGGTTCGCACCTTGCCGAAACGTTGCTGTCGCAGGGAACTTTTGTCACGATTATTGACGATCTTTCCACCGGCGAGTGGCGGAACATCGCGCACATGGAGCCGAATCCGAATTTCCGGGCGATTATTGCCTCCGTCTCCGACCGGCGGTTGATTCATGAGGAAGTTTCACGGTGCGGCATGGTTTATCACCTTGCCAGTGCGGTCGGCGTGAAGCTCATCATTCAGAAACCGGTCGAAACGGTGCAGCGGATTGTTCACGGAACCGATGCCGTGGCCGAAGCGTGCTCCAAATACCGGCGGCCCTTGCTGCTGACTTCGACGAGTGAAGTGTATGGAAAGTCCGTGCAGATTCCCTTTTGCGAAGAGGATAACGTCGTCATGGGGGCGACCTCCAAAAGACGTTGGGCCTACGCCGCGGCAAAAGCGCTCGATGAATTTCTGATTCTCGCGCATCACTATCAGACATCGTTGCCGGTGTTTATTGTCCGGCTTTTCAATACGGTCGGACCGCGGCAGGCGAGCCGATACGGCATGGTGCTT
Source organism: Planctomycetaceae bacterium (assembly GCA_031274255.1). Classification (GTDB taxonomy): domain Bacteria; phylum Planctomycetota; class Planctomycetia; order Pirellulales; family Thermoguttaceae; genus WRMR01. The sequence continues at coordinate 10,752 of JAISQK010000253.1, read as the reverse complement.
CCGCGATTCGTCGAGGCGGCACTCCAAAACCGTCCCATCGAAGTTTACGGAACCGGTCAGCAATCCCGATGTTTTTGTTCGGTTTTTGATGTCGTGGAGGGAATCATTGCGGTCGGCCGCTGCTCCGGGGCAATAGGCAAAGTGGTGAATCTTGGTTCTGCCGAAGAGGTCACCATGACGGAACTGGCCGATCGGGTCATCAGGCGGAGCGGTTCGGAGTCGGAAATCGTTTATGTTCCGTATGGCGAGGCTTACGGTCCCGGCTTCGACGACATGCAGCGCCGCGTACCGTCACTGGACCGGGCGGCGGAGCTGATCGGCTGGAAACCTCGGTACTCGCTTGATGACATCATCCGCCAGGTCATTGACGACAAAAAAGAAACGGTTTCCGTGCGTTACAACGAGTGATTCCAAAATGACACAACACCGTCAAAGCGGCGGTATTGGCTGAGAGCGAGGGTGAGCATGTTGGTTGACATTCCCCGATGCAGTCGGGTTTGTGCGGCGACGAGTCGCGAACTGAAGCCGGGGGACACCTTTTTTTCGGTGCTTTTCGAGGAAAAGAACGTCATCAAGCGGCTCGACTATTCCCTGGAAGCGTGGCACGGTCCGCCGACGGAAAACTCGGGCAGTGAAGACTCGAACCGTCATGAGAAGCCGGAGCTGATCGGTTACTGGAAATCAAAAGTTCCGCTCAGTCACGACACCAAAAACAAACTTGCCCCCGGCGACATTCTGCTGAACTTTTTCGACCAGCTTATCGGACAACCGGAGAAAGCGGAAATTTGTTACGTTCTGGTACTGCTTTTGATTCGGCGGCGGCTTTTCCGTCTGGAAAAAGAGGAACCGGACCCGGTTACCGGCAAGCCGTGTCTGACGATATACTGTCCGAAGCGTGACATCGCATATTCCGTGACTGCCGAGGTACCGTCCGAAGAACGTATTGAGGAACTCCAGGACACCCTCACCAACCTGCTCTACTGATTCAAAGCGTCCGTGCTGTTCCATCGCACATCGCAAGCGGTTAGAGACATTTTTCCGCCGGTGGATACCAGTGAGCAACGCGAACACGGGTTCATGGCTCTCGGGACGGGCAACATACGGACGTTGCATCCCGGATTGCCTTCGTCCTCATGTTAGAAAGATTTTTCCAACTGACGGCGAACCGAACGCAGTGAGCGTGAGCAAACCGGGATCCAACGCCCTCGCGTTGGACCCCGGAGGCATTTCTCCTAAATGTCCGAGAAGGAATCTTGAAGTTCCGAGTGATGATTTCGGACTTGAGGAGGAGGATTTGTATTGGATTTTTTCGAAAAGGCATCCGAGCAGTTTGACTCAAAATCCAAAAAGAGAATGACAAACCTGATAGGAAATCAACCGCTTGATAACATTGTTGATTATTTTTTACAAAGTACATTGACACGCATTATACTATTTTGTATAATGTATTTTGTTATGTGGGGAAATCAACATATACGGGAACAGGGAAAATGGGCGACCTCAAAAAATTTATCAGCAGTGACATCATTCGGGGACACATTGATACCATCATCCTGCGTCTTCTTCGGGAACACGACCGATATGGATACCAGATTTTCAAGCTGATTATTGAACGGAGCGGCGGTCAGTACGAGTTGAAGGAGCCGTCGATGTATGCGTCACTCCGGCGTCTGGAGCAACAGGGTGCCATTGAGTCGTACTGGGGAAACGAGGAAACTCAGGGAGGACGCCGCCGCTATTACAAAATTCTTCCGGCGGGGGAGCTGTTGTATCAAAACAACCGCACCGAATGGGAGTTTGCCAAAACCATCATCGAAATGCTGATCTGAAAAAAGGAGAGAATCAAAATGGACCGGATTGAATCGTACATCGAAAAGGCATTTGAGAAGTTTGAAGATATTCCTGAAATCCGTGCGCAAAAAGAGGAAATGACGGACCATTTGCGCGACAGGATTCATGACGCGATCCATCACGGGATGAGTGAGAAAGAGGCCTTTCACACCGTCACGGCTCAGGTCGGGGAATCCATGGCGGATCTGGAACAGACGCTTCAGGAGTATTTGCGTCCCGAATATCGAAATCTGCCGGAAAAGAAAACTTCCGCAACGGCAAAACCGCAGGAAAAGGTCCTCTACGTCAATCTCTACCGTTATCACCGGTCTATTGTACTGCTTTTGGGAGAATTTCTTACGGCAATTCTTCTGCTGATCACGGTAAATTATAGGCTTGCCCCTGAAATCAATCCCGATTTTATTGATTTTTTGCTCTTTACCTATTTTATTTTTCTTGTCGTCTTGAGTCTGGGGATTATTCTTTCCGTCCTGATGTATGTTTTGCATCCTTTTGCCACCAAACGAGTTACACCAAGTGTCTCCGCAATGTTGAAAAAATTTTTCCTCGGTTTTGCGGTGATTTCCGCAGTCTTTGTCATACCGTCGTCGTGGCCTGGACTAGGAGAAAGGGATTTTGTGGAATGCACGGGACATTTTTTGTGGACCACTTTTTTCTACACACTGATTTATTTCATGTCCGTCTGTCTCGGCTGGTGGAGACTGATGCATTACACGCAAGCTCCTCATCCGAAACAGGACGCTCCGCTGATAAAAACCGGACTGATTTTCGCGGCGGTCTTGTTTCCGGTACTCGCAATATCTACCGGTGTAAATATTCACGGGAGGGTTTCTCAAATCGTATCGCTTCATCATTCAGAGAGAGGATATCTTGAACAAATCGATAAACTCCGGTATGAAAATCACAAACTGGAAAACATGATTCAGGGCAATGGCAATATCCAGATCAACCGTCCGATACGTGCGTTGGTTTCTCCGGCACAACATACGTCGGCCTCTCCGGTACCAATGGGAAATTTCGACGGAGCAGGCAACATGAGCGGAATGGACATGATGTCATCCGAGGGAATGTCATCGACGTCATCCGGAAAAATAACAACGATACAACCGGCGGGAATGCCGCAGAATACAGCGTCGTATTATCGGATTTCCCCTTTTATGATGTTCGGGATGAAGGAACCGGTCAGAATTTTTACCCTTGAAAAATCGGAACGTTCAATAACTCCGCCGTCAGGGATGGGAATGGAGCTGCCTGTCTTTTTCAATAAAGAACACAAGCTGTCCTTTGAAGAGGCGTTTCCTGCCGAACCACTGGACACATTCCGGATTTGCAGGGAGAATAATGTGGAAGTCCGTCCGATTCCTTTTGCCGAATGGAAGCAGGGAAAAATTATGACCCTCTTCAAAAAAGACGAAAGCGGCAAAAATATTCTCGTGAGAACCGGCATTGCCAATCTGTCGCGGCGTGCGGAAAAACTGCTTCTGACGCTGGAATACAGTGACGGACTGACTCACGAAAAATATCCCACCGGCACCACGCTTTTTCTCGACGGCTTCCATTCCTGTGAGTACCGCGAATTTGAGACGCTGTTCCAAATCCATGAGGACATTTCGGAGGAACCGGACGATCAAACGCTGGAATTGACGCTGCGTTATGAGAACGGGCTCATCCTCGACACATGCAAAACCGACATCTAACACACTGTTCCGGCAACGTGCCGTTGGATCGCACTTGCCTCCCGGCACTTTCGTGCGGTCGGCGTTCATTGTCATCCTTTTCCCGTTGTTCTGCCGATTGATTCCAGTGAGCAACGCGAGCGGGTCCGTGGCTTTCGGAGCGGTAGCTCCATCCGTCTGCCGCGGCGTCGCGGCCCGCCGGAGGCATTTCCTTAAAACGATAGAGAGTAAATTTTTTGTCCTATTGGATTCTATTAAAAAGAGATGAGATTCATTAAGATTCCTGTTTCTCTCTATTAATAGGAGAAGGAATTGATTAAGGGGCTAAAGGGATGCTGTTCAGAACTAGCGAAATCCAATATAACAGATTTTTCATTCCTTTAATATTCAATGGAGTCAGTGATTGATGATGTTGGATTCCGGTCCTGGGAAGCGTGATTCATTAAAGTATTAAAGGAATGCCTCCGGCGGGCAGCGGTAGGCCGCTGCACCCCTGTAGGCTCCCGGTCTCTTCGAGACGGTCGCTTTCAGACAGAAAATCTTTCCTACCGGAGGCCGAAGGCTACCGGATGCAACGTCACGTTGTCCGTTCCGAGAGCCACGAACTCGCTCCTATTAGTCACTGGAATCAATAGACGGAAAAACGTTTTCATTGGAGGCCGAATGGAACGTAGTGACCATGAGGCTATCGCCCGCCGCGGCGTCGCGGCCCGCCGGAGGCATTTTCTTAATGACAATATTAATAGAAAGCCTTCCTTTATGAGATTTATAGAATATTGCAATAAAAATATTTTATCCCTTTTGACTTTAAAGAGATGCCTTCGGCGACCAACGCAAGGGCGTTGGATCCCGGTAGGCTCACGCTCACTGCGTTCGGTTCGCCATCAGAGAGAAAATCTTTCCCACTGGAGGCCGAAGGCAAGTGCGATGCAGCAGCATGCTGCTGCCTTTACTCAAACACAAGAATCGTATTTTCGCCGCCGTTACAGGTGAGGGCGGCTTTCCAGTGTTGAAGCGTGTTTTTGGCAGGATTCAAAAAACGGACGGAACCATCCAAAAAGCCGACAAAAAAGCCCCCCTTATGAAGACCGCCGATACGGCTTTCCGGCGTGTTATAATATTGGACGGCGTCTTCCAATGAGATTTCCTGCGTCGGGTCCATCCAGCAGACCGGTTCCCTGCGTTCCACCACCGCAATCGTGTTGGAGGTTCCGTCCGTTATGTAGCCGAGACCTTTCCAGATGTTCGGCCCGGGAAACGGAGTGGAAACGCCGACCCGCAATCCCAGTGCGTCCGCCTGGGCCTGTGTCTCCGCCTTGCCGACGACGAAACTGTAATTCGTCATCCCCGGACCGGCACCGGGAGCTTGATACGCCGGAATATTGATGTGGTGAAACGGCTTGTAACACTCACTGTCCCACGAATCGTCCGGATGTTCATGATGGCAAATCATGATCTGCTCGTACAGAGCGGCTTGTTCAAGATACGGCAGCAGTGCCACCCGCCAACTGAAAAGCGGCTCCCCGTTTTTGCCGACCGTGTACGGTGCCGGAAGCGAGTTATGAACGTCATGGTAAGTATGCATGGCAAGCACGATATGTTTCATACTGTTGGAATATTGCGTCTTGCGAAGTTTTTCCTGCGAAGGACGGATGACCGTGGAATACGCTTCGGCGGTCAGCTCCATCCAGTCCAGACATTGTTGTTTGTCCACCGTCAGCTTCATCCGATCCCCCCGGACTTCCGGGAGAAAAAGCATCGCAATGTCAAAAAAAGGGGCGGACATCTGCGGGGAATGATAAGAAAGAAGCATCTTTTGCCAGATGACGGCATCGTGAAGTTTTTGGACACTTTCCGGCGACTTTCCCTTGACGGTCAGGGAAAGGACCGGCTGATCCGGGTCAAATCCGACCGCAATCCAAGCCGATTCCTCATTGAGGGTTTTGTAGAACCCCGCTTGCGTCAATTCGACAGTCGAACTGTCATATCCGGCAAATGGCAGGAAGACTCGCAGGAGTCCGCGGATCACGCCGTCCGGAGCAAACACGAACTGAAACGGGACTCCCTCAACATCTTCCAGCCCTGCGGCCAGCTCCTGCCGTAACGACGGCCGACGGATCAGTTTGTGCAGGAACGCCACGCGGTTTTCCAGATTTTCGTCTTTCAGCGAAACGGTGGGAAGCGGGACGATCAGGTTCGCAATGAGTTTGTTGTCCTGACGCTGAAAAACCAGTCCGTAGGAGAGATCGGAAGCATCCGAAGCCGTGAGTAATTTTTCAAGTTCCGGCAGATTTTCCTCCGGAGCGATCAACACGATCTGGAGCGGTGAAACCGTCACCAGTTTGGAATTGGCGAGGAGGTAAATCTCGTGACAACCGAGGTCTCGCAGTTGATCCGCCGCCGACTGAACAATTTGCGAATACTTGTCAATGACCGACGGCAAAGCCTTGAGCTCGGTGAGGCCCCGCGGCACCTCAAGCCCGAGACTCATCGCCACGGTGTCGTAGGTTTGTAACTTTGCAAGGACCGCCGCCGACAGAGATTTCAGCGTCTGTGCGGTTTTGGCCGTGTCGAACTTCGTCAGGTCAAGACGCCCGATGAAGAACGTGTTGGAATCAACCATCGACCGGACCGGCTGAATCACCGACGTCGTGGAAACGGCACCGGAATCGGCTGCCGACGGTTCCGGCGGCGAAAACGGATCGGGAAACGGGTCGGAAAACTGTTGCGCAGGAGGACGACTGTCGCGGGATGACGTGTTTTGCGCCAGGACATTCAGCAAAGTGACGCCCGGAATCAGCAGGAAACCGATCATCGTCATGGAAACGCGGAACATTGTCTTTTTCATGGTTTTTCTCCTTTTTTGTTGAAAAGCGGTCACAGACCGGGAAATGATACCTGTTAATATAACAAAATTCCGGAGAATATCCACAAGGGTTGAGGATTTTTCCGGAATTGTTGGGATCTGATCCGCACAGGACATAAAAAAAGACGCGGTTTTCCACGTCTTTTTCCGATCCTGAAAAGTCACGAACAGGACCGCGGGTCTCAAAGGATGCCGTCTTGATTCGGCGGCAAGACGCTCCGTTTCATCCGGGTTATTTCATGCCCCGCAAAGGAACCGGTTCGGAATTCGCCGCAGCCGCTGCCGCAGATCGGGGTTTTTCGTCCTCTTTGTCACTGCCGTAGTGCCCGTAACTCTGACCGTGTCCGTAGCCGTAACCATAGCCGTACCCGTAACCATATCCATAACCGTAGCCGTAGCCATAACCGTAATCTTCCGATCCCTTCGCGGGATTGTAGAAACGATGGTGACGGTATCCGTTGATGACGATTCCGAGGAGATTCGCCTTGACGTCCTGCAAAAGGTGAGCGGCGTGAAGCACCGGATACCGGCCATTCTTGACAATCCGCATGACCAGGAGAATGGCATCCGCTTCCGGGGCCATGATCGTGGTGTCGGAAACCGCCAGGACCGGCGGAGAATCGAGAATGACAAGGTCGTAAATCTCTTTCGCCTCCTTGAGGAACTTGGCAAAAAACGGTGAAGTCAAAAGTTCCGACGGATTCGCACGGTTCGTTCCCGCTGTAATCAATGACAGATTCTCAACCTGCGTCGCCATCACGATATCTTGCAGCGATTTTTCCTGATTCAGATAGTTGGAAAGTCCGGCGCCGTTGGCCACCCCGAATACGGAATGCAGGTTCGGCGACCGAAGGTCACAGTCCACCAGCAGCACCTTGCGTTTGGAATTGGCAATGGAAACCGCCAGATTCGTGGAAACCAATGTCTTACCGTCGTTGGCGTTGGGACTCACGACCTGAAGCACCGAATGCGGCTTGACCTTCGACGTGGACATCAGAGCCGTCCGCAATCCGCGGAAAACTTCCGCAACAGGCGATTTCGGCTTGAAATAAGTGACAATCTCTTCCGCAATGGTTCCCGGCTGTTTTTCCGTTCGAAGCCACTTGCGTTTCCTCTTCATGGTGTGAATCCGGTCAATCTGGGCGAGTACCGGGATTCCCACGGTCCGTCCGATTTCAAACGGGGAATGGAACGTTCTGTCGCAAAGATCGACCAGATAAGCCAATCCGCATCCCAAAAAGACTCCGAAAACCAAACTGAGTCCGAAAACAATCGTCAAACTCGGCCAAACCGGTTTGTCCGCAATCTGCGGTTTCCGCAGTGTCACCACTTTCATTCCGAATGTTTGTCCGACATCACGCATGTCCGCCAGTTTTTTGTCGATGTCGCGAATCAATTCCCGTTTCGCTTCTTTGGCATTTCTCAATAAATCCTGCTCGGTATTCCATGTATTATAACCTTTGAGGAAACTTTCCGCCTCGGCAATATGCGCTTCCACCTCTTTTTGACGCTTGCCGAGTTCCTTTTGTTTGAGTTTGATCTGTTCTACAAAATTTTTCAACAGGTCTTTGGAAGTGATGATTTTTTCATTTTCGAGCATTCCTGTGGGATCCAACATATTTTGCGCATTTTCCAAGTATCTGTTGATTGCCTGGAGCCGGCTTCTTGCCTGTTTCATTTGAGTATGCTCCGAATCAAGGCCATAGACTTCCGCCAATTGAGCCACTTCGGCTTCGGCATCCAGTTTCTTCTGAAACTGAGCTCTAAGGCTTTCTGCCTGAGCCGCTCGCATTGATTCATAAATCGGAGAGTTTTTCATCAAACCTCCCTGAGAAATATCGCAGAATGTCTTGAATTTTGCATCTTCTGAAGGGTCTCCGATCATCAGTGTCGCAACCGTTTCCGTTTCGGAAATTTCGTCAATGGGACGGCCTTTCAACATCTCATCAAACAACTCAAGACGCGATTTTTGCACGGTGTAATTGATTTTGATTTGCGACAACTCCGTCTGGTAGGAAGCCAAAATCTGTGTCTGAATATTGACTCCATTGACATCGGTTCGGATATATTTTGAATTTCTCTCATTTTCGGAGATTTGACTGTTCAGTTCCACCGTATCTTTCAGATATTGCGTCCGTTGGGCTTCCAGAGTCGCAACAATATCCGTGCGGGGGTCACTGTACTGCATGTCCACTTCGCGCTGATATGCGGCGAGGATATTTTCAAGAAGCAACTGGGATTCCTTCGCCGAGGGACTCGTGAACTTGATGGTCAAAATCAAAGCGTTTTTCAGCTTTCCTTCGCCTCCTTTTTCAATATCCAGATTTTCCTTAATGTACGCAATTTTATCTTCCTGTTCCCGGTAATGATCAAAATCGGGAGATTTTTCCGACTCCATTGCCTTAACGGTTGCCCCGATCACCTCGTCACTTGTCAGAAAGGAAACGTGAGTGGCAAGCATGGCGTCCTGAATGGCGTTGTACATTCCGTTCCCGAGTCCGTTCGGTGTCATGGTGATGGAGGCAATCGCCGGATTTTTTTCCAAAAGGTGAACCTGGGCTTCCGAACGGTAAAGCGGCTTGGTCTTAACATAGTAAATTCCCCCCAAAAGAGAGGCAAGGAGAATCCCAAACAAAACCAATCCCCATTGCCGCTGCAAAATCGCAAGAATATCAAACAGATTAAACTCATCCTGTTGCGTGACTTGCGTCTTGGGAGAAACTTTCATTCCTCCCTCATGGTGAGAAGGTGAAACGGTACTCATGGTGTGTGACTTTCTATTTGTTACATTTTGATAAGTGTAACGGTTCAGGATTGCTGATCAACAGACAATCCTGACCTGAGGAGTGCTAAAAGCTTTTGTTGAGATTGGCAGCAATTGCTGTGCCAAAAACCGTGAAAAATAGGATTTGCAAACGTAACCCGCGTTACTAAACAGAGTTGTGACGTTTTTCCGAAAAGAGGGACACCAGTCTGTTACTTAAGAGTTTATCAAAATTCAACATTCATGGAAGACATGTTTCTCAAAATCCAACAGTTTTTTAGAAGATTTATTCAAGTTATGATTTTTAGAGCAATATTAAAACAAACGGTCCGTCAGAATAAACAGACAAAAAGAAGAGAGAGTGCTGAGACAAATAGAGATGATGTCCCGGATAGAGCACTCAGTCAATACGCGGCACACAAAATACAGGCGTGAAAGAGAATAGATTTGCCTCCGGCGGGCCGCGACGCCGCGGCAGGCGGTTTGCCTCCCAGCTTCGCGGTCGGCTTCCGATGGATCATCTTTCCGGCAAAAACCGATGATATATCGGGAGGCAACGCATATCTCTCTTTGAGTCACCACTCTCAAAGAAGAATTCCCGTGTATGGAAACAGGGGATACCGCAGGAAGACACACCGCCGGCACGGGTATTTTTACAGATTCTATTCTATTGCTGCGGAGGAATTTTTGTCCATCTCCGCACTTGTCATGGGAACGAGTACCGGAACAAGTTTTCTCTCAATGGTTCCGGCATGTCCGATGAGATTTCCAATGGCATTTTTTCGTAGATATTGATACATTTTGGGGTCGCCCGCAAGATACGCTTTCCAGAAGATCAACGACACCTCTGCAATGTTGTTCTGAAGGAGCTTCTCATTTCTGTTGTTGATCGGCAAAATATGTCCGCCGTAGACCAGATGATCCGCCCCGTTATAGGTGACCAGAAATCTGTCAGCGTTAATCAAATGATCGAACGGAATCCGCCGTTGCGGGGCTTTCGTCGTACCAATAATGCCATTGTCCTCGGTTCCGGTGAAAAAAAGGACTGGAGTTTGCACGGTTTCGTAAATTGCGGAAGCTGCGTAAGGAGAGCTGTTGACCGGCGGACTCATCACGATAATCGCTTTGACCCGCGAATCATAGAGATATTCTCCGCGATCCAACGGGAGCTGCCCTGCCAGTAAAAGCGTCCCAAGTCCCCCAAGGTCATATCCGGCCGCACCAATCCGCGACATGTCGAGCATTTGTTCCCAAACCGGATCGTTCTTTGCCAACAGTTCGAGCTGGTCAATGACAAACCGGACATCGTTGGCGTGGATTCTTCCTGACACAAAATAGGGATAAATTTCGCGTAACTCCTTCATTGGACGGATGTTATTTTTCCAGACGGAATCATCGCATCCGGCGTGATTGATATGGAGAGAAACAAAACCGCTTGCCGCCCATTTTGTCCCCAAATACTTACACCGTTCATACGAACCGCCGAGACCGTGTGAAAAGAGAATAATGGGGCAATGGGAAGACGTTTTGTGAGGATAGTAAATCTTCACCGGTACGTAACGGTTTCTTGCGGAATCGAACCAATTTCCGTATTT
>JAISQK010000207.1 GCA_031274255.1 Planctomycetaceae bacterium | reverse complement strand
CTGTCATCCGCAGCACAACAGCATTCCAGGTTCCGGTGGGATTCGTCGCGGCACAGACAAGGAACTCAAGTCGAACGGCGGTCGCAAACGGGTCAACATCAACGGTGCGGTCGACATTGACACGATGGAGATCACAACGGATTTTGCGAAGTCGATCAACGATGCGTCGTTACGGCTGTTCAAAAAGATTGAAGCGAAACACCCGCAGGCGGAGAAGATTCATGTGATCGTCGACAACGCGAGCTATTATGTTTCGAAGTGGCTCAAGGAAAAGTTGACCGATTCGAAAATCATCTTGCATTTTTTGCCGGGCTATTCGCCGAATTTGAATTGGATGGAACGCTTGTAGAAGTTTTTCAAGAAGAAGATTCTCTACAACAAATATTATGAGAAGTACGAAGACTTTTTATCCGCATGCAAAGGCTTCTTCCGATGCCGGACGAAGTACCGTGACGAACTGTGCTCGCTCTTGGCCGAAAACTTTCAGCGTTACACCATCTGAAAAACGGAATTCCTAACCAGCTCCGGTATAACACTATATTTCCACCTTAATAAAAAAACTGCTTCCAACAAGTGACACCTCTACACAAACCAATTTTTCCGTTTTCTTTTCAATCAACTCATCAATCACTTTCTTGCATTTTGGGCAATCATAATGACAAAGGAGGACTGTCCATTTCCTCATTTTCAGTTTTTCTCGCACCTTCAAGCGACTCAATATACGGCAGAAACGAAAAAATTTTTTCCGATCCATTTCTCCGGTTCCAGCGCAATTGTCTTCTGATTAAATTCTGTTCCAAGTCCGGCGTTGTCGCGAGTTGATGGGCTTTCATGCCCGCTGTTGTCAGTATGATACAACCGGTCAACACCCGCAAAACAGGCCAAGATACTGAGCCGGTCTTTTGCGAATGTGGCGGGGGCATCTCAAACGAGTGGGGCGGTGTCCTCTCAAAAATGAAGGACATGACTGCCCACCCGATGAACTGTAATCTACTTAATAGAAGATGTCACAGTGTATTTGCCGGAACCGACGATGAATGGACCGTTTTCATCCGGTTGAACCTTGACGCCGTTGATTTTCACGGACTCCGTATCATTCGTCGGAACCGTCAAATGAGCCGTTGCACCGACCGGAACCGCGATTTGCCAAATGAATTTTCCTGAGGCTTTCTGCCAGGAACTCTTCACCGGACCGCGGACGGAATCGTATTCGGCATGGACAAACGTCAAGTCACCAACCGGAACGGGAGCCATTTCCAATGTTTGGAAACCATCCTCCGACTTGATTCCGGCAACATTCTGGTAAAGCCAGATTGCCAGGTCGCCGATGAGCATCACATGATTGTGACTGTTCATGGCCGGATTTGCCGTGTCGCCGTTCCAGAGTTCCCAAATGGTGGTGGCTCCTTTGTTGACCATGTATCCCCAGCTCGGATAATCGTCATTGGCGGCGAAGCGGTAGGAAACATCCGCCCGGCCGAACGATGTCAGCACCCGGTTGATCCATTGCCCGCCGATCAGACCGGTTCCGATGTGATAATCGGTCACGTGTTCAATGTTATTCATGAGTGCGGCGAAAACCTTCTCACGTTCACCATCCGGAACGAGTCCGAAGTAGAGCGGCAGTACAGAGGATGTTTGCGTGCCGTTGTCGTATTTTCCCGTTTCAGAGTCATAATACTTTTTGTTGAACGCCTCGGTCATTGACGCGGCCAGCTCTTCATGAGCTTTCACGTCGTCCTCTTTTCCGAGTATTCTTGCGTATTTCGCCACGAGATGCAGATTGTGGATGTAGTAACTCGTGGCAAGAATTCCTTTGGCGGTTTTCCTCGCCGGGTCTTGCGAGTGAATCAACTCCTTACGCTCCGGCGGCACACACCAATCACCGTAATTGTCCGCCTCAATGATTCCGCCGTGAATGTCACGTTCCAGATACTTCAGCCATTTGACCATTGCGGCATAGTGACGTTTGACCGGACGGTCATCGCCGTACTGTTTGAGAATACTCTCCGGCACGATCGTGAAAGCACTCGGCCAAGTCACGTTCCTGTTATAAAACGGCCAATACGGCGGACAAACATCAGAGAGATTTCCTTCCGGGGTCTGTGACTCCTCAATGTCCTGGAGCCATTTGGAGTAAAGCGTCACGTTGTCGAAGAGGAACATTTCTCCGAGCGATTCGGCGGCACGGTCTCCCTGCCATCCCTGACGCTCGTCACGCTGCGGACAGTCCGTCGGCATATGAAGATAGTTGCCACGAACACCCCAAAAGATGTTTTTATGGATTTTGTTGATCAGTTCGTTGGAACACCGGAACTTCCCGACAAACGGTAAATCCGTATTGACAACGCAGCCGGTGAGTGTGTCGATTCCCGGACGTCCCGGAAGACCGGTCACTTCGACGTAACGGAACCCGTGATAAGTGAACCGCGGTTCATAGGTTTCGACGCTTCCTCCTTTACAGATGTAAATGTCACGGACTTTGGCCCCGCGAATGTTGGCCAGATAAAGCATTCCTTTGTCGGCACCTTCTGTCTGAAGAACTTCGGCATGTTTCAGTTGAATTTCGGTCCCCTCAGGGGCGCGAACCTTCAACCGGCACCAACCGACGATGTTCTGTCCCATATCAAAAACCCAGACTCCCGGTCTGGGTTCCGTGACCGCAACCGGTTTGAGGCGATCTTTGACGCGCATCGGCGGCATGTTCTGAGCGGCAAGCTTTCCTTTGGGAGCGTCAACAACCTGAACATCCTGCCATCCGGCGAGTTTTTCCTTACGGGCATCGTAAATTTCACCGTCGTAGTCATTGTTTCCGCGGATGGGACCGTCTGCAGTGACTTTCCAGCTTTCGTCGCTGACCACTGTTTGCGAGGAACCGTCATCATATTCCATCACAAGCTGAAAAAGAAGCTTTGGGAAACCGTAATCTTTGGTGTGCGTCGGTTCATGGAGCCGCGGCGCATAGTAACGGCCGTTTCCAAGAATGACATCAATGTTATTGACCTGCCTCAGAAGTTTTGGCTCAATGTGATATGTTACATACGGCACACTGACATCATAATGCTTGTAAACCGGATCAAGCACATGATCACCGATCCGGGAACCGTTGAGGTAAAGTTCATAATAACCAAGCCCCGCGATATAGGCTGTCGCACGTGTCACGTTTTTTCCTTCCGCGGCAAACTCCTTTTTGAGGTATCTTGCCGGAAGGTCTGTCCGCGGATACCCTGTTTTCACCTCTCCCCAGGGGCCTTGCCCGAACGGATGAATCACCGTTGCGCTGCTCCAACCGGAATCCTCAAAATCGGTTTGAGTCCAGTTTTCCGCGGCTTCCCGCGACACTTTCCAGGAGTCATCGGAAAGAATCGCGACTTCGGAACGGTTTCCGAACCGAATCCGTACCATTCCGATCAGACCGGCAGGGTTCGGCGAATTTCCTTCATTGGTCGCCGCAATGGCAAGGACGTTTTTTCCCGGCTTCAAGACATGGGAAATCTCCGCCAGTCCGGCAATCCTGAAGTCGGTACCGGAAAGAACCTCTGTTCCGTTGACAAAAAGTTTATGGGAATTGTCCACCGCAAACGCTGACACCGCCGATGTGATTTCCTCTTCCGGCAAATCAAATGTCTTACGGAAATAAGACGTTCCGCAGGGATATTTCTCTTCCTCCGACTTTGAGTCCCAAATCCATGAGGCTTTTGTAATGTCGGGAGCGGTCATTGAGGCAACATTGTTTTCGTAACCGATCCATTTTCCCTTCCACGGGGTCGGTTCGTCCGCAGTCGGAAAGAGACCGGTCGTGAATGCGGAGCGTACAACATCAGATTCGTTCCCTTGGGAATCGGTGACGATAAGAGACCAATTGTAACTTTTCCCCGGTTGAAGCGGCAATCCGGTATATTCAATGTTCACACTATTGCCTGACACAACGGTTTTTGTATCCCAAATCGGCGGAAGCACGCTGCCTGCGCGACCATCCGAATTATTTTTCGGTGTCCGCGAAACGACAATCCGATAGGCCGTCTGAATATCACCTTGAAGCCCGGACTTCAGCTTCCAACTGAACCGCGGAACCTGTTCGTCAATTCCTTGCGGTTCCGTCATGGATTCCACACGTAAATCATACGGTTGTAAAGTGCATTTCGACGCGGAGGATTGCGGCGAACCTGACCGCGGCCGGAAACTTTGACCATATATCAGTTGCGTACACAATACGGCAACAAGAGTAATACTCCAAAACCAATATCCCGACTTCATAAGGACACCTTTCATCAATCAAATGTTTTCAATGAGTTCCAATATTTTGCGGCACGAACTGAAAATTTACCGCAAAAATCTCAAAACAGGTCAAAGGGACGCGGCAAACTGCTCATAGAACCGGACATCGCCGGAATTGAACAGCCGGATGTCGCGGACACCATATTTCATCATGGCCAGCCGTGTCAAACCAAGTCCGAACGCGAAACCGCTGTATTTGTTCGGGTCGATTTTGCCGAACTCCAGGACACGGGGATGCACCAGACCGCAAGGAATCAGCTCAATCCAACCGTCACCGCATGTAGGACAGCCTTTTCCGTTACAGATCAGGCAATTCAGGTCCAGCTCAAACCCCGGCTCGACGAACGGGAAAAAGCCGGGCCGGAGCCGGATTTTCGCTTCACGCCGGAAGACCTCGCTGAGGAGCGTTTTCATCACAGCGATAAGGTTCGCCACAGAGATGTTTTCATCGACGAGAAGCCCCTCACACTGGTAAAACGTGTTTTCGTGACTGGGGTCAATGGATTCGTACCGGAAACACCGTCCCGGAAAAATGGCCCGGACCGGCGCCCCGAACCGTTCCAGCGTCCGCACCTGGGCCGCCGAGGTATGCGTTTTAAGAAGCATGCCGTTTTCCAGCCAAAAGGTGTCCTGCATGTCGCGAGCCGGATGGTCGCCGGGGATGTTCACCGCCTCAAAATTATAAAACTCTGATTCGACATCCGGTCCCTGAAGCACCATAAATCCCATTCCCTGAAAGATTTGCTGCAATTCGAGCTGTACTGTTGTTATCGGATGCAACGCCCCGAGCCGATGATTTCCGCCCGGCATCGTCAGGTCAAGTTCGCGGATTTTCTTCGGAATATCAGAGGACTTTGCACTTTCCGCCGCCAGAGCAAGCTGTTCCGCGGCAAAATTTTTCAAATCGTTCAGCCGCGATCCAAAGGACTTTTTCTCCTCCGGCGAAAGTTTACTGAAATCCGTCTCTTTGGCAAGAAGAGTGATGACTCCTTTGCGTCCAAGGTACTTAATTCGTATATTTTCAATGTCTTGTGACGATTTTGCTTGTTTCAGCTCTTCAATGAGCTGTTTCCGGATTTTTTCCATTCTTCACTAATTTCACTGTTCCTGTTAATATTATCATGGACTGACCGATACTGTCCGGCAAGTCATCAGGGATCATTTTACCATAAACACAAAAGAAAGAACAATACCCCGTGTCACAAAAAACACGTTTTCCCCGTCAACTGAGGAAATCCTGAATCGCGACGAGAACGGTTCGGGAGTCAAGACAGAGAAGCGTCAGTGCGGTCAGGCCGATTCCAAGACCGATTCCAAGCATCACCAGCCAGACCCATGTCGGCGAGGTCTGTTCTCCGGCAAGCACCGTGAGAAGCGTCTTTTCCAGACGCCCCCAATTCTGAATGTCCTGACCGGTTCCCGTAGCAATCAGCGACACGTTCCGCAGTAAAACGGACGACTCCAGATAAAGCTGAATTTTCAGCTCAGGAAGGGCGAAACTGTTTCCAAGCCACTGAAATTCCTGTCCCAGTAACAGTGCGGCCGTTTCCAGCACCAACCGTATTTTCTCCGGTGTGGTGTTGTAAATGACAAGCCGCGGAGGGAACATTGCACTCAAAATGATGACAAGAAGCGAATATAGTACCGCAATCATCGGCCACATGCGAATTTTCCAGAAACCGAGTGCATCGACCGGCAAAAACAGCATGACCGGTCCGATCATCACAAAACCGATCATTCCGAGAGCCAATGCCGTGAGGTCCCGCTGTCCGGTGACGAGACGGCTGCGTCTGCCGCTGTTCATCGCGGAAAGAGCGATAAAATAAAGTGCCAACGGAAGAATGGCAATCACAATGGAAAGTGTATTCATTTCATCGACCATTCCGTACCGCCCGGACGGTCCTCCAGTGTGATTCCCAGCGTCGCAAGATCGTTTCGGATTTTGTCCGCTGTCGCAAAGTCTTTCGATTTTCTCGCCGCCAATCGAAGTTCCACCAGAAGCCCCATCAGCTTTTGAACCAGTTCCTCGTTCCCTGAAACGGTTTGGGGAGGTTTCAGGAACATTCCGAGCGTCGCACTGAGTTCCCGAAGTATCCCGGCCCCCTGCTTCAAGGTCGAAATTTGCAGCGTTTCCGCATTTTCCTCAAGTTTTTGTTCATCGGCAAACTTATTAAGCAACCGGAGAAGGTCGAACAAAATTCCGACCGCGCCGCCGGTATTGAAATCATCATCCATCGTCTCAAGGTATTTCGCCCGAAGTTCCGCGGCTTGTTGAAGAAGCGGATCGCCGCCGGAGGAGATAAGGTCTCCTTCTTTTCGAACCGCTGCCGGTGGAATGTCGTGGAAATTCTCGCCTGTAATCCGTGCATAACGCTTGAAAAACCGGTAGAATGTCTCCAGACCGGTACCGACCTGCCGAATCCGCTCTTCACTGAAGTCAATGGGACGCCGGTAATGGCTCGACAGGAGAAAAAACCGGATGTTCTCCGGGGCGAACCGCTTGAGCATTTCGCGAAACGCACCGGCTCCTTTGGATTTGCTGATCTTTCCCGCCTCTTGCGATTCGAAATCACCGCTTTGCGCTTCATGGGTGTTACGTCCGCCGACTTTTCCAACCTCATTGGACGCCTGCATCAGTCCGTTGTGCATCCAGTATTTCGCCATGGGTTTGTCGTAACGGGCTTCACTTTGGGCGATTTCGTTCTCATGATGCGGAAAAACCAAATCAAGTCCGCCGCCGTGAATGTCGAAAGTCTCTCCAAGCAGGCAGCCGCTCATGACGCTGCACTCGATATGCCAGCCGGGACGCCCTTTTCCCCAAGGTGAATCCCACGCCGGTTCCCCGGGTTTTGCCGCCTTCCAAAGAGCAAAATCACACGGCGACCGCTTCTGTTCCGCCGTCAGCCCCCCTTCGCCAAGCATCTGTTCGAGACTTCGATGAGAAAGCTTGCCGTAATCCCTGAATTTCGTGACATCAAAATAAACATCTCCGTCGGAGGCATAGGCGATTCCCTTGTCAATCAGAGATTGCGTAAACTCAATGATGTGCGGCATGTACTCCGTTGCTTTGGGGAAATGGTTGATGTTTTCAAGTACGCCCATTGCGTCAAGATTCCGCATGTAATCGGCGGTCATTTCCTCCGCAACATCAGACATCGGAATTTTTCGGAGGTTCGACTCGGCAATCAACTTGTCATCGACATCCGTAATATTAATGACAAATGTGACATCATATCCGCAATAGGTGAGATACCGCTTGATCGTGTCAAAAATCACCGGCCCGACCATGTGTCCGATGTGACTCGGTTTGTAAACCGTCGGCCCGCAAAGATACATTCCCACTTTGCCTTGTCTGACGGGTTGAAATTCTTCTTTGGTTTTGGTCAATGTGTTATAAATGCGGATCATTGCTGTTTCGGTATTCCGTTTGAGTAGGCGAGGTGTCTGATAACGTTGAGATGTTCCTTTACGGTAAATCACCGGATTTTGCAACATCGGCCTGGGCGATCATCTCCAGCAATCGGGGGCGGAACTCCGTGGGATGCGTCAGTAACGCCACGCACTGCGCCGCCACCGCTTCACACCGCCCGATATGTCCGACCTTTTCGCCGGTTTTCGCTTTGATGTTGACCTGTTCCGAAGCAAGGTCCAGAATTTCCGCAATCCGAAGTTTTATGTCCAATTTATGATGGCCGAACTTGGGATTCTGCGCAAAAATAATACAATCCAGGTTGACAATAATCCAGCCGGACTTTCGGACAAGCCGATAAACTTCCGTCAGTATCTCTGCGGAGTCGCGTTCTTTGTTTTCCGGAACCGTATCGGGATACAGCTCTCCAATGTCTCCAAGACTTGCCGCTCCCAACAGGGCGTCTGTTACGGCGTGAAGCAGCACATCCGCGTCGGAATGCCCTGCGAGGGAGAACTCGCACGGAATGCGCACTCCTCCCAAAAGCATGGCGACTCCCTCAGTCAGACGATGCGTATCATGCCCAATTCCGATCCTGATTGGTAACATGAAATGTCCCTCCGGTAACAATAGACTCAAACATTAACAATATTCAGTATTATTATAACCATTATGCCGGGGTTTGAAAAGAGTCCGTCACGACATCCGTCCCGTTGGATGAAAATCATTTCAGGATAAACCCTTCAGGAAGGTACAAGAGCCGTCCGCAGGATTTGCATGTGATAGGGGCATCTCCCTGAACCACCTGCGCGACCAGATTGACCGGAATCAACTGCCGGCATCCTGTACAGTAATGTTGCTGGTCCACCGCCGCGAGTGCCTGTTCCCCTCCCATGCCGCGGACAAGCCGGCGATACGGCTCCCGAAACTTGATCGGTATCTCTTTTTCCGCTTCTGTCAGAAGTCCGAGACACCGCTGAATTTCCCTCTGAATCACCGGAGATTCTTCTTCAATGGTTTTTTTCGTTTTTTCCTGATTTTTGAGCGATTGATTCAATTCTTCCTTCACCGTGTCAACATTGACAGAGAACTGCTCCGCTTTTTCTATCGCCTCCAGTGTTTCCGACGCTAAAACATCATTTGCCGTTTCGTCCGCACCGATCTGGAGTTTGAGTGCCTGATATTCCTTATTGCTTTTGGCTTCCTGAAGCTGTACTTTTCTCCGGGCAATGGACGCCTCACTGGAATTGAGCATCCGTTCTTTTTCCTTCGCAAACTTCATAAGAACCGCATATTCCGCCTGAACACTTTCGAGCCGCCCATTAATCTGATTCATGGCGTTTTCCTGGGCCCGCAGCATTCTGGGACCGCGGTCCAAACGACTTTTCAGGTCGGTGAGCTGCCGGTGGATACCATGAATCCGGCACATTAATTCTGCGAGTCTGTCGTTGGCCATGAGGGGAGTGTCCATTAATCCTACTAATAGAGTGAAGCGGAAATCTACACCATGACATAGTATAGCAGGATCAACATAAAAAAAAAGAGAGCCGGCAGCGTGGCACGCTGCACCGCAGCCGGGAAGCCTCGGCGGGCGGTAGCCTCCCAACACCTTCGGTGTGGTCGGCATCGGTTGGAAAAATCTTTCCAACTTGAGGCCGAAGGCAATCCGGGATGCAACGTCAGCACGTTGCCCGTCCCGAGAGTCAAACCCGCTCCTGTTAGTCGCTAATATCAACCGGCGGAACAACGGGAAGAGAATAACTACTGAAGCCGACCGCATAGCTGGGAGGCAAGTGCGATCCAACGCTCCCATTGATCGCTGGGAAGCGTGCCGCTTCACCGCACATTCGCAAGCGGTTGGAAAAGATGATCCATCGGAAGCCGACCGTCTCGAAGAGACCGGGAGGCAAGTGCCCGCCGGGGCTTCCCGGCTGGCCTTCGGACCTTGACCAAAATCCGTAAACAGATACACTTTAGTGAGTTTATTAGAATCGGACGGATTTTTGTGCGGTTCCTGAATTTTCATTAAACGCATTTATAACACTGTCTTACAGTTACGGATATTTATCATGGAATTTTTTGAACGGACACTGGAGATCATCGGCGACACCTTTAATGGAGTCACCCAATGGATCGAAAACCGTATTACGAATCTTTTCGGAGCGGCCAACACTCGGTTGTTGAAAAAAATGCAGCCGAAAATCGCCGCCATCGCCGAAAAAGAAGAGTCTTATCAGGCACTCACCGACACGGAGCTTCGCGGAATGACGGAACAGTTCAGGAAGCGTCTTGCCGGCGGGGAATCGCTCGACGACCTTCTCATCGACGCCTTCGCCGTGTGCCGGGAAGGGGGACGCCGTGTTCTCGGACTCCGCCACTACGATGTTCAGATGATCGGCGGTATGGTGCTGCACAACGGCAGTATCGCGGAAATGGTGACCGGCGAAGGGAAAACCCTCGTGGCGACGCTTCCGGCTTATCTGAACGCTCTCGAAGGCAGAGGGGTTCATGTCGTCACCGTCAATGATTATCTTGCCCGTCGCGACATGGAATGGATGGGACCGCTCTACATGTCACTGGGGCTGACGGTCAACGCGATCCAGTCCAACATGGACGCGGACAAACGTCAGGAGGCGTACATGTGCGACATCACTTACGGCACCAACAACGAGTTCGGCTTCGACTATCTCCGCGACAACATGCGTTTCGCCGCCAAAGGGGACGACCGTTTTCCGAAACAGTATCAACAGGTCCAGGGGAAACTCAACTATGCGATCATTGACGAGGTGGACAACATTCTCATCGACGAAGCCCGGACGCCGCTGATCATCTCCGGCCCGGCACACAGTGACGTTTCGCGGTACCGCGAAGCCGACAAAATCGCGAGGCAGCTTCAAAAAGGGGTCGATTTCGAGGTGAATGAAAAGGATCACACCACCAATCTGACGGACACCGGTGTGCGTCACGCGGAGGAAATCGCCGGAGTCGAAAGTTTTTACACCGCCGGAAATATGGAGTGGCCGCACCTGATCGACAACGCTTTGAAGGCGCATCATCTTTATCACCGGGATGTCAATTATGTCAACATGAACGGGGAAATCGTGATTGTGGACGAATTCACCGGACGTCTCATGCCGGGACGGAACTGGAGCGACGGACTTCATCAGGCGGTCGAAGCGAAAGAAGAGGTCCGCGTGAAGGAAGAAACGCAGACGCTGGCGACGATCACACTGCAAAACTACTTCAAACTCTACGACAAAATCGCGGGAATGACCGGAACGGCGATGACGGAAGCGTCGGAATTCTGGAAAATCTACAAGCTGGATGTCATTTCCATTCCGACCAACCGGCAGATGCAGCGGCTCAACCATCCTGATTTGATTTACCGCACGGCGGACGAAAAATACGAGGCCATTGTCAGGGAGATTGAAAAACTTAACATGTGGGATATCCTCACTTTTGACAGAGGGGAACGCGAAGTCTGGGGCAATATCGTCAAAGAGGATGAAGAGTTCCTCGATTTTCAGCCGCAGGGAAGCAAAGAAGTCCAGACGGTTCCGAAAAGCAAAATCGACGCCGTCCAGCACAAAGGACGTCCGATTCTGGTCGGAACCGTTTCCATTGAACGGAGCGAGCAGATTTCCGGGATGCTCGACAGCAAAGGAATCAAACATCAGGTGCTCAACGCGAAACATCATCAGCATGAGGCGGAAATCATCGCTCAGGCCGGACGCAAGGGAGCCGTCACCATCGCAACCAACATGGCCGGACGCGGAACGGACATCATTCTCGGCGGCAATCCCGAAGCGATGACCTGGGCGGTCTTGCAGGAAAAATATCCGACACGGCTTGACGTTCCGCGGGAGGAGTGGGACGCACTGGTCACCGAAATCGAGTCCCGGGAACAGATGAAGGCCGAAGGTCAACTTGTCCGGCAGCTCGGCGGGCTTCACATCATCGGAAGCGAACGTCACGAAGCACGGCGGATTGACCTTCAGCTCCGCGGACGCTGCGGACGTCAGGGCGATCCGGGAAGCAGCCGCTTTTTCCTGTCGCTGGAAGACGATTTGATGCGGATTTTCGCGGGGGAATGGGTCAAAAACATCCTCACACGGCTCGGCATGGAGGAAGGTCAGGCGATTGAAAGCCGTCTGGTGAGCCGCCGTATTGAAGGGGCCCAGAAGAAAGTCGAAGAGCGGAACTTCGATGTGCGGAAAAGTCTCCTCGAATACGACGAAGTGATGGACTTCCAGCGGAAAAGCGTTTACGGCTATCGTCAGCGGATTCTTGACGGGGCCGACTGTAAAAAGCTGATTTTCGGAATGATCGACAAGCAGATTGACGAGCAGATCGCGGCGTTTCTGGATCGGGATTACGGGGCGGCGGCGTTTGCGGCGTTTGCGGGAAGCCGGCTTTCCGCAGAGTTTGAACCCCGTGACTTCCGCGGAATGACGTTTCCGCAAGCGGAAGAGTACGCCCGCGAACACGCAAGACGTCTCGCGGGATCCCAGGTGCTTGATGCCATTGAGGAAAATCTTTCACGCGAGGTGCCGGAGTCCGAATGGAACTGGCAGGCTCTGGCGAAAATGGCGAACGCACGCTGGCGGCTCGCGTTCCGGGACTCCGATCTGAAAAAAAACGGACGCGATCATGTGGACGAGTTTCTTATCGAAAAGGCCAACGGGTTTATTGACAAGGTGGATTTGTCGCAGGGAAAACCGCTGCTCGACCCCAACGCCGGATTTCTCGCGGCGGCGGCATGGGTGAAAAACAAGTTCGGGATCCTCATTGAGCATGACACGGCACGGGATGCGGACAACCTCAATTTCAGCACCAGACTCCGAACGCTTGTTTATCAGAAGTACAATGAGAAGGAGTCGCAGTTCCCTGTTCTCGCCGGACTCCTTCATTTCATGGTCGCCGACGCCGCAGGCCGTAAACGCTATGACCGTGAAGGGCTTGTTCAGTGGGCGTCCGACCGTTTCGGGACGCAACTGGAACTGGACGACCTCAAAAACATGCAGCGTGACGAAATCCGCGACCTGCTGTTTGAAACCTGCGTCATTCCGAAGGAGAAATATCAGAAGAAACGTGAGGAGCTTCGCCGGGATTTCCTCGAACTCCTCGAGGCTCAGAACACGACGCGGGAAGACCTGGAAAATCATCTCGCGGTGATCGACCGGTACAACCCGAAGCTCGAAGAGTTCTGCCGCAAGCTGAAGGAAGACTACAATTACATTATCACGCCGTACCGCACGGCTCTCTGGAGGGCGGAAGAGCTTGAGGATCATCTTGACGCGGTGATCGAAGACTGGTTCAACCCTGAAATGCGGAAAATGGAACGGTCGCTTGTGCTGCAGATTCTCGACGCCGCGTGGAAGGATCACCTTCTTGTGATGGATCATTTGCGGTCCAGCGTCGGACTTCGCGGTTATGCCCAGGTTGACCCGAAAGTGGAATACAAGCGGGAGGGAATGCGGATTTTCGAGACGATGTGGAGTTCCGTTTTCGACCGCGTGACCGACCTGATTTTCCGCATGGAACAGCTTGACGAAGGATTCGTCAGCTCCACCTGGACGGAGTCGGAAGCCCGGCACGACGAGATTTCCGGCATGGACGCCGTGGATGACGTTGCCAATCAGCAGCAGTCGGCGATTGAGGAGCAGCAGTCGGCGATTGAGGGGACGCAGTCGGCGATTGAGGGGACGCAGTCGGACGAGAAGCTCAAACCGATCCGCAACCGGACCAAACGGTGCAAGCCGAACGATCCGTGTCCCTGCGGCAGCGGCAAAAAATACAAAAACTGCTGCAAGGAATGAAAACAGCATTTCCGGTGCAAGGCGTTCATCGCCTCAAGAAAGAAGCAAGGCCGAAAGCGGCAACCTATGACAACATTGAATGAAGGAACTGCGGAAAAAACCACCTTTGCCGTACTGATTGCGTTAAGTTGTTTTCATCTGTTCAACGATTCCGTCCAGTCGCTGATTCAGTCGGTTTACCTGATGATCCGGGAGTCGCTGTCGCTTGACCTGGCTCACATCGGACTCATCACGCTCACTTATCAGCTTGCGTCTTCGATGTTCCAGCCGGTCGTCGGGCTGTACACCGACCGCCATCCGCAGCCTTACGCTCTGCCGCTCGGGATGGGCTTGTCCATGGCGGGACTCTACTATTACGCGGTCGCCGGAAGTCTTTCCGCGGTGCTTCTTTCCGTGGTCCTGGTCGGTGCCGGGTCCGCCATTTTCCATCCCGAAGCGTCGCGGCTCGCCCACCTTGCGTCCGGCGGACGGTCCGGCTTGGCCCAGTCGCTCTTTCAGGTCGGCGGCAATTTCGGAAGTGCTCTCGGTCCGCTTGCGGTGGCACGCTGGGTCACTCCTTACGGTCTGGAGAATCTCCGCTGGTTCACCATTGTTCCGTTTTTTGCGATGTTCGCCATGTTTCCGGTCACCCGGTGGTACAAAAGCAAGCTGCACCTGATTCAGGAACGCCGCAAAACCGCTCCGAAAGCCGTCTCCCTTTCCCCGTATCCCACGCGGACGGTCGTTCTTTCGCTCGGCGTGCTGTTGATTCTTGTCTTTTCGAAGTACGTTTACTGGGCGAGTCTCGGCACCTATTACATGTTTTATCTGGAAGAGAAATTCGCGATATCCGCGCAGAGCGCCCAGTATTGTCTGTTTCTGTTTTCTTTTTCCGTTGCCGCCGGAACCGTGATCGGCGGACCCGTCGGCGACCGTTACGGACGCAAATATGTCATCTGGGTGTCGATTCTCGGCGTGGCTCCGTTCACGCTGATCATGCCGTATGTCCAGACGCTTTGGGCGACATGCGTGTTAAGCGTGCTGATCGGGCTGATACTTTCGTCGGCGTTTTCCGCGATTCTCATTTTCGCCCAGGAGCTTCTTCCCGGCAAAGTCGGCATGATTGCGGGGTTCTTCTTCGGGTTTGCGTTCGGAATCGCCGGCATTTCCTCCGCCGTTCTGGGAAGCGTTGCGGACAAGTACGGGATTGATTTTGTCTATCATCTTTGTTCGTACCTTCCGCTGCTGGGGATTTTCACCTATTTCCTTCCGAACCTGCACAAGAAAGGG
>JAISQK010000189.1 GCA_031274255.1 Planctomycetaceae bacterium | reverse complement strand
GCAAAAGGGAATTGTAGGGCTACAATCCTGATTTGGCGGATAATCTTTGCCTCCGGCGGGCCGGGAAGCCCCGGCGGGCGGTAGGCTCATGCTCACTGCGTTCGATTCGCCGTCAGTTGGATAACGTTTCCAACCGCTTGCGAGCTGCGGTGAAGCAGCAATGCTTCCTTCCGTCGGCCAACGCGAGGGTGTTGGATCCCAGTATGCTCCCAGCACCTTCGGTGCGGTCGCTTTCAGATGGAAAAATTTTTCCAACGGAAGTCGAAGGCAACTGCGGTGAAGCGGCACGCTTCCCCGTTCGCGTTGCTTACTGGAATCAACCGGCGGAACAAACGGGAATACTGCCGGAAAAAAAACAAACGTAGCTGAAACCGTTATTTATTGAAAGCGACCGCCTCGAAGAGGCCGGGAGCAAACCGCCCGCCGCGGCTCGCGGCCCGGGGCTTCCCGGCTGCGATGCAACGGCACGTTGCCCCGTTCGCGTTGCTCACTGGTATCAATCGGCGGAACAAAAGGGAAGTGGTTGGAAAGATTATTTAGTGGAAGCGAACCGAACGCAGTGAGCGTGAGCATGCCGACCGCGAAGCTGGGAGGCTACCGGGATCCAACGCCCGTGCGTTGGCGGCGGGTGTACGTGATGGAAGAATTGCAGTAGAATAACAACATGTCATTTATTACCCTGGGACTGATTTTCGGAGGAACCGCCGCGGCCGCCATTCCGGTGCTGTTCCATCTGATGATGCGCGGACGTCCGAAAAAGCTGGAATTTCCGGCTCTGCGGTTCCTCCGGCAACGGCTTCAGACCAATCAGCGAAAATTCCGGCTCAAACATTTGATCCTTCTCGGTTTGCGGATGCTGCTGCTGATTCTCCTCGGAATCCTGCTGGCAAGGCCGGTCCTTCGTCTCTCCGGGACGCTCGGGTCGCAGGAATCTCCGGTTGCCGCGGCGATCATTTTTGACACATCTCCCCGGATGGACTACCTCGCTTTGAATCAAACACGGCTCGACGAAGCCAAAAAAGCGGGACAGTGGATACTGAATCAGCTTCCGCAAGAGAGTTCCGCGGCGATTCTCAGTTCCCAGCGGATGCCGGACTCGTTTCAGGTGGATTTTCGTGCGGCACGGGAACGGATCGACCGGCTCACCGTCAGTACCGGCGGACGTCCGGTGATGGAAAGTGTTGCGGCAGCGGCGAAACTTCTCCGAAAAAGCGGACATTCCCGCCGCGAAATTTACATCCTCACCGACTTGACCGTTCCCGGCTGGCCGGAGTCCCTGGAGCCCGCCTTGCAGTCGGCACTTGCGGAATTGCCGGGACTGTCGGTTCATCTCCTTGATGTCGGGATAGAATCTCCGGCCAATTCCTCCATGACCCAAGTGGAACTTTCCGAACAGGTCCTCTCGTCCCGGGGACAATTGAAACTGAACCTTGACCTTTCGCACATCGGCCCGCGGGAATCCCGGACGGTCGAGCTGTATCTGAGCGGTCCGAACGAACCGGACGGCGGCCGCAAACGGGGAACGCAAACCGCGGACTTTCCTGAAGGACTTTCGCGGTTGAGTCACCTTTCCTTCACCCTTTCCGACTTGCAGGAGGGAATTTATCAGGGAACCGTCCGCTTCACGACACACGATGCCCTGCCGCAGGATGACGCGTTCTATTTTACCGTGGAAGTACAATCCGCCTGGAATGTGCTGGTTGTGTCCCCGGAACCGTTTGACCGGCACGCGGTTTTCCTCACCGAAGCGTTGCAGCCGAGTTCCTGGCGGAAAAGGGGAATCGGCTCGTTTACGGTGAAAACCGTTTCCTTTCCGCAATTCGAACAAATGACACTGCCGGAACTGGCCCGTTTCCGTTGCGTCTTTCTGCTTGATCCGGCGCCGCTTCCTCCGAAATCCTGGAAAATGCTGAGTGATTACACCGCGTCGGGCAAGGGAACCGGTCTGTTTTTCGGACGGCGGGCGGAACCGGCGGCGGAATTTCAGCGGGAACATGTCCGCGATTTGCTCGGTACGACGCTGAAAATGCAGGTGCATGTCCCGGAGGGTGATGTTTTTCTCGCCCCGGAACAGTACGCGCACCCGATTTTTGCGGCGTTTCAGGGAATTTCCGAGGAAGAGCTTCCCTGGAACGCCTTGCCGGTCTTTCGTTACTGGCAGGTCGAGACGCCGGCGGACGGCACGGAGATCCTCGCACCGTTTTCCGACGGGCGGGCGGCGATTCTGACACGGCGGATCGGACGCGGCAACCTTCTCGTCATGACGACTCCTGTTTCCGACCCGGCACAGGAGGAATTTTGGAATCTTCTTCCAACCGGTGAGGCTTTTTGGCTGTTTCCGCCGCTTTCGGAGGGGATTGCAAAATTCCTTGCCGGTGTGGGAGACGAAAATTTCAATTACCTCGCCGGACAGCAGGTGACGCTCCGACCGGAAACGGGGCCACTTCCGCCCGTCTGTGTTGTCATGCCGCCGACCGGGGAGGGGCTGCGGATCACACCGGATCAGAACCGCGGAGTCATTACCTATTCCGGCACCGATCAAGTCGGGAATTATCGTCTTACCGCGAGCGGCGGCGGGGATCTGCGGCGGTTTCAGTCGGGATTCAGCGTGAATTTTTCACCCGGTCAGTGGAATCTCACGCGAATTCCTCAGGAAAAACTCTCGCAACTGTTCGGCGGCAAGCTCCTCATCACGCGGGATCAATCGAAAATCGAACGGGAAATGGCCGAAAACCGTATCGGCCGGGAACTGTTTCCGGTCCTCATTCTCCTCTTGCTTGCCCTTTATACCGCAGAATACCTCTTTGCCAACCGGTTTTACCAATAGACGCCCCGGCCACGGGAAAGGATCCCATCGTTTTCATTGTTTTGTGTCTTTTCATCCTTTTCTGCTCCCATTCGGAGAAACAGCCCTTTCACAAGGAAAGGACATATTCCGCAAGATCATCCATTTGTTCCTCGGTCATTTTCTCTAAATGACCGTTTTGATTTCCATGTTTTCCGATTTTGAAAACATCTTTCATGTTGACATAGCGGCCGTCATGGAGATAAGGTGCCGTCCGCCAAACCTCAATGAGCGTCGGCGTATCGAATTTTCCTTTTTTTTCGTACGGGAGCACCCGCGTTCCAACATCATACATTTTTCTATTTGTGAAAAACGGACCGGAATGGCAATTCGCACAACCGATTTCCTTGTCTTCAAAGAGTTTTTTTCCCCGTTTCGCCTTTTCGCTGAGTTGTCCGTTGACAAGATAAGGACTTTGCAACGGCTGAATCAATTGCACAAAAATATCGATACATTCACATGGTTCACTCTGAGGTTTCGTGAACATGATGTACTGAAATCCTGTCCGCGTACATTGACGTACACTAAAGCGGTCACCGAGCCACATGGTCGGCGGTGTGTCGTAACTGTGAACCATACTCTTGGTATTTTTCGGATTTCCGGCCCCATCGTGCAACAAATCCCAATTCATGCCGGTCGTCCGAGCATCAGGATGACAACTGGCGCAACTTTGCCATTGTTGATAACAGAGTGTGGCATCATTCCAGGCGATTTCACCGATTCGTTCCTGCGAAAGCGCCATTTGCAGACCTGGACCTGTGTCAATGACCTTAATGGATTCCTTTTCCGCACCGGTATCATATTTTACCACCAGATCGTTGAAATACAGTCCAACGTACACGGTCTTTCCAATAGTGACGACTTCCCTGGCTCCTTTTCCCTTGAGCGGAACACGATTTTTGATTTGGGTTGTAAAGTTCAAATTCGCTGACGGATGATCAGGATCAGATTCAAGTTGTCGATGAAGAGCTTCTGCGTCAAGAACGATCAGTTCATTGGTTCCTGAAATTGCAACGAAAATCTTTTTGCCATCGGAGGATGCCGCGATTCCCCATGGATTGGCCGCACCAAGCTCCGGATCGTCCAGCAGTACCGTGTTAACGTAACCTCCTTTGTCATTGTCGATTGCGTCCATATCGAAAAGACTCACCGCATTGACATTCATTTGACCGGCATCAAGTTTGTCGGTGCTGTTGGTAAAATGGGAAATGATATGCGTCATGTAGGCGTAACGTCCATCGGAAGAGAGACAAACAGAACAAAGGTTGCAGGTTCCCTTCGGCAGCCGGATATTTTTCACCGTGCCAATGGCGGTATCAATCACACTGATTTGTGCGGCAACAAGGATTTCCGTTTCAGGATTTTCTGGGACGCAATTGGGATCCTTCGGCAAAAAATTCAGCACGAGAAGTTTTTTTCCATCCGGAGTGAGAAGCGAATCGCAAGGCTCACGCACAACTTTGATGTATTGAATGAGTTTCATTTCCGGAAGTTCATATTCCGCCACATTGCCGTCGAAACGATTGCAAAGGAAGAGTTTACCGCCGTCCGGTGTCACTTTCGGAGTCATTGGCGTGTGCCCCGTGGAAATGGTGTTCAGGACTTTTCCCGACTCGGAATCCAATGCGGCAAGTTTTCCCCGATAACCTCCTGAAGTCACGTAAAGTATTTTTTCATCAGGGCTTAACGTTAGTCCGTTCGGTCCGCTCTCCAGAGGAAATGTTTGCGTTACCGTATTCGTTTCTGTCGAAATGACCGCGATTTCGTTACCGTCATGTTGTGCGACATAGATTTTCGTGCCGGATTTATTTGTCACCATTTGAGACGGCCCCTTGTATGAAAATGTTGCACGAGTTTCATGTGTTTTCGTGATTTGATTTCCGGTTTCGGGTTTTTTATACATCATAATTTCTTCTGATGTGATGTAACCATCATTGTTTACGTCAATATGGCCAAAGGCGGTTCTGTCATCGGAATCTCGTAACGGCGGAGTCGCGACGGCATTGAGAAAATCAAGAAACTCCGCCGGAGAAAGACTCCCGTCACGATCGACATCAACCCAAACAAAAGGAATTTTCTCACTTGTATCAAAGCGGCGAAGGATCGTCGTTTGAGTCTTCTTTGACGTTGCCAAAAATTGCTCAAATTCCGCTTTTGTCACAGTTCCGTCGTGATTTTTGTCTGCCGTTTGAAAAGGACGTCTTTCCTCATCGGCATCCATTGGCATTACAAAAAGGAATCCTGTAACGAATACTGTAAGTACAAAACAAACAGACAAAATGTGATGGTATGCGAAATTCCTGTTCATTGTGATTTTCTCCTTCAATATATCTTTCAGCATAGATATGAGTGGCGGTTTGCTCTTTTACCGAAGTGACACCAATGTTTACCGCAATTGCTATACCATTTGCCTGAGGTGCCTTGTGCAAATCATGTAACTAATGACATAGTGGATAGTTAGGAAAATATTCTTCTAAAAGTCCTTTCTTTCTCCGATAAAAATTTCCGAACCTGTTCTACCACCGGAATGTGAGATTTACGAAAATGTAGGATTTTTCCAAGGACTGCTGCAAAAAATTTATTCACAACAAATGCTGTAACCTATTGTGTCATCACTTGTTACGAACGATAAACCAACAGACATTACAAAAGTGGTACATCAATTGCTACTTACTGTGAATTGTCAGGACTTATTGAAAAGTCGCCAACTTTGCTCAAACATTCACTCACGATAGAGAAAAGGGAGGTTGTTATGTCTGTTCGCAGATGTCCACATGGATTCACACTCATGGAGATGTTGGTTGTTGTTGCGGTAATTTTGTTGCTTTGCGCTCTATTGATTCCGGCAGTACAGGCGTCGCGGGAAGCGTCACGGCGGATGAAATGTACGGAAAATATGCGGCAGCTTACCGACGCGGTACAAAAGTTTTACGAAGCCAAAAAGGTTTATCCGCATTACACCGGTACCGCCCGAAAGTTTTCCTCAAAGGGGTATCACTCCTCCAACATCGGTTATTCGGTTCAAGCCGGTGTGTTGCCTTATTTCGGCCGCGC
>JAISQK010000160.1 GCA_031274255.1 Planctomycetaceae bacterium | reverse complement strand
AACTCTGCATTTTTAGGATTTAACGGATTTTAAAAGCCAAATTTTCAAGTGCAATCGGTATAACGAGTTGGATGCCGCCCTTTTGGTACATGTTCATCACACCTCGAACCGTAGGAGGGATTTGGCGAACGAGGAGGGCGATTTCCGGTGCGAATTTTCCACAAGCGTGCAGCCAATGGATTTTGAACCGCCGCATGACTCGTTCGTCCGGATAGCTGTAACGTCATCGTTGGAACGTCTTCCGTATAATGGGCTCGTAACATCATCTTCCTCCTGAAAAAACTTTAGTCGAAAAACAAGAATTATATCAGTTTATGCCTATCTTGAAAATAGATGTTTATTAACGTTGAGGAGTATAAACAATTAGGAACGATTTTACGATTTGATAAATTCCTCAATCCGGTCATATGCCGCCTCAAGAATGTCCATTCCAGCGGCGAAAGAAGCTCTGGCATAACCTTCCGCCCCGAATGCAGACCCCATCACGGTCGCAACATTTTTCTGAATCAGCAGTTCCATGCACCACTGCTCCGAAGTCTTCACTTGAACACCGTGATATTTGCGTCCCAAATGTTGTTTGATGTTGAAGAACGCATAAAATGCGCCATCCATATTGGTACAAGTAAGACCGGGGATTGAGTCAAGACGCTGTTTAACATATCTGCGGCGCTTTTCAAATTCGACACGCATTTTTTCGACGCAACTTTGATCTCCCTGAAGAGCCGCCAATGCCGCATATTGGCTGATACTGCATGGATTGGAGGTTTCCTGACTCTGAAGTTCGGCAATCTTTTTGGCGACATTCGGCGGAGCGATCGACCATCCGATCCGCCAACCGGTCATGGCGTAAGTCTTGCTGACACCGTTAATCAGAATGACACGATCCTGAAGCCCCTCACGTAAAGTGGGAAAACTGGCGAACGGAACGTCACCATAAACCAGCCGGTCGTAAATCTCATCCGCAACGACGAAAAAGTCATGCTTGAGCACAACATCGGCCAAAGCTCCGAGTTCCTCCGGCGAATACATACTTCCCGTCGGATTGGAAGGGCTGCAAATCAGAAACATACGGGTTTTCGGAGTGACCGCCTCCTGAAGCATGTCCGGCGTCAGTTTGAACTGGTTTGACTCTTTCGTTTCAATAATCACAGGAACCGCACCGGTCAGTTTGACCA
The DNA here is from genome assembly GCA_031274255.1 of Planctomycetaceae bacterium. Classification (GTDB taxonomy): domain Bacteria; phylum Planctomycetota; class Planctomycetia; order Pirellulales; family Thermoguttaceae; genus WRMR01. The sequence continues at coordinate 1,369 of JAISQK010000160.1, read as the reverse complement.
ATTCCGCATAACTTACCCAATACGGCGCAGGAATAATGACTTCGTCACCGGGATTGAGCGTCGCGAAAAAAGCGTTGTGAAGTGCGTGTTTCGCTCCGTTGGCAATTCCGACCTGAGTGAACGCGTAATCCAGACCGTAAAGTGTCTTGTAATCGGCAACCACCGCTTTTTTCAAGTCCGGGATTCCGCTGGCAACCGTGTAAAATGTTTTGCCTGAATGAATTGCGTCAACGGCCGCTTCGCAGATGTGACTCGGCGTCACAAAATCCGGCTCGCCCACACTCAAATCGTAAACGGTATTGCCCGCCGCTTTCAGTTCTTTGGCCTTGCCCGACATGGCAAGAGTGGCGGAAGGCTCAAGGGCTTCGACGATTTGCGAAGTTCGGATGGACATGGATGCAACTCCTGGTTTAGGATTCGAAAATTATTTTCAATTAATTATGCCGTTTTCGGCAAGATCGAAAAGGGGACGCAAAAATTTCATGACACAACAAATTTCTGCATTTTCGGCTCAAGATTTATTAGACTCGCCCCATAACCGAAAAAATACCATCATTTCACGAAATCTACCGTATCTGATTTTTTTGTCAAGGAAGACTTTGGGGAACGTATTGAAAAAGTATTACTGATATCGCACGACCTTTCTGACGAACTGTCCGGGAACGGAAGAGTTGATGAATCGAGAGTTGTATTGAAACCGGTTGAAATTTCGCTTCTGAACCTTCTACCGTTCATTTTTCCCTGATTGTAAATCCAACCGGAATACATTTGGTGATTGGTTCGTTACCATAACAGTTTTTTTGAATCCGTATTATACTTCGATGGAATAATATCACTGTATTCGGAGATAATGGTTCCCATTATCTCGTCTTGGATTTGAGTGCCGGGAACTTCTTCCGGCGAATTGATCTGCACCAGATATTCCTGACCGGGAATCAACCCTTGTACGGCGGTAATTTCAAATTTTCCCTGCTTGATCTGCGTACCAGTGATGATGTTCGGCGACAAACCGGGAAGCGAGGAAAATTGAATGCTGCTCTGCTCCAAGACTTTACCGTCAAACGTCACTTCACCGCGAGCGGCAACACGCCCCTGCGGATTGTTATTGTTACAACCCAAAACGAAAAAGGAGAATAAAAGTACAAAAATAAAGTTTTTCATAGTAGTAATGTATACCTTACAACGCCATTACTTGTCCCTTTTTAAGGTTTTGGAAATAGAGTTTCATGAGAGTGTCGAGTTCGGATTGATAATCGGTTTCGACACGGCTCAGGCAATGATTGATGCCCGAAGTGAACTCATCGAAGGTTTCGTAGTAAATATTGTCCAGACATTTCTTCTTGACAAATTTCCATAACCGTTCAATCAA
>JAISQK010000114.1 GCA_031274255.1 Planctomycetaceae bacterium | reverse complement strand
CAAAAAACCGAACATAATAAACATTATCGGACGTTGCAATGTCTCTCAAAAACCAAAAACCGAATTGAACATTGATGTTCAATAAAAAAATGTTTTGAATTTTTGTTTGAAAAACTCTTGCAAAAATAATGGAAACGGTGTATTATAAAATATATAGAGTATTTTGTTTACGATGGTTTTATCGATTTTTACCCCCCCTAAAAACCGCCTGATAAATCATCTTGAATTTTCATTGAAAAGGAATTATCATATCATGTCTACACCAAACAAAACCGGCCTTTCTCCGTCGGATGCCGTCAAGAATCTTGTCACTGCAACGCAGAAAAATCAGTTACTCTGGCGTCCGCTCCGGAGAACCCAAACGCTTACCGGTGCGTGTAACGAGTTCACTTTTATTGAATTTGACGCCAAACACAAGGATTTCACTTTCAAACTCAAACGGTGTGTGACGAAATCCATGAAAGCTAAAAACCGGTTTTCCACCTGGTTTTCCGGAAGTGCGGCACCGCCTGCCGTATATGATTACACTGTCGAGGTTTGCGACAAAAATGACGACCTGATCGACATGCTGACAATGGAAGACGCCCCGGAACTCGCCGGACTTTATGCCGATGTCCTGAGTCAACAGGAGGAGTTGCGGTCAAAATATGCAGAAGAGGGGGTTTTTTCCTTCTTTGATACGCAACCGAATCAGGAATCGTCGCCGCAGGAAAAACAGGAAGAATCAGTCGTTTTGGAGGAATAGAGAAATATTTCCATTTCCCTACCTCCCCCGCAAAACTCCGAGCCGCTCAAATTTTTCTCCCCTCCCCTAACTCCGCCGCGGTGACTTCCGTAACAGTGACCGCTTCGAGTTGCTCCAAAAAGACTCCCATTTGACGGAACCGCTGATACCGGTTTTCCAGAAGTTCAGACGTCGGAATTTTGGTCAGTTCCCGAATCTGCGTCCGAAGGTAATGCTTGATCCGTGACGCCATGAGTTGATGATCGCGGTGCGCCCCGCCGAGCGGTTCCTCAATCACGTCCTCCACCACGCCGAAACCGGGTAAATCACGCGATGTCATTTTGAGAGCCGCGGCCGCTTTGTCTTTAAATTCGTGACTCTTCCAGAGGATTCCCGCACAGCCTTCCGGACTGATGACAGAATAATAGGAGTGCTCAAGCATCGCGACCCGATCCCCTACCCCAATCCCGAGTGCCCCGCCGCTTCCCCCCTCCCCTATCACGATACAAATGATTGGTGTCGGGAGAATCGACATCTCAAATAAACACTCCGCAATAATCTGGGCAACCCCGCGTTCCTCCGACGCAATGCCGGGAAACGCTCCGGGAGTGTCAATGAAACACACTATCGGCAATCCAAACTTCGCAGCCAGCCGCATTTTACCTAAAGCCTTCCGATAGCCTTCAGGGTGTGCACATCCGAAATTACACAGTCTACGCTCTTTGACATTCCGTCCCTTCTGATGTCCTACAACCATAACCTTGTATTCGTCCAATTTTGCCCATCCTGTGCGAATCGCCCTGTCGTCGCCGAAGGATTTATCACCATGCAGCTCAACAAACTCTTCAAAGACCAGTTCCAGGTAGTCCACCGTCTGCGGACGATCGGGATGACGAGCCACTTCCACAGTTTCCCACGGCAGTAAAGAATTGAAGATTTTCTTTTTCAGGTCGATGAGCGAACGCCGTAACCGCTGAATTTCCTCCTTAATTCCGGGTGATGAGGCATCTTTCTTCAGTTTTTCAAGACGTGATTCCAGTTCAAAAATCGGACGTTCAAATGTAAGCCGCTGGTCGATAACAGCCATAAAAATCCTTTATAATAAAACGACAGCACTCCCCTACCCCGGCACTCCCTGAGGACAATGACAAAAAAACGGAAAAACCTCAGGGTGTTCATTCTGACAAATTTTTTGAAAAAATCAACCCCCATTTTTGGCCACTCCCCTACCCTGCCGAAAATTCGGCACGTTTTTGAGGAATTTAATAGAATACATAAAATACACAACAAGCGTTAAATGTAATCGGTACGGATGTGTCGGCACGGACGGGGGCCATGCTTCAAAAGAGCGATAAGTTTTCAAGCCGTTTAGAGAGTAAGGGAGCGGTACCAAGTTCGTTGGGATAAGGGGAATTCCCTGAAAAGAGTTTTGGGAGACTCCCTTTGATGCTTATTATTCCGAATCAATTGGTCTGAAGTCGGGAATGTCAGACACCATCGGTTCAATCAAACCGAGTTGTTCCATCCGGCGGTAAAGTCGCGGACGGTTCATGCCGAGAAGTCTCGCCGCTTTGGCTTTGTTTCCTTTGGCGGACTTCAACGCCCGCTGAATCAAATCCAATTCCATATCCCGCAAAAATGTTTCCAGTTGAATCGGTTCCGTTTTCGGTTTCACCGTCTTGGCGTGCCGGACATGGTGCAACCGTATCGGAATATCCGCAGTCTGAATGAGCGTTCCCTTTGCTGATTCATGCGACTGCCGTACAACATCCGCCAGTTCGTCAAGATTCCCCGGCCAATGATACAGTTTCAACAAATCAAGTGCCTCTGCGGAAAACCCCGTTTTTTGAACACTTGACATCCGGTTCCGCTGTTCCAGAAACCATTGGGCGGACACAGGAATGTCGGCAGGCCGTTCCGCAAGCCCGGGAAGCCGGATTGCAATCACACCGATTTTTTGGGCCAGCTTTTCAAGGTTCTTCCATGTGCAAGGCTCAAATGGTGATGTTCCGATCAATCGGATGTTTTCCGAGGCGTTGTCCAGAATCGAACAAATCAACGGTTCAAGTTCCGCAGCAATCATGTCGATGTCGGAAAATAACAGCGTGCGGCACTTTGTGTTTTCCCGTTTCTCGTGCTGATTGTACACCGCACGGATTGTTGACTCAATCAATTCCGGTGAAAGGACCCGACAATCCATCGGAATCAAACCGGCAGACTTTTCGGCTCCTTCTCCGAAATGAATTGCGTGAGCGAGCGTTCCTTTTCCGGAACCGACCGGTCCCCAAATCAACACAGACACAGAGGAACGCGACGCCAGCTTCGCCTGTTTATGAGCCAGTAAAAGTTCCGGGGCATTTCCCACAAGATGTTCAAACCGGTACTGACCGGCCTGGTGCCGCTGTAGGGAAAAGAGCATCCTGTGCAACTCGTGAGCCTGAACGGTTTCGACGCTTTCTCCGTTCTGATTGGCAAAAAACTGAGCCGCTTCTTCATTGGAAACATCCTTTTCTCCGAGAAAAACGAACACAACGAAAGCGTCTTCCGTCGCAATGGGGTAAAAGTCTGCATACCGCTGATGAATCTGCCGGACGGCATCAAGCGTTACGATTGTTTTCATCGGCTTGCCGATAAGGACTTCCGGCGGCGGAGCGAGTGCTGCAGCGATGATTTCATGGTGCAACGGCGACGACGACACATGATAACGGCATGTCAGACCGATCAGTTTGCTCTCTTCACACTGGACCAACTGTTGAAGAGCAGGATTGAAGTAGATAAGCGTTTGATTTTCGTCCAGCATGTAAACCGGTGTGGCCGCTCTCCGAAAAGCGTTTGATAATTGACTGATGGAAATATGTTTGGTCATGGAATAATGGGATGTTTGACGATTTGGAACGTGTCATATCTCATAACTTCTCAATATTACAATGAAATCTCTTCCCTGTGTATATTCCTAAAAGGAAATTCCGGTATAATAGAGAAAATGTCTACTGATGTGTCTGTGAGGTTCCTTTGATTGAATTTTGGCTTGACATTCCGTTTGCATTGCGTCTGACGATTTTAGCGGCAGTCGGATCGGTTCTTGGTGCGTTTATCAATTGGGCGGTTGACCGAATGAACTGGGTTGTCCGGTCGCGGAGTCCATGGAGCCGGATTCCGGACGAGTTTTGGCAAAATTATTCAAAAAAAGAAAAAAAAACAAGAATCTCTTCCCAAAAGCAATGGATGGACTATCTCCCCGTTTTAGGGTGGTTTACCTATTCCCGCTATTCCTCTGTAATTGGTCCGAATTTTTGGGTGAGACCGTTTCTCGTGGAAGTTTTTTGCACGTTCGGACTGGCTTGGCTCTACTCCCTTGAAGCGGATCAACAGATTTTCTCGCTCGTTTCTTACGATCTCGCAGAGGAATCAGTGAAAACGGTACATTTTCGATTTTTGTGTCATGGAACCCTCTTTTTTTTCCTGATTCTTGCAACGCTCATTGATTTTGATGACTACATCATTCCTGATAGTATTACGATTCCCGGTACAGTTATCGGTCTGTTTATTGCGTCCTTTCTGCCGGAGGTTCAGCTTCCGGTGCGGGAAATCACTGAAATTCAGGTTATGCAAACGGGACTCCAACTCCTTCATCGTCCGGAAGCCGTCGGATTGAATGCCGCAAGTCCGAATCCTTGGCCGGAACTTTTGGCTCCGCGATCCGGTTATCCGGCAATCGGGATTGGTCTTGGGTGCTGGTGGATGTGGTGTTTCGGAATGATGAATCGTGTTTGGAGATTCCATGTCGGTTGGAAACGCGGACTGGTTCTCTTCCTCCGGCGTCTTCGACGTTCTCCGTCCACTTGGCACTATCTCCTTGCGGGCTTGGGCGGCTCGATTTTAATTATGATCCCATGGTTCGGCGGTGTTTACTGGCACGGTACTTTTTCCGGACTGGTCGGCATGGCGTTCGGCGGCGGAATCATCTGGGGAGTCCGGTTGATTGGTTCATGGCTTCTCGGCCGGGAAGCGATGGGGTTCGGGGACGTGACCTTTATGGCGATGATCGGAGCTTTTGTCGGTTGGCAGCCTTGTTTGTTCATTTTTTTTCTCGCGCCTGTCGCGGGTTTGGTGCTGGGACTCATTCGTTACATCATGGGAGGCGGTAAGGAAATCCCCTATGGGCCGTTTCTGGCACTGGCAACCATGATTGTGGTGTTGTTCTGGAAAAAGTTCTGGTTTCAGTGGGGCGAACCGGTCTTCATCGAACCGTGGCTTGTCCCTGCGTTGATTGCTTTTTGTGCCGTGATGTTTGTCCTTCTGCTTGGGGGACTCCGTCTAATAAAAAGCCGTTTTCATTAAGCGTTTTTGTAATCCGTAAATTGTAGTATATCCGCAGAATGGTTCTATTACGTCTTTTACAACATTGACAAAAACTTCCCCTCCGGAATGCCGATTCCATAATGTGGTTGGTGGTAATAATGGTCGCATTTTTCTCTTGACTTGTTGAAAAAATTATGGTATCATTAGAATTATGTCTGATTGGTTGAAAAAGAACTCCGCAATAGTGGTTTTGATAAGCGTCCTGACGCACTGTCTGGCCGGATGCTGTTTCAGCCATCATCTTCACGGAACGCTTGGCGAAGAGGTTTTCAGCGATGCCGGCTTTGGGGAGCGGATTTGTTGCGGCCATAATTCCGGCAAATCGTATTCCGGTGAACCGTCCGATTGTCAGAAAAACACATCCCCGGATTGCGGGCGGAACACAACTCCCTGTTTCCTGACAATGGGAAGAAATGCCGCAGGGAATCTCAACTTCGTTGCTTCATTTTGTACCATTCTGCCGTTTTCCGTTGAAATTTTCAGGTATGATCTCGCATACGGTTCTTTGGAACCATCCGTTTTTCTGAAAATTCCGTTGCTTCCTCTCTATCTGAAGAATCAAAATCTGCTGATTTGACCGATATGTTTTTCGGTCTCATTTTTTATCTATTTTTCTTGTTTTCAGCAAAATCGAGTTTTTTATGAAAAGAAAACCACTCATTATTCTATTAATCGCAGTATTTTTATTATTGGTTCCCGTGATTTGTTATTCCTACCGTTACGGCGTGGAGGTTCCTGCATGGCTGAAACCGTTTTGGAGGCAATCCGCAGCAATGGATTCTCACGAAAAGGAAGAGAGTCACGATCATGCCAAGACCTCCGCGTCGCACAGCCACACCGGTGAGGTCACGTTGAGTCATCAGGCACTCCGCAACATCGGCATCACGGACGCTGCCATCAGGACGGTTTCGCCGGGCGACTTCCGTATCATGGCGAGTTACCCGGGAATTGTCGTGACGAGGCCGGGGCGTTCCGAGATTGAAATTTCCGCTCCCGCTTCGGGGACGATTGTCCGGATTTATTACGAACCTGGCCAAATCCTTCCCCCCAACGCGCCGCTGTTCGACATTGATCTGAGCAACGAGGAATTTGTCGCGATTCAGGCGGAACTGATTCTGATGTACCGCAAACTGGCCATCATTGAGGGGGAGCTGAAACGTCTCAAGCCGCTCAGCGAGGACATTTCCCCCAAATCCTACCGCGACAACATTTTCCAGAAACTGGAACTGGAGACATCAATCACCCTCTCGCGGAAAAAGCTGTTGTTGTACGGTCTCACCGACGCGATTCTCGACGAAGAACTCCAAAAGAACGGGCGCATTATCCGAGTGCTGACCATTTGCGTGCCGGAAGTGACCGAGGAGCGTATTGTGCCGTGCATTATGATTTCCGGCGGGAAAGTTCCAGACCTCCGGGATATTTCCGGCCGCGGTGCATCGGGACCGTTACAACTGGTGACGCTTTCCGTCGAAAAAGGGATGCGGGTTACCGTCGGCAGCACGCTGGCGGTCATTGCGGACTATTCACGGCTCTTCATCCAGGGACGTGCGTTCGATTATGACGAGGGAATTATCGCCGAGAATACGGACGGCAAACACCCGCTTGAGGCGGTCTTCGAGGGACACGGCGGAAAACAGACGGTCAGCAATCTTCCGCTTCGGTACATTGAAAGTCAGATTGACGAACAAACCCGGACGCTTTCCTTTTATGTGGACCTTGAGAACCGTCACACCGGGGAACGTCCGTCCGGCTTCATTGACTGGAAGTTCAAACCGGGTCAGCGTTGTGAATTGAGGATCCCGTCCGGGACCATTTCGGACTGTTTCACCCTTCCCCGAACGGCAGTGGCCGTCGAGGGGGCGGAAACCTCGGTGTTTGTTTACGTCCATGACGAGGATGGAAAAAAGGTCTGGCAGAAACAGCCGATTCATGTGTTGCATCAGGATCGTGAGTTTGTCGCCATTGCCAATGACAATTCCCTCAAACCGGGCAGTCGGGTGGCAGTGGAAGGCGCCTCGCAGCTTCTGGTGGCGTTGAATGCGGCGTCCGGCGGTGCTGCACCGGATGCCCACGCCGGTCACTCCCATTAGGCTGCCGGGCAACATGCTACTGCGATGCAACAGCATGTTGCCGTGCTACGTTGACGGAAAATTTCAAAAATTTTTTCCCTTTTTTTGTCTCTTGACTTTTCTTTCTCTTTTGATTAATATGATTCTCTGGTGTTACGATTTTTAAGAGTGGTGATGTATTTATAGATGTCCAGCAAAATTATCAGACATGATGTAAAAATAGACAAAACAGATAGTTATGTCGTTGCTAAATTTCTCATGGCTCTTGCCTAGCATCTCGTAACACATTTTAAAGTAAGTCTATGAGATACAAGCGTTTAAGTTCTAAAAAAGTTGACATGGTTTTACGTTGCTTTTGCGAGGACCTGACTGCAACGACAACGGCGTCGATTTCGGGGGTAAACCGAAACACGGTCAACTCGTATTTTCGGGAAATCCGTGAGCGGATTTTCCAGCAGTCTTTGAAAGAAAGTCCGTTGGAAACGGGTAAGTTTGAACTTGACGAATCGTACTTCGGTGCGAAACGTGTCCGTGGTAAACGAGGACGCGGCGCGGCGGGTAAGACACCGGTGTTCGGCCTTCTCAAACGGGAAAACGGGAAGGCAAGGTGTTTGTGACGATTGTTCCTCATTGTTCCAAAGAGGCTTTGATGCCTATTATTCAGGGAAAAATTCTCGAAGGCTCCACTATCCACACCGATGGCTGGAAAGCTTACGACGGACTGATTTTTTTGTCAAAAAAACTTGGAAGTTGATTGAGATCAGTATAAAAGAGGATTATGCCAAAAAAGAAGATTCCAGGCAAGAGGTCATTCGTTGTTTTGGTTCTCGGCAACCCTTTTTTCCAGAATTTCAAGGAGAAATTTTAATTCATCAAATAACACAGGATTCCCATTTTTACAGAGAACATGATAAACTTCATGATAATACCAGAGTGTGCCGTCGCGTCCGCCGGAAAAAATCTTCCAAAGTTCCTCGCCGTTAAGTCGGTAATCCGCAACAATGCAGCGTAGATTATCCAGTTTATCACAAGCACAAATGAGCCGTGATTCCGATTCGGCGGCGTGAAGATGGGCAATATAAGCCTCTTTCCGCTGACGCCACGGCAGCTTTTTCTCACCTTTCCTGGAAAAAGAGTCGGAACAGTCAAGAACGAATTTTGTGACACGTTCACCGAACGAGCTGCGAACGACCTCTGCGGTTGCCATTCCTCCCTGGTCCTCGACGGCATCATGCAGAAGTGCCGCGATCACCGTGTCCTCGTCACCGCCGAATCCCATCACCAATCCGGCAACACGAAGTAAATGGGAAAGATAGGGAATAAAACGAGAACCGTCTGAGTCTTTACGGGTTTGACCGGAATGCAAATCTTTGGCAAGTTTCACAGCTTCCGTAAACCGGTCTGTCATTTCGTGCACGATTTTAGTACCTATTGTCAATTGGTAGGAACGGTCATTGTGATTTGTGTGATCCTGTCAGAATTACGGAGACAGAAAGCATTATTCCCACTTTTTCATCACGATGACCGAGTTATGACCGCCGAAACCGAGTGAAATCGACACCGCTGCGCGAATGTTTCCTGTTTTACCGACATTCGGAACGTAATCCAAATCACATGCCGGATCGGGTTCCTCAAGATTGATGGTTGGGGGGTAGAATCCTTCTTCCATTGCTTTAACCGAAATAACCGCTTCAATGCCGCCCGCCGCACCAATGCAATGACCGGTCATTCCTTTGGTGGACGAAACTTTCAGCTTGTAAGCATGATCGCCGAACGCGTTTTTGATTGCCAGCGTTTCGATGGGGTCATTCGTCGGGGTCGAGGTTCCATGAGCATTGATATAATCCACTTCTTCCGGTTTCATGCCGGCTTCGGTGAGAGCCAGTCGAATCGCGTGGGTTGCACCGGAGCCTTGCGGATCGGGAGCCGTCAGGTGATAAGCGTCGGAAGTGGCAGAGAATCCCGCTATTTCAGCGTAGATTCCGGCGTTCCGTTTTTGGGCATGGGTAAGACTTTCCAAAATCAGGATTCCGGCCCCTTCTCCCATAACAAAACCGTCACGTTTTTTGTCGAAGGGACGGCTCGCGCGTTCCGGAGTTTCGTTGAATCCTGTACTCAATGCTTTCAAGGCACAAAACCCTCCGATGGCATATTCCGTCACCGCCGCCTCCGTCCCGCCGGTCACAACAACATCCGCATAACCGTTTTGAATATAGTACAACGCATGACCGATGGCGTCCGTGCCGGAGGCACAAGCCGTAATGATTGTGTGTGAAAGTCCGCGAATCCCAAGCAACATGGAAATATTTCCAGCCGCCTCGTTGCCGATGATTTTTGGAATCGTCATGGCCGGAATCCGCGACGCTCCTTTTTCGACCAGTTTCCGTTGAGCGTCGTTGTCTGCCTCGAGACCGCCGATTCCATTACCAAGAATAATTGCACACCTTTCAGGAGCGGCATCGAACATCTCTTTGGAAAGTCCGGCATGTTTCCAAGCTTCCAACGCGGCAATCATAGCAAATTGGGCAAAATGAGCAGACCGCTGAATGGTCCGATGGTCGAGCCACTGCTTGGGTTCATAATTTTTGACCTCTCCGGCGACCTTACAGGGAACATCTTTCGTATCAAACCTGGTGATTGGGGCAATTCCGGGTTTTCCCGCCTTGATTCCGCTCCAAAATTCCTCCAGCCCGATTCCAATCGCGCTGATAACCCCCATTCCTGTGACAACCACACGTTCTTTCATAATCGGCATTCCTCTTGAATCGTTGTGACTTCGTTACCCGGCATTCACCATTGGATTAAATTTCCGCCATAAGTCAGACCGGCACCAAACCCCAGCGTGATGATTTTCATTCCCTTTTTGAGGAGTCCTTTCTGCTGCATTTCGTGGAGTGCCAACGGAACCGTTGCGGAAGCGGTATTGGCCACATTCTGCAAATTCATGAAAAACCGGCTCTCCGGCACTTTCAGCCGAGCCGCCGCGGAACGGATAATCCGGTAATTCGCCTGATGCGAGACAAGCCAGTCAATGTCGTCGAGCGTCAAACCGTTCCGCGTCAGGAGGATATTCACGATGTCGGGAATGATTCGGATTGCAAATGTAAAGACGGCACGCCCTTCCATATACAGTGTCAGCGGATTGTGTGCGTTACGGGAATCAGGCTTTCGGCATCCTCCTTCGATTTTGAGGAAGTTTTTCCCGGTTCCATCGGCGCGGATATAGGAATCAATAATCCGTCCCTCCCCTTCCGTTCGGGTCAGCACAGCGGCGGCGGCGGCGTCACCGAACAAAACGCAGGTTTTGTGATCGCTCCAGTCAATCACCCGCGACATCATTTCCGTGGCGACCAGAAGAATCGGACGGTCATGAAACTGCATGTAACCTCTTGCCAATTCAAGGTTAAAGACGAATCCCGAACAGGCGGCCGTGATGTCGATGGCGACGGAATTTTCCGCGTGAATGGCCTCTTGCACCAGACAGCTTGTCGATGGAATCGGGGCATAATCCGGGGTGGAAGTGCTCAGCAGAATCATACTCAATTCCTCAGGAGCAACGCCCGCGTCCGCCAGAGCGATTTTTGCCGCCTCAATGGCCATACTCGACGGCGACTCGTCCGGCGCGGCAATCCGCCGATAACTGATTCCGGTGTGGGAAGTGATCCATTCGTCAGATGTTTCCAATGTTTCTGCAAGCTCATTGTTGTGGATGCACCGCTCCGGTAAATAGGAACCAAGCCCCGAGATTTTAACATGAAACATTCTAAAACTTTCAATAGACTTTATCTCAATTGACAAACACCGCCCATATCGGCAGAAGAAACTGAACCTTTTAACATGGTAATGTTTTCCTGAACAATTGTCAAGGTCGTTCCTTCAGGAATGTGTGCCGTCAGCGGAGGCCTCGACGGCATGGAAAAGTTTCCTATTTTCCTCTTGAATTGTGGAACGCTCTACGGTATAATCACCGGATGTCGTCCCATCATGGGATAAACTTCCGCCGAAAGAAATGAATATTAAGGAGAATAGGAAAATGAAACACATGTTATTGACTCCCGCAACGGATCCCTGTCCGCTGTGGAATCGTATCATCCCCATCGCCGGTCTGACGATTCTGTTACTGTTGTCCCTGTTCCCCTCTGTCTCTGCATTTCCCGATAAGTTTCCCGACAACGAAGAAAAACCGGCGGAGACGCCGACGGAACCGTCTGCTCCGGTTACAGAGGAAAAGCCAAGTACACCGGTCAGCGAGACGGTTCAAAATAATGAATATACAGATCAGGTTACGGAGGAAAAATCGGGTACACCGATCACATTCATTGAACCTCAAGGACACCGCTGGGTGATTACGGAAAAAAAACAGGGTATGCCAAAAGTGACGATGGAGATTGGGGATGTCATTGCCGTTGCGGTTACGGGGGAAACGCCGGACGCGTCAAAAGATATTCCGCCGGCTTCAGAACAGACCGCCCAATTGTATTCATTGGAAAAGGTCTTGCAACTCTTTGAAGATAAGAGGAATTTTTGCGAATACCTTTATCAATTGCGGTTTCCGGCGGCGGGATTGTCAAAGCCTCAAATAGTATTGACAAAGCGGGATACGTGTCTTTTCGTCGGCGGAGCACGGGAACATGAACTGATGGCGGCTGTCATGAAAGAGATTGACGACATCGTTGCCGGTGAAACGTTTACCAAAAGCAGTGAAACGCCCGTCAAAAGTGAAGACGCCGCGGATACGGAAGAGCAAACCCTCGTGGTTTACAAGCTGAAAAACACGAAGGCGGATGAACGGTTTTTACAAATTTTACGAGTATGCGTTGAGTTTCCTGTACGGGGACTTCCTCCTGCCAGATCCGCTGTGGACCAACAGACCAATTCCATTCTGGTGACCGGTACGAGTGCTGTCCATAAAAAGGTCGAATATCTCCTCAAACAACTGGATGTGCCGACACTTTCCCCTTCCTATCCTCCTCCCGCTTATCATTCCCTTTCCACTTCCGCTTATCCTTCCATTTCATCTCCTTCCGTTTCTTCTCCCGGATGGAAAGGCCTGAGAACAATACCGCCATCCTCCACCCAGGAGGACAACAAAGCCCGTGAAGAACTTGTCTGGAATACGTTCGGCGTGAAAGTGATACCGGTTTCTCCTGAGGCTCTGAAAGCTGTTTCACCGGAAGCTTCTCAGAACTACTTTCCCAGAGGAGCGGTCAAAGTCGAAACTCTCAAAGACGGCGGTCTTTTCCGGGAAAACGGAATTCGGGAAGGAGACATGATCGCCGGAATCGTCGTTGGTGAGTACGGCGGGCCGAATGCCTGGAGTGTCATCAATCTGCAAAACCTTGCTTACATCGCGAAATTATGGACTTCGCGGGCACTCGATAAAGATACCGCCGTGGTACATATCCTTCGGGATGACAAGATTCTGTCTATCACCGTTCCGATCCGCAAAAATACGGCGTCGGACACTTCCTCGTTCCGTGGCGAATACATGACGTCCGCCGCTCCGGTTCACAAAAGAACATGGAGTATGGTCTTATTGGATTCCCCGCAATATATTGACACCGTAGAAAAGATGATCCATGCGATGTTTCCCGATGCGAGTATTGAAAAAATCGACAACAACAGGCATATCATAAGAGTGACCGTCAAATCAGAGGAAATAGAACTCCTCAAGATGATCGACAAAATGGCTGAAATCATTATTGAAGAGTTCAAACCAATTCAAGACAAGCTGGCCGGCATATCTCCGCAACCGCAGCAAACCGCATCATCTTCATCAGTGGTCTCTTTTGATATGAACATGAAATCCCCGGAGCATGTTGACGCCGTAATAGAAGCGGAAAGGTTGCTCCAATCTTCGTTTCCTGATGTGTATTTCGAGAAACAAACCGGTAATGATAACGTGATCACCGTGACCGTCAAACGGGAAGATCAAGAAAATATTACAGAGACGCGGCGAGAAAATATCATAGAGATGCGAGAAAACATCATAGAGATGTTGGAGGAACTTAACAAGCGTACGATCCCGTCGGCTTCCCGACAGCAGAGGATTCATTCCCGGAACAATCCGCTTGCTCCCCAATCATCCTTTTCGAGTCCTCCGGCTAACGAATATCAGTATCTGCAACCGACACCGCCGTCAAACTCACCCTCAAGTGATTTGCCGATCGTGACCCCCGATCCGACAATCCAGTATCGTTAGCTCGGATTAGAGTGTGTTCACACAAGATTATTGTCAAAGAGTTTGTGTTATACCTTACAACGGTATTAACTGACTCTTTTTAAGGTATTGGAAATTGAGTTTCATGAAAGTGGCAAGTTCGGATTGATAATCGGTTTCGACACGGCTCAGGCAATCATTGATACCTGAAGTGAACTCATCGAAGGTTTCGTAGTAAATATTGTAAAGACATTTCATCTTGACAAATTTCCATAACCGTTCATAATTTTCACGACACAAGACAGGGGTTGCCTCCGTCAGTTGTCAACAGTGGTTATCTGAGTTTGTTTCCCATTTTGTTTCCCTATATTGAACAAGGTCCCTTATGGGATTTT
>JAISQK010000038.1 GCA_031274255.1 Planctomycetaceae bacterium | reverse complement strand
GGGAGGCCTTTGCTAAAGTTCTGCCGTCGGAATGGCATGTCATCGGCAAAGCCACACCATTACTATTGAACACGACAACAGCAACACCCGCCATCATTTGGGAAGACTGACCAGACGTATCAAAGTTGTTTCGAAAAAAGAGTTCATGGTTGATTTTCACTGCTTCAGGAAAAGATTCTATCTCTATTTAGGCAAACACTTTTCAAAAGAAAAGCGGTGGGAAGGATTATCCAACGGAAGCCAAATGGAACGAAGTGACCATGAGGCAACCGCGATGGAACGGCGCGTTCCCCCGCTCGCGTTGCTCACTGGAGTCCGCGAGCGGAACAAAAGGGAATGGAGTGAGTTAGAAACGTTATCCAACCGAAGCAGATCGCACGAAAGTGCCGGGAGGCAGCATGCTGCTGCACCTCGCAAGTGGTTGGAAACATTTTTCCGCCGATGGACTCCAGTGAGCAACGCGAACGGATCATTTGTTCGGGACGGTAGTCCCATCCGGGATCCAACGCCCTCGCGTTGGCCGCCGCAGCTCGCGGCTGCGGTGAAGCGTCACGCTTCCCTTTGTTATGACATCTTCTGTTCCCGCAGTTGCGTGGAGGAAATGTCCTCACAAAACACCTCCGGGGAAACCGAAAGGCAAAGATTCCGAAGCGGCTCCGGCAGGGAAAGCGTCTCCACGGTTTCGATGAAATGACCGTTTTTTCGCGGAAAACAAAGGAACCGGCAACGATTTTCCGCAAGCTCCCGTAAGGCCGAATCGCGATTTTCCGCGGAACCGTAATATCGCGGTTCCGCAATCCGCCGCAACGTGTCGGCACCGACAATAAACGTGACACCCTGAAAAAAACGGGATTTGTTGCGGAATGTCGCAAGCCGTGAAAGCCAGACCTCATAACCGCCGCCGATACCGGCAAGCCGCGTTTCCAGGTCGATGTAATCAAGCGGCGGTTTGTCCGCATTGACAAGCGGAAGTTCCAAGGCCACGTCCCGGCTGTACTTTTCCCGGACAATCTCCGCCATTTTCCGATGTCCGTCATGCATCGGGTGAAACGATCCGGAAAAAAGAAACTTCGGCAGGTGCGTCCCCTTCGTCAGCGGTACGGCGGATTCCTTTCCCCAAAGTGCAAGACGCCATTTCTCCGGAGCCGCCGCAACGCGGCGTGAACAATCCGTCCGCGAAAAGACCGAGATTTCCGCAACGTGACACAGTTCCTCCAGCAGAACATCGGCGACGAACCGCTCCTCTTCTTCGCGGGAACGTTTTCCTTTTTCGAGCAGACAGCTTCCGGCAATGGTCTGAGAAACCGTCTGTACGGCCCAGTAAAAACGATGCTCGCCCCGTTTCGGATGTTCCGTCGCCAAGGAGGCCGTGACTCCCAAACCGGCCGTCGCGGTCTCATGGGAAGGCTCAAGTTTTTCCGCACGCACAAACGCCGACATGGCCAGTTGACGCGCCGTTTGCTCCGAACAGAACTGTTCCGGCGTGAAACCGAGGAAATCGCCCATTGCCGCGCCGGAATACGGCACCACCGCCTCAATCACCGTCCCCGAGGCACCCGGAACCGTGAGCAAATCGCTCAGTAAATCACTTCCGCCGCCGGCAAACGCCATCACAAACCGCCACGGCGAATGATGAAGCCGGGTAATGAGGTCACGCTTCATAAGTTGTTTTTTGTTTGAGAAACCGTACGCGATAACGCATGCAGGAGAATATTTCGCGAAGCCGTCGTCCATGATTTTACTCCGTCCGCAAAATACCGCAACGGTGCTGTTGCCGATCACTTTCAAATAAGATATACTGGAGATTATATTGGAAGGTATTTTTCAGAGAGTCCTTTTTATTAACCGTAGAAATATCAAATTTTGTTGCGTTATGAGTGAAATCATCCAGGAAAAGACATTACAGGAAATCATTCGGTCACTGATTTCCAATGGAAAAACCGTCGCCGGACCGATGGCCGGAACAAATCACCGCTATTTTTACAAAGCCGTTGATTCTTCCGATGAAATTCTTTTTGATCCGCCGGGAATGCCGATGAATTCGATCAAAGAGTTCGTTTTTCCGCGGCGGGAAGTACTGTACACGTTCCAAAGGGATGGTCATGATGTCACATTGACCGAGCAGCCGGTTCTCGAACGGGAACAGTACATTTTCGGTGTCCGACCGTGTGACGCGGCGGCGAATGCGATTCTCGACCCGCTTTTTGCGTGGGATTACAATGACCAATTCTATCAGCAGCGTCGGGAAAAGACGACCGTTGTGACCATGGCCTGTAAAAATATTGACGAACACTGTTTTTGTACTTCGCTGGGTCTGAATCCGGAAACAGAACAGGGGGCCGACGCGATCCTCCTTGACCTCGGAAACGGCGAATATGAGGTGCGAATGTTCACCGAAAAGGGAAAGAAACTCTTTGCGGGCAAGACAACGCCGTCGGAAAAGACGGGACATGCGGTTGCTGTTCCTGAAGTGAAGTTTTCTGTCGAAACGGTCACGGATTATCTTCGTGAACATTTTGACGATCCGATTTGGTCGGAAACATCACTCCGTTGTGTCGGTTGCGGGGCATGTACTTTCGTTTGTCCGACATGCCATTGTTTTGACATCCTCGACGAAGGAAACAGCATGTTCGGGGCAAGAGTCAAAACCTGGGACACATGTCAATCCGCCCTGTTTACTCATCATGCTTCAGGTCACAATCCGCGAAACAACCAAGCGCAACGTCAGCGGAACAGAATTCAGCACAAGTTTCGGATTTACCCGGATAAATTTGACCGGATTCTTTGTTCCGGCTGCGGAAACTGTACCCGCGAATGCAGCACGTCTCTTGGTGTGCGGCCGGTTCTCCAATATCTTACGGAAAAAGCCGCATTGGTCACAAAAGAGGTCTCAAGTTGAGTTAAAACTATCCCCCTCTCAATAGAAATACGGTATCTGTACCGTATTTTCTTTTTCGGCGGGTTCATCGAACCGATCCAACCGAAAACCGGTCCGAAACCGAAACTCGCAGAATATTGCCGACAAAACCTCTTATACTTCGCGTAATACTGCTTTGTGGCTCAGTTTGATCCGGTTCTGATCATCAATGGAAACCACTTTGACCGTGATTTTGTCGCCGACTTTGCAGATGCTGTTGATGTTTTCCACATAGTCCGCAGCAAGGTCACTGATGTGACAGAGACCGTCACGTCCGGGGAGAATTTCGATAAACGCCCCGTAAGTTTTGATGCTGGTGATCTGACCTTCGTAAATTTTACCGATTTCCACCGATGCGGTCAGTTTGTTAATTTCACTGAGACACTGCATGGCACTTTTTTCATCATAGGATGCGACAAACACCGTTCCGTCATTGTCCACATCAATGGAGGCACCTGTCAATTCCTGAATGGAGCGAATCGTTTTACCGCCGGGACCAATAAGAAGACCGATTTTTTCCGGGTCAATCTGGATTTTAATAAGGCGGGGAGCTTCGGCGGCAATGTCATCCGCCGGACGCGGTATCGCACTTAACATCTTGCGGAGAATGGAGATACGTGCCTCGCGAGACTGCCGGATTGTCGCCTGAATGATTTCCGGGCTGATACCGTCAATTTTCAGATCAAGCTGGATGCCGGTGATACCGTTTTGCGTCCCGGCAATCTTGAAATCCATGTCGCCGAAGTGATCTTCATCCCCCATGATGTCGGTGAGGAGCACCCATTTGTCGGTTTCTTTGACCAGACCGACC
This sequence comes from Planctomycetaceae bacterium, assembly GCA_031274255.1. GTDB lineage: Bacteria > Planctomycetota > Planctomycetia > Pirellulales > Thermoguttaceae > WRMR01. Next base: position 5,782 of record JAISQK010000038.1, on the reverse strand, counting down.
GAAATTCCCGCGACAGGATTGACGATTGGCACCCCTGCGGCCATGAGACCGAGTGTCGCACCGCAGACCGTTGCCATCGAGCTGGAACCGTTCGACTCCAAGATATCAGAAATGATCCGCACGGTGTAGGGAAAGTCTTCCGGATCGGGCAAAATCGGCTTGACACTCCGTTCCGCCAAGGCCCCGTGACCATACTCACGGCGTCCCGGACCGCGATACGGCTTACATTCTCCAACGGAAAACGACGGAAAATTGTAATCAAGCATGAACTTTTTCGCGTATTCGTCGAACAGACCATCGACTTTCTGTTCGTCACGACCGGTTCCGAGGACGACGGTAATCAGTGCCTGGGTTTCGCCTCGTTGAAAAACAGCGGAACCATGCACACAGGGGAGCACATTCACGCGGCACTCGATATCACGGATATCCTTCATTCCGCGGCCGTCAGGACGTGTGCCGGAGAGAATCTGGTCACGGACAACCCGTTCCTCAAGTTCGTACCATGCCTGTTCAAACTGGTCTTCCGTATAGTTACTGACAACGACCGGTGTCTCTTCCGCGTCCACCACCGGCTCGTCGATCGGGCCGAGAAGCGGCGGAACGACCGGAGAATCAGGAAACATTTCGGATTTCGCCTTCGTTTTCACCGCGACACAGGCATTATAACGCGCCAGTTTCCCTTCGGTACGTTTCGCTTGCCAGAATTCGTCGTAATATTTTTCTTTGAGTTGGTTATAAATGTGATCCAGCGGTGCCGGCGTGAATTCAGGTTTCACCGGTTTCACCTTGTCCAGCATCTCCAGTTGCAGTTCACAGATCGCCTTGATGTACTCGTGGGCTTTCATTACCGCTTCATACATTTGATCTTCCGGCATTTCACGGGCAAACCCTTCCATCATCAGCACGGATTCCATGTTGCCGGAAACGATCAGGTCAAGATCACTTTGATCCATTTTTTCAAATTCCGGAAAAGCGACATATTTCCCGTCAATTCGAGCAATCCGGACGGAAGCAAGCGGCCCGTTGAAAACCAGCGGCGAAATCATTACCGACATCGCCGCACCGTTCATTGCCAAAATATCGGGGTCCGTGGTTTTGTCGGCGGCCAACACCATTGTGAGAACCTGCACTTCATTAGTGAACCCTTTCGGGAAAAGCGGTCTCATCGGCCGGTCAATCAACCGTGAAGTCAAGACTTCCTTGAGACTCGGCTTCCCTTCACGTTTCATAAACCCTCCGGGGAACTTTCCCGCAGCGGCAACCCGCTCACGATAATCACACGTCAGCGGGAAAAAGTCCGTTCCCGGCCGTGAAGGACCTGTCGTGGCGGCACAAAGGACAACCGTTTTTCCGTAACCTATCAAACAACTTCCTGCGGCCTGTTTCGCAAGTTCTCCCGTCTCTATCCACAGCGTATTTTTCCCGATCTCTTTTTCCACTCTGATTTTTGTCACTATTCCAACTCTCCCGTTTCCTCTAAAATCTAAATTTTAATCTTTCCGCATTCACAAGCTGATGCAATAACGGTCCTTCGCGACAGACGACTATACACTACACCATATTAAAGTACCAATTCTACTTACCACTCATCCGAAACCCATCCCTCATCAAAAACATCCGCGCAAACAAAACCCCCACTGACATTATTTTTTGTCCGGGTCTTATCACACAGCCTCTTCATAACAATCCTGCTCAAATCAACTCAGTTTTCATCCGGCACTCACAAAACAAGACACCCTGTCATCGCAACAAACGCACTCTCTATTTCCTATTGCTATAAAAACCGGGAAAACAGCGGCGCGGCCCAAACGGTCAACATTTACTTTCGGATACCGAGACTCTGAATGGCATCCACATAACGCTGCGGCGCCGTTCTCTTCAGATAATCAAGCAACCGGCGGCGTTGACTCACCATCATCAATAACCCGCGGCGGCTGGAATGATCTTTCTTGTTCGCTTTGAGATGTTCCGTGAGAATCGTGATGTTTTTCGTCAGTATCGCGATTTGCACCTCCGACGAACCATTGTCATTTTCCGACCGTTTGTACTGGCCGATCATAGTCTGTTTATCTTCTTTATTCAGCGACATTTTTTCCTATAAGCCTCTAATTTTACGCTGTGACACTTAAACACGCGACTTTAACCCCATGAGCAGTTGGCTATTTTATCGCTTTTTTTCCCGCCGTCAAGCCGACCGCCGTAAATAATTCCCGTCATCATCAATAAAAAGGACGTTTTAAATGGAATATCGTTTTTATAATCGTACCGGCATTTTGCCGTCAGCCGTAATGTGATATAATGATAATACTTTGGTGCTTTGTCCTTTTTGAATCATTTCATTATTTATTCCGCATTGTGAGGTTTCCGTGACCAATTCCCAGAAGACTTATTTACCATCGCTTAGTGAAATCCTTGCGTCGCCGAATCTTCGGGTGCTGGCACATCATTTACATCCGGTGACTTTTTTCGCAACGGCAACCGGCGTCCTCAACGAAATGGCGACCGAAGCCAAACTTGCCGCGTCCGAACGCCGGATGCCGGACATCGCGGAACTTGCCGAAAAAATCGCCGCGAAACTTCATCTCGTGACGGAGACTCCGGCGAGACCGGCGATCAACGCCACCGGAATCCTGCTGCATCCGGAGTACGGCATTCCCGCATTTTCTCCTTACGCCATTGACCAAATGAACAGGGTTTTATGTGAGGGGGGCTCCCAGGAAATCCAGGCTTCTGTTTCCCGTGACACGGCTTTCGGGGAGACCGACATCTCATTACCGCTCCCCAAAAGTCCCATCAAGGTGCTTCTTGCGGAACTGACCGGCGCGATGGATGCCGTGGTTTTCAACAGCCATGCCGGTGCCTTGGCGACATTGTTTTCCGTTCTCCGTGGAGACGAAAATTCCGGTTCCCATCTGATTTTATCGGTTGCGGATGTTGCGGAATGCCGGGATGGAACACAGATTGCGGATTTTCTTCCCTGGGGAAACTTCGTGCAGAAAGTTGTCGGAACCATTCACCGGACGACTTTCGGCGACTACGAAACGGCTCTGAAAACGGAAGAAGCAGGCGTTTTGTTCTGTTCCGACGCCACAAACGCCTGTTTTCACGGGTTAAAAAGTGTGCCGCCGCTTGGAAAACTCGCGGAGTTGGCGGCAAAATACCATTCACCGCTTCTCTACGACTCGGAATGGGGAACGCTTTACGACACAGTACCGTTCGGTCTCGAAGGGATTCCTGTTATCCGCGACATCGTCAAGCAGGGTGTTTCACTTGTGATTTTTTCGACCGGAAGGCTCAACGGCGGGCCCGATCTGACCGTGCTGGCCGGAGACCGGACACTTATCGGAAGAATCCGCATGTCACGGCTTACCGATGCGTTTGCCCCGACGGCTTATGACATCGCCGCGCTTGAAACAACACTTGCCCTGTTCCTCACGCGGGACCGGGCGGAAATGAATATTCCGATCTGCGAACTGATTTCAACCAACCCGGACAACCTGAAACTTCGAGCCAACCGGATTGCATCGCAAATCACTGTGGGAAACATTGTGTCGGAAGTGACTGTCCGTGCCGGTTTTGCCCCGCTGGTACCGGATCGCCCGTTCTACAAAATTCCGACCTGGCAGGTGGTCATCACACTGACATCCAGAACGGCCAACGATGTTTTGCAGCAGTTTTTCCGTATCAAGCCGGGAATGGCGGTTTTGTCGGAGGAGGCGGACCGGCTTGTCCTTGATATGCGAACCGTCTTTGCCCGGCAGGATATTCTTCTGGTTGAGACACTTCGGGAAGTTCTCTGCCCTTCAAAGACGTGATATCAAAAACGGAGGAAATGATTTACAAAAACTTCGCTTCATAACCTCCGGCAGAGTATTACGGTTTTTTCGAGGCATCGTAACGATCTACAGTAATATTGAAGACCTGCGATCCTTTCACGTTTAAAGTTAAGCCGGAAGATTCCGCGTTTTCGTATTTTGGATCAACCAGCCTTTTATAAACAATGACATCACTGTTTCGTTTTTTGAATACCTTCGTCGTATCGGAAATATAAATCTTGTACTCTCCGGAAGGGATTCCGTCACGGGCTTTCATTGAACCGACAACGTAATTACCGCTCTTATCAATTGGTCCGCGGGCAATGTAATCGTCTGTAATGAAATTCACTATCCCTCTGTCCAACGGAGAACCGTCATCCGAATAAACAACTTTTCCATGAACTTTTGGATTGCCGCAACCGACAAGTGCGGGTATCAGAAACAAAAACAAGATTCCAACCAGATTGATTTTCATTTGAGCTCCTAATCTTTTAAAAGTGATGGCAACATGGTGCGTGTTTCAGAGGAACACACACCACCGATAGTGATGACGATTTATGGAAGGGAAACGGTTGCCCCATCATCGACACCGCCCAACGCCGCCAAGTGGAGCGGGTTGATTGTTGCGGAAATTCCATGAACGGAACCATCACCTATTAGAAAATTACAGACGCCGGTATGAGCACTGCCAAAAGCAGCATGGCGATGAGCCACATAACTCTGAATGTTCGGAGTGATAATACCGGGGTTCACTTTTTCGTAACCGGACAAAGTCGTTGTCATGTGTACAATTCGACCGGTTGGTTGCGAACGGTATTCACCAAAGTTCAGAATAGAACAATCGCCAATATCAAGTGATTCATTGCTTTCATCCATATTACCCGCTCTTTCGTCCGCCGGAGGCCAAGCCGCCGACCCGCATTTCCCGACTCGTCCGTTTGGGATATGTTTTTCACCAAAAAGCAATTGATTGCTCATGCCATCGACAAAACGTGAAAAATTGTCTTGCGAGCTCCATGTATTTCCATCGTTGTTATCGGTAAGTTTTGCTGTTCGGAAGGGACCATGCTGTCCTTGGTTTGCGGGTTTCTCCCATCCGTTCATCCCCCACCAGTAGCCAGCTCCCGGAGTAGGTTGAACAGAATAAAACACCATTGCGTAGTCTCCGGCCGGTCCGCTTGTGGTTCTGCCAGTGTTAGTGTCGTCGCTGGCGGTGTTTCCTGAGTTTGCTATTTTTTGACTGCTGTCTCTGCGGCTTGGGCATCGGAGAAAGGAAACAGAGGAATGGGCTTCTCTCCCGTCGTTGCCAAGACTATTCCACCATCCGTTGCTGAACCAAACATTGAACCCGACTTTTCCATCATAACTGGCATTGGCGTACTGATCGTAAAGTGCCGTTTGTTCCATATAAGGGTAAAGCAGGGGCCAGATCGTTGCCCTATTGATTCTGTTATTATTTACAGTGCCACTGTAACTATCGGTAAACCCGCCTCCGATACAAGCAGGCGGAACTCCGTTTCGAGTGTCGTGGAAATTATGAACACCCAGTCCGATTTGCTTGAGGTGGTTGGTACACTGCATTCGCCTTGCCGCTTCGCGGGCGGCCTGAACCGCGGGTAAAAGAAGTGCAATCAAGATACCGATGATTGCAATCACCACAAGAAGCTCCACCAGGGTGAAAGCCGTTTTGGTTTTTTCACAGCTTTTCTTGTCAATTTGGCATTTTTTGTGCAAAAAATAGTCTTTCATAATTCTTTCCTTCACTTTTGAAATGTTCGTAAAAAAGGTTATTCAGGATACTTCAAAAACTCGTTTGAGAAGCACGGCATCCCGGAATTAACGATACTCTTGAAGTTCATTTCCTCCAGAATCCGAGTTTTTAGAGTCATCCTGCTCTATCGGATAATTCTAAATAGGTTTCCTTGTAAGACAAGAAGGTTTTTATAAAATTTCTCAATTTTATCTGA
>JAISQK010000320.1 GCA_031274255.1 Planctomycetaceae bacterium | reverse complement strand
TGTTGATTACACGATTTCAGGTTCCACATCGGGAACCGGCGGAATCAATGTGAATATGGGGAGTAATACGCTTACCATGTCGGGGAATCTCAATCATCAGGGGCTGACCACCATCACGGGCGGGACACTCAAAGTCACCCAAGACGCCACCTTTTACGGCGGACTCTCAGGGGCGGGAACATTGGATTCCGACGGAAGGAATATCACCATTGCCGGATCGGGAAGCAGTAAGTTTTCTGGAACATTCATTCTTGGAACCGGGACACTCACCAAAACCGGCACCGGCTGGTGGACGTATGATAATGGTTCCGCGGACTTGCCCGCCATTACGGTGAACAATGGAACATTTGAAATCGGTACCAGTGCGGCTTCAAACAATAGGGTGAAAGATGTCGTCCTGACCGGAAACGGAAAATTGAGTCTCGCGGGCAACACCACGCTGGAAAATCTCAGCTCTTCCAGTAGAGGGAACAGTGTTTCTGTGGGAAATCATACACTCACGCTGGAAGGAAACGGCGGAGCCGATTTTTACGGAAGTTTCAGCGGCAGCGGAACGGTCACTTTTGAGCCAACCGGCAGTACGGATTGGAATCTTTACGGCTACAGCAACGGTTTTTCCGGAGAGTTCAATGTCAACAGTAACGCGAATGTTTACGCGAAGTATTTTAACGCCTTGGGGGACGGCACGGCGACCGTCAACCTCAACGGCGGAACGCTGGGGGTGGACATCCCGAACTATACCGGCGGTGTTCAGATTGGTATGTTGAAGATTGACGATGACAGTACCGTGGATGTCAGGCAAACCTATGCTCCGCTCTTCACAAAGGGAATTGATACAAACGGTCAAACATTGACTAAAACAGGCAACGGATATCTGGTGGTTAATGGAGGAAACTCATCTTCATCAGGCGGATCTATTGATTTGGAACAAGGGGGCATCTGGCTGCAAAAATATACGGACAGCGGTACGACAAAGTACGACGCTTCTCTCGGCGGCGCAACGATCCGTGTGACGGGAGAGAACACGTTCCTCAACGCGGATACCGATTCGGATACAACGAACACGAAAACGCTTGCCAATGAGATTGTTTTTGACAGCGGCACCCGGTGGCTCACCGTCAGCACGGACATCGGGAATCTGAAACTTTCCGGTGCGATTACCGGCAGTAATAGTGATTCCAGCCTTGTCTTCGGCGGAACCGGTACGAAAATTCTTTCCAATCTGGGAAACACTTTCAGCGGGAACGTGTTTGCCGCCGCCGGAACACTTGAGTTGCAGTCCGATTTGAGTAGTGCTTCGGTGACGGTCGGAAACGGGGCAACCTTGAGCGGGAATAATACAACAGTTCAAAATCTGGCGTTCGATTCCGGGAGTACCTTTTTGGCGGATGTGAGCGCCGGTTCCGGTCAAACCATGACGGTTTCGGGAGACCTCGTCATCGCCGACGGTGCCGTCGCCTACATTTTTTCGGACGGACAGGATGTTTCTTTATTGACATCAGGTTCATTCAATCTGATCAATGTTACAGGGAATTATTCCGGTCATTTCAATATGCTGGACGACATTCTCGGAAAACGTGCCGTCGGAGATTGGAGCGGAAATGATTACGTGGTCAAATTTGAAGATGTCGATTACGAAACCGCCGCTTCAACGAAAGCCCAGCGTTCGATGGCCGCTTATTTGACGCAATTGGCCGAAAGCGAGGAGGAACCGGCCGCGGCGCAGTCCGCTTCGGTCAACAGGAGCCTTGCGCGGTCTGCGGGACTGGACGCTCTGCTGAATCAGGTGGAAGCCCTCGCGAATCCGCAGATGGCGTATGCCTATGACGAGTTTTCCGGTGAGATTTACAGTTCTCTCGGCCCGGCCCAGGTCCAGGCCACAACAGAGATATTCGGTTTGCTCTCGCGGAATCTCCGAATGGTTTCCGGCAGGGAAGGCAACACTTTGGATTCACGCCCCGGCGGAAACGATCTCAGCACTCTTGTCCGCGGTCAGTCCTACGCCGGCTCCGGCTGGACAGGTTGGATGGCGGCGACGGGAATGTTCGGAGACACCTCCTCCAATCGTGACAGGTATGGTTATGACTACAGCAGCTACGGCGGCATCGTCGCCGTGGAACGGACATCAAGCGGTCCGGGCCGTCTGGGACTCTTCTACTCTTACAATCAGACGAAAATCGACACAAACCAAAGCATCGGTTCCGGACGCAGCAAAGACAATTTCATCGGAATTTACGGACGGCTCTTTGACTCGGCGGGATACACTTCTGTGATCGGAGGATTCGGGTTTGACCATTATGACGTTCACCGGAATGTGCTGGCGGGAACTTCGCAGGCGGCTTTTCTGAGTGACTCCTTCGGCGGATGGCAGGGCGGACTTTATGCGGAACGCGGTTTGCCGGTCCTTCAGATGCGCAACACCGGTTTCCAGCCGTTTTTCGGACTCCAGTACCTTCACCTGGCGCACAATTCCATCAATGAAAGCGGTCTCCTCCATTCGGGAACGGCTTCCGCTGCAAGGCTTTTTGGAAAGAGTGCCGACATGAACAGTCTCCGTACCAACCTCGGAGCAAGACTCGTTCACGACCTCCGGTTGAAACGCGGCGCGTTGCAACTGGAAGGAAATGTCAGTTGGATGCACGAGACATTGGACGACACTATGGAAACCACATTCCGGTTTGATGTCACGAATCCCGGCTCGTTCCTCACGATGGGAAATTCGCTCGGACGCGACTGGCTCAATGCCGGTTTGGGGGCCGACTTCGCCTTGAATGACAGACTGTCGCTGTTCGGGAGTTACAATCTGAGCTTCAACAAGTATCAGGCACTTAACACCGCCAACGCCGGACTGAAAATCATCTGGTAACGCACCGTCTCTGACAGGTAAAAAATGGGAGCAGCGTGGCACGCGGTCGATTTTAGGGAAATCGCGGCCTTTTTCCGCCCAATCGCTCTCCTCGTTCGCCAAACTCCTCCTACCGTTCGAGGTGTGATGAACATGTACCAAAAGGGCGGCATTCAACTTGTTACCGCCATGGATTCGTATCACCCCGCGAGTGGTCCGGCACAACACCGAACCTCCATTATCCGCGAATTCCAATCACGTCCGCCCGCGTCCGCCAAGGAAGCGGCAGCCCGTATCGAACAATGGACCGGCATCAAGCGAAGCCCGCAACGTGTACGCATCTTCATGAGGACCATCGGAATAACATTCCGTAAAACGGCAGTCCTTCCCGTCAAAGCGGATTTGGAGAAGCAGGAGGAATTCAAAAAAAACATATGGAGCCTGAAATCGCGAGGGCCAAAGCGGGCGAGTCGGTGTTGTTGTTCATGGACGGAGTCCATTTTGTTCAAGCAACGTTTCTCGGGTACTTATGGTGTTTCACTCGAATCTTCCTTCGCAGTCCTTCGGGACGAAAACGTTGGAATGTTCCGGGAGCCTGCAACGCGGTCAGCGGACAATTGACCGTCGTCGCGAACGACGGTGACATTACAGCGACAACCGTATGCGAGATGTTGCGAAAATTGTCCGTGCAATAGGCAGGGCGGCCAATCGTAATCGTGTTGGACAATGCACGCTATCAACATGGCAAACTCGTGGAGGTCTTGGCGAAGGAGTTGGGAATCACGTTACAGTTTCTTCCGAGTTATTCCCCGAATTTGAATTTAATTGAACGGTTATGGAAATTTGTCAAGAAGAAATGTCTGGACAATATTTACTACGAAACCTTCGAGGAGTTCACTTCGGGTATCAATGATTGCCTGAGACGTGTCGAAACCGATTCCGCATCGAAATGCAGATGGCCTTGCACAATTATCTCGAAAGGAGACGGGAGGAGGGGCAGGCCCGGAAGAAAGCAGAACTTGCAAAACAGGCTGAATCGGCAAAATGGACGGGAATTGGAAAGTGGGCTGCCCGACAGAAACGGGCGGGAATACTGGCTCCCACGCGGCAATTTCTCCAAACGATGGAGAAACGAATGCCCGGCTTACTGGCTCGTTTCGAGAAGGGGTATAACGTCGAGAAAGCGATTCAGAATCCCGACTCTCCGCTGATGCGGCATGTCATGTCTCAGAATTGGCCGGGACAATTGACGCATCAACAGTTGACCGACCTCGGCAGGGCACGACCGATTCCCGGCAGAAGCTCTTCAATGAAGCTTCGCGGCCAGATACAGGAGTCCGGGCTGCGGAACGGCGTCCCGCAAAGCGGAAGTCAGTATAGCACAGACCGGGTTTGAAAAATAAGATCAAACCGGCCCGATTTCCGGCTCACATCAAACTCCGCCCTGATCTCTTCGAGAGCGAAATTGATCCTTCGCCGAAGGCAGTCCTCCGCGTTGGAGGTCGGAAAGTAACTCTCGTCGTAGCCGGAAAAATCAGAGTCTTCCGTCAGAGCGTCAAGAATGCTCTGAACCGTACTGCTGCCGTGCCTGCAAAGATGCCGCAGAAAAAACCAGTCCACCGGCTGCATCCGGCAGCATGGCTTGTTTGCTGCAAAAAGGTTCTCCACCCAGAAGGTGCGGAACTTTTCGTGAAACCGGAGTCCGTGGACCGCCCACAGACGGATTTCCGGCTCTGTTTCCGACCAGATCGAGACATGATAAGTGCCGTCTCCGAGTTCCTCGATTTTCGGCAGCGAACGGCAAAAGTGGAGAATTCCATGAGGCGTCCTTAAACCTGACAGAGTGACTGTAAAAACTGCCGAAACGTAGCTTTTACAGCACAAGGTTTGAGAAGATTCCGCCGTCAATCTTTCTGTGCAAAAATCGAAATTCTCCGCGGCAGACTCTCGCCAAATCCACCGGTTTTAATCAAAATCTGTAACCACTAACGCCGAAATATAACCATATACAGGTTTCCAAAATGTGCTATAATACGCAGAATGACACGGTGGTTTGTTTCCTGTACA
>JAISQK010000265.1 GCA_031274255.1 Planctomycetaceae bacterium | reverse complement strand
CGTACAGTCCGGACTCGAATCCGATTGAGCTGAGCTTTTCGAAGTTGAAAACATTTTACGTAAAGAGAAGATTCGCGATGTAGTGAAACGGCAAGAGTTCCTATGTGGGTCAGGAAAGTTTTTTTCTTCAACTGACTGCAAACACAATGGATACTGTCTGCGTAAATAATTAAAACGCTCTAAATTAAGAAAATTCTGGCGACGGTGAAAAAAATGAAAATTCCTACCACATCAACGAACGTCGCCACAAAAGGACTCGACGCCATGCCCGGATCAAAGCCGAGCCGCTTGAAGCCGAGCGGAAGCATCGCCCCGACCACCGTGCCGAAAAGACAAATCAACGACGCCGTCAGGCAGATCGTCACCGAAAGCAAACTTCGATTCGTACCGGAAAGAATGTGGTCCGGCGTGAGAAAGGCCCGCAGAAATCCAATGGCTCCCAACGAAACTCCCAGTGCCAGTCCCATCAGCAGTTCATGCCGCAAAACACGTAAAACATCACGCATGCGGACTTCGCCGAGCGCCAAGGCCCGGGTGATGAGCGTCGCGGCCTGCGAACCGGAATTTCCGCCGGTGGAGATCACAAGCGGAATGAACAATGCCAGAACCTTCACCGTGCTGAGTTCCGCGTCGAAATGAGCCATCACGGTAAAGGTCGCCAATTCCGCCGCGAAAAGAAGACTCAGCCACATCACCCGCGATTTCCAGATCGTCCAGAAAGGAGCGTTGAGATAACTTTCCTCCATCGGCCCGATCGCCGCCATGCGGTACGCATCTTCGGTGGCCTCATCCTGCACCATGTCCATGATGTCGTCATGTGTGATGATTCCGAGCATGTGACGGTTCGCATCGACAACCGGAATGGCGAGAAAGTCGAATTTGGCCACTTCCCGCGCCGCCACTTCCCGGTCTTCGTCCGCGCGGACGGTGATGAGGTCGCGTTTCATCAGGTCACGGATCAACGTGTGCGGACGGCTGAGATTGTGCAAAAGCTGTTTCGCCGACACAAGTCCGACAAGATGGTCCGCCTCGTTGACGACGTATAAATAATAAACCGTTTCGATTTCCTCCGTTTGACGTCCGATTTCCTGCAGCGCTTCGGTGATGGTCATATTGGCACGCAGCCGCACAAAGTCCGTGGTCATTTCGGCGCCGCATGTTCCGTCCGCAAACGCACTGAGCCGCTGAATATCGCTGCGGTCTTCCGCTTCCATCAGCGGCATAAGTTCCGCCACAACATCTTTGTCCGTCGATTGCAGTATGTCCACACGGTCGTCCGACGGAAGATGCTCAATCAGGTCGGCAATTTCGTCACGCGGCGCCGACTCCACAATCCTGACCTGAATGTCCTCGTCAAAGTACGAAAAAATCTCCGCCGCAACCGGCTTTTCCGCATGACGCAAAATCGCCCAGATTTCCACCGGTTCCAGACCGTCCATGAACTCCACTGTCTGAGCCGGGTGCAGTGCCTTGCAAAACTCGTACATTTCTTCGACGTTGTTTTCGGCAATCATTTCCCGAAGTTCAGGCAAATAGATCGGATTTGTCGGCATAAATCAAGTTCCTTCATGGAATTAAAGACTTCGGATATTATTGCAGTCAACAAAATCAGCACTTTTCGGTTCAGAATGGCAAGTCATACAATAAACATTGTACACCTCCCCCTTTCTTCTGCAAATTTTCTGACTAAAGTATACAATAAGTTTGGAAACCACACAAGAGGAATATTTGTTCTGGAATCAATACACTCTTCCCTTTAGCTATACCTTACAACGGCATTAACTGACTCTTTTTAAGTTTTTGGAAATAGAGTTTCATGAGAGTGTCGAGTTCGGATTGATAATCGGTTTCGACATGGCTCAGGCAATCATTGATACCCGAAGTGAACTCCTCGAAGGTTTCGTAGTAAATATTGTCCAGACATTTCTTCTTGACCAATTTCCATAACCATTCCATCCAATTCAAATTCGGGGAATAACTCGGAAGAAATTGTAACGTGATTCCCAACTCCTTCGCCAAGCCCTCCACGAGTTTACAATGTTGATAACGTGCATTGTCCAACACGATTACGATTGGTCGCCCCGCATCCATGGCGGTCACAAGTTTGATGCCCCCCTTTTGGTACATGTTCATCACACCTCGAACGGTAGGAGGATTTTGGCGAACGAGGAGGGCGATTTCCCGGTGCGAATTTGCCACAGGCGTGCAGCCAAAGGATTTCGAACCGCCGCATGATTCGTTCGTCAGGATAGCTGTAGCGTCATCGTTGAAACGTCTTCCGTTCTTCCTCCGTACAACTGGTTCGCAACATCATCTTCCTCCTGAAAAAACTTAGACGAAAAACAAGAATTATATCAGTTTATACCTATCTTGAAAATAGATGTTTATTAACGTTGAGGGGTAGAGCACGCTGAGGTATCCTTCAACAGCAATACATGGTCATGCCGATACGCTGAGTCTCTGGTTGCATATTGATGGTCAGCCGATTTGAGTTTTTAACGGAAAATTTAACTCAATTGAGTAAAGTAGAACGGCGGACTCTTTTCAGAACCCGGTCTACCGGTATAATAAATAGTTTACGTTATGTAGAAATCCGCTCTAAAGCATGATAAGAGTAAGGCTGGAATCGGCGTAAGACTAATCGGATTCCCGGAGGAAAAATCCGATATTTTGCTTAACAGGAGCGGCTAACAAAAGAAGGTGTTTCGATGAAAGTTTTTGCAATCAACGGAAGTCCCAAACCGGACGGCAATACGGCTTATGCAATGAAAACGGTCTTGCAGGAGATTGAAAACGAGGGGATTGATGTGGAACTGGTCACCATGGGCCGTGAGTCGATCCGTGGTTGTCTCGGCTGCGGCGGATGCGCAAAAAATCAGAACCGCCGCTGCGTGATTGAAGACAAGGTGAATGAGCTTTTGCCGAAAATGATTGATGCGGACGGGATTCTGTTGGGGTCGCCGGTTTACTATTCCGGGCTGAACGGCGTCATCAAGTCGTTTCTCGACCGGTCCTTTTATGTGGCCGCAGCCAACGGTTCCCTGTTCCGGCACAAAGCCGGCGCGGCGGTTGCGGCGGTACGAAGGTCGGGCGGCATCCCGACATTCGACCAGCTCAACAAATATTTCCAGATTTCCGAAATGTTCGTCGTCAGTTCCAACTACTGGAACGTGATTCACGGCACCGTCCCGAATGAAGCCGCGCAAGACGGAGAGGGGACGCAAATCATGCAGGTTCTCGGCAGGAATTTCGCCTGGTTTCTCAAGACGCTGGAGTACGGCAGAAAACATCTTCCGCCGCCGTCTCTTCCGGCGAAAGTCCGGACAAACTTCATCCGGTGATTGGAGGTGGTGATCGGATCGCGAAAGCCGCAAAGAACCTCTTACGCGAGGGCGTTGAGTCCGTCTTGTTTTCCGCATTGGAATACGGTAGAATATCAGGGTTAGTGTTGAATCAATCACCACAAGGAAAGGGAGTCAAAAATGAGGACAACAGAACAAGCGTATCAACTGGCCCGGCAGCGTTATGCCGATTTGGGGGTGGATGTCGAAGCGGCGGTGAACAAGCTGCAAAACGTGAAGATTTCCCTCCATTGCTGGCAGGGGGATGATGTCGGCGGATTTGAGTCGGCAGGCGGTCTGACCGACGGCGGGATTCTGGCGACCGGCAATTATCCGGGCAAGGCCCGAACACCGGAGCAGTTGCGGCAGGACGCCGAGGTCGCGTTCCGCATGATTCCGGGAAAGCACCGTTTCAATCTTCACGCGATTTATCTGGAGAACAAAGGAAAAAAGGTCGGACGGGACGAGATTGGTCCTGAACATTTTCAGGGCTGGATGGACTGGGCGAAAGAAAACGGTCTCGGACTTGATTTCAACCCGACTTTTTTCTCGCATCCGAAAGCGGCGGACGGTTTTACGCTTTCGTCGCCATGTTCCGAAACGCGGGAATTTTGGATTCGTCACGGGACGGCGTGCCGGAAAATCGCGGCGGAAATGGGAAAACAGCTTGGAAGCCCCTCGGTTGTGGATTTCTGGATGCCGGACGGTTTCAAGGACATTCCGGTGGACCGTCTGACTCCGCGGAAACGGATGGAAGAGTCGCTCGACAGGATTTTCGCCGAACAGATGGATCCGAAACTGGAACTCGACGCGGTGGAAAGCAAGCTCTTCGGAATCGGTTCGGAAACCTATGTGGTCGGTTCGCACGAATTTTTTATGGGGTACGCTCTTTCACGAAAGAAACTCATCTGCCTTGATGCCGGTCATTTTCATCCGACCGAAGGGATCGCGGACAAACTTTCGTCCATGTCGCTTTTCATGGACGAACTGCTTCTGCATGTCAGCCGTCCGGTGCGTTGGGACAGCGATCACGTTGTCATCTGGAACGACGACTTGCGGGCTATCGCCGAGGAACTTGTACGGAACGATCTTCTGGGACGCACTCACATCGGTCTGGATTTTTTCGACGGCACGGTCAACAGGATTGTCGCCTGGGTTGTCGGAACACGTGCCATGCTCAAGGCTCTTCTTGCGGCATTCCTTGAACCGCTCGCGCAACTGCGGAAATGGGAACGGGACGGCGATTACTCCGGACGTCTTGCAATACTGGAGGAGCTGAAGTCGATGCCGTTTGGCGCGGTCTGGGATGATTACTGCGAAAGGAACGGTGTTCCGGTCGGTGCGGCGTGGCTGGAACAAGTCCGCAAATACGAAAGCGACGTCCTTTCCCAAAGATAGTTGTCAGGGAGTGTTCCCACAAGGATCTTG
>JAISQK010000249.1 GCA_031274255.1 Planctomycetaceae bacterium | reverse complement strand
CCGAGCCGTTCGGTTTCGCGAACGATATGGACAAAATGCTCTTGCCAGGTTTCGCTCATAAATTCGACTTTGCCGCGCGGCACTCCGACGTTGACTTCCATGAGGATAAGCCCGCCGATGCCTTGTTGTTTCATTGCTTCGAAGTCGGCGGTAATCCCTTCTTTGGTGAGGTTTCCGTCCATAATAAACCAATAAACCGCCGGACGCGCCGAATCCGGCGGCGTTTGAAACTCGGAAAATTCCACCGCCAAAATGCCGGACGGCCTTTCCGCAAGGAATCCCACCGCTCCGAACAGCATAAGCAGAGAGAATAACGGACAACGTGTCAATGATGTGAAACTTCGCACGATTTTTTCCTTTCCATAAATTGGCTTTCGCGGGAAACTTTTGCCCCATTGTAAGGGATTTCCTCCGAAAAAGAAAGATCTCCATGAATTTAAGGCGTAAAAATTTCTCCTGAATCCTTTTTCCCCCTGATGGCGGAAAACATAAGTTATGTTATTGTGTATGCTGCAACAGTACAACAATCCGCATCCTTACCCCGAAACCGCTTATGTCCACGAATATCTTCACGCAACTGGCTCTTCGACTGGCATCAGGAATCGTCCGCTTTCCGGAGACGTATCGTGAGAATATCGCGTCCTTTATCTTTTCGGAACAGGATTTATCGACGATGAAACATGATTATCCTCATTACGGCGGCTTTCGCGGACGCCGGGGAGCCGGTGAACTCTACTACACAGGATTCGCACTTCGCGGACTCGCACTGCTCGGCAAACTGAACGCTGAGGATAGAGTGATTGATTTTCTCAGGGAGTGCATTGATGTTGAAACCTGGGAGTGTACGGAGATCATTTCCTTGTTGATGGCGTCGATTCTGGTCGAAACAGCCACAGGACGGGATATTTTCGCGGAGAAAAAACTCATCCGTACCGATTGGGGACTCTGGAAATTGAGCCGGTTTCAATGTCCCGACGGCGGCTTTTCTTCCTCGGCAGAGACGCTGTATTCGAGTACGTATCACACATTTCTGGTGGTCTGTCTTTTCCATCTGTTGGGACTTCCCATCGACAAACCGCAGAAGATCGTCCAGTTGATCCTTCAGAGACAGCGTGAGGACGGCGGTTTTGTCGAACTCCCTCCGTTGTACCGGAGCGGCGTCAGTCCGACGGTTGCGGCGGTTTGTCTGTTAAAACTCCTGGATGCGGAACATCATCTCAGCAGGAAAACGGTGGAATTTTTCCTGTCAATGAAGAGGGAGGACGGCGGTTTTAAGGCCAACGCCGTCGCTCCGGTTTCCGATTTGCTCAGCACGCATACGGCTCTCGTCGCTCTGTGTGAACTGGATGCTGTATTGCAGATGGATTTATCAGACACGGAGCTTTTCGTGGATTCGCTCTGGAAAAGTGAAGGCGGCGGTTACATCGGCGGAATCTGGGACACTGTTCCGGATGTGGAGTACACGTTTTACGGCACTGCGGTCAAATCCTTACTCGCCTCACTCCAGTGAACCTCCTTACCGTGACGAGGAGGTACAAATGTTTGGGGTGTACGCCTGTGACATTCCCGTAAGATTGTTCCCGTTCAACGGACGCCGTTGCCGTTCGAGTCGGCTTCGGTAGTAATCAATCAATGTCGCCCGAAGGATTTCACTTGTCAAAGTCTGTCCCGCCGGCTCATCAAGAACTGCGGTAAGTTCTCTCTCATCGGAAGTATGTCCAACACGGCACAAATATAACAAAGGTAACATTGTCGTAATGGGGAGGTTGTCAAGATTTCTTCAGTAATCCCACCGATTTTTTCATCAACGGACAATGTTCCATACTATGAAACGGAAATTGGAAATTCCGATAACCGTCATATGTGATGGTTTCCCCCTGTTGCTGAAATCGAAACCGATGTCAAAATGGACTCAAGCCGGTTTGTCGTTTTCAGTGAAATGTGCGCAGCCGGGAGACAACTGCCGTGAAGCGATACGCTTCCGAAGCAAAAATTTTTCTCATTACGGGGTCCGTCAAAAAAGGTGAAAAAATGAAAACGACTGTTGCGGCGATTTATTTTTTGTGTTCATTCTTTGCGGTTTCTCTTGCGGCGGAAAATCCAAGTGAAACATCGTCGTCTCTGAAACGTCCGAACATTGTACTGATTCTGGCCGACGATCTCGGTTACGGCGATGTGAGCTGTTACGGAGCAACGCGGATTCACACACCGAACATGGACCGTCTTGCCGCGGAAGGATTGCGGTTCACAGACGCTCATGCGGTTGCGGCGACATGCACACCGTCACGTTTTGCGATGATGTCGGGGATTTATCCCTGGCGGAAACCCGGCACCGGAATCCTTCCCGGCGATGCGGCACTGATTATTCCGCCTCAAAGCACGACTCTGCCGTCCATTCTGAAAAACGCGGGCTACACAACAGGCGTTGTCGGCAAGTGGCATCTCGGACTTGGAACACCGGAGTCGCCGGTCAACTGGAATGGTGAAATCAAGCCGGGACCGCTCGAAGTCGGTTTTGATGATTCGTTTATCATTCCGGCAACGGGCGACCGTGTGCCGTGTGTGTTCGTCGAAAACCATCATGTGGCAAACCTTGACCCGAATGATCCGATCACCGTGAGTTACAAGGAGAAAGTCGGCGACGAACCGACCGGCAGGGAACATCCTGAGCTTCTCAAAGAAGCGTTACTTCCCAGTCACGGACACGACATGACGATTGTCAACGGCATCAGCCGGATCGGTTACATGACCGGCGGCAAGTCGGCGCGTTGGATTGACGAAAATATCGCCGACACGATCACATCAAAAGCGTGCCGGTTCATCGAAGAAAACAAGGAGAAACCGTTTTTTCTCTATTTTGCGACGCACGACATTCATGTGCCGCGGGTGCCGCATCCGCGGTTTGCCGGAAAAACACCCATGGGGCCGCGCGGTGATGTGATTGCCGAATTCGACTGGAGTGTCGGTGAAGTGCTGCAAACGCTTGACCGGCTGCAACTCACCGACAACACCATCGTCATCGTTTCCAGTGACAACGGACCGGTGGTCAATGACGGGTATCTTGATCATGCGATAGATTTGCTCGGCAGCCACAAGCCCGGCGGATCGCTGCGGGGCGGAAAAGGGAGTGCGTTTGAAGCGGGAACACGCGTGCCGTTTCTTGTACGGTGGCCGGGGAAAATCAAGGCCGGTGAAGTTTCCGAGGCACTTGTTGCACTGATAGACCTTCCGGCAAGTTTTGCGGCGTTCACCGGTCAGACACTTCCTGAGGATGCCGTTCCTGACAGTGAGAATGTGATTTCCGCACTTCTCGGCGAGTCGCAGCAGGGACGTGCCGACCTCGTACTGGCCGGAGCGTCCATGAGTTTGAGGCATGGTACGCAAAAGATCATTCTGCCGAACAAGAACGGTCGGGCGGTTTCCGTCAACACGGTCATTGAAACAGGGAACAGCCCGCGTCCGCAGCTTTACGAACTGCAAACCGACCTCGGCGAGCGGAATAATCTTGCTGAAAAAGAGCCGGAACGATGGGAAGAGTTACAGGGCATACTGCAAAACATCCGGCAGAAAAAAGTCGCGGTGCCGTGAAAATGATGACTCAATCCGGTACTCCAGCCGGCAAAGGGAACAGGAATTGAGGAACCGTATTTGGACAGGAAGCCGTTATATTTCACAGAAAAGTTTGTTATTTGACGGGAAGGCCGTGACTATTGATGGATTATGCGGTTTTTCTGCGTAAAAATCGTTTGGCACTTTATTTGCTCTTGTCTGTGGCCATGCTCAATGATACGGAACGTGACGCATTCCCGAGGATGCTTTGTGATGACGGGTACGTCTCACGTTCGTGTCATTTGTTTCAGAGGAAAAACAGTCTCTTTTTAGGAAAGGAAAATCAATGAAAAAACTCAGGAAAGAAAAAACTTCGTCTTCTCGCTCAGAAAATACCAGAAATGTTAAAATGGGGGGGGGGGGCAGTATGCGAGCCTTTACGCTTGTCGAGCTTCTGGTGGTGATTGCGATCATCGGGATTCTGATCGCTTTACTTTTGCCTGCGGTTCAGGCCGCACGCGAAGCCGCGAGACGAATGCAGTGTTCCAATCATCTCAAGCAAATCGGATTGGCTGTTCACAACTTTCACGACTCATATAACAAGTTGCCCCCTTCGTCGATTTTTAATCAAAGACCATCGTTCTGGGCGTTAATTTATCCATACATTGAGCAGCAGGCTCTGTATGACATATTGGCAACGGTCGGCAACAATCCGGCAAATCCCAATGCGGCCAACAAAGCTCCGCTTGTTTTTAATGGAACGTCTGCAACAAACACGCCGGCGTGGTTCAACGCCGGTCTGAACGATGAACAACGCAAAGCATTTGGTTC
>JAISQK010000236.1 GCA_031274255.1 Planctomycetaceae bacterium | reverse complement strand
TTGACGATTACTCATCCCCACGCAAAACTCGCTTCCGGTGGTGGTCAGCCTTACCGGGTGGGCTCGTCCCACAAGGTTCTCCGAAAGGTTTTCATTATGTTGACTTTACACAACCTCCTCCTTCCTAACGGCTTTAAACTTGACGCAACGGCTACAAGGCGTTCCGACAAGAAAAGGTTCCTTTCCGGCGACACAAAAATCAAAAATGTCGCAGGGAACACCGCATGGAGTTTACCTCAGTTTGTTTTCGACAGCCGCACAGCATAAATCGCCTGTTCTAAATGACTTGCGCGCCAAAAAGACCCTTCTGTGCGGTTGAGCCGATTCGGTACTAAAGTGAATGATTTCGTGGGCGATTTGCTCACGGGGCGGTCTACCTTTGCACCCGGTTCGACGTTGCCGCCCAATGGGTTACGGCTCTCGAAGCGACCGGCGTGAAAGTCAAAAACTCGATCTTTTGGGTCAAGGATTTGGCTTCGCAAGGAGATTTGACCGGCAACCGGGGTAACTGCGTCGAGATCATTTTGTTCGCCCATGTCGGTCGCCACCTCCTTCGCGGCAAACGGGTTGTGAATGCCTGGACGATCCCGCGATCCGGGGAATGCAATGAAATCTTACGGAAAACAGGAAATTTTCAGAAAAATCCTATTGGACTCCTATTGGAAAGATTTTTCAACAGAGGGCGACCGCCTTGTAGAGGCCTGGAGCCTACCGGCGGAAAAACGACCCCATCGGAAGCCGACCGCGCAGCCGGGAGGCAAGTGCCCGCAGGGGCTTCCCGGCTGCGATGCAACGGCACGTTTCCTCGCGGTCTATTCGAGTCGGTCGCTTCCTGTCAGAAAATTTTTCCAATGAATCACTTGGAACACAAAATAAAAATACAGATGAACTCTAGCGACCAACGGGAGCGGGGCATTGAGGCCGAAGGCAATCCGCCCGTCGCGGCTCGCGACTGCGGTGAAGCAGCATGCTTCCCTACCGCTGCCGGCTGTATTTCTCCGGGAGAAGAAGGACTTTTTCATCAAGAAAGACACGGTTCTCCTTTTGATTCGGACAGTACCAGAAACACCGCCCGCAGGAAACACAGCGTCCCGGATCTATTTTGTACTTCTCCCGCTGCCGCCGCAAAGCCATTTGAACCATTTTCAGTGCGGTCACAAGGCCGACCCAAAGTCCGAGCAGTACGGATGCGGTGCGGAACTGTTTCAATACCGTCGCGGCTTGCTGATATTGCTGTTTGACCGGAATTTCCAGAGCGTAAAACGCCTTGGTCTCATCAAAGGAACGGAACTCCGGGACGAGTTTCAACTCCTCCGCACGAAGCATTTCCGCCAGCCGGACATCAGGATGCAGCGAAGCAAAAGAGTCGGACGCCAAATAACCGATCCCTCCGAAAAGAACAATCACCACCGGCACAAGAACCAGCAAAACCGCCAATCGCATCGGACCGCGCTTGCGTTCTTCCGCGGAAGGAGGCTGCGTCGGTTTTTGAATGGCTCCATAAGGGCAGACATTTTCACACATCCGGCAGTTGGTGCAATTTCCCGGTGTGACCGTGACGTGACGTTGGGAAAGTTTCGCACACCAGCCGAGCAACGCTCCATACGGACACAAAAACCGGCAGTACGGACGTCCGACGAAAACACCGAGAATCAGAATAAAACCGCTGAAAACCAGAGACGTGAAAAGCCCCTGCATCCGAAAAACCGGGACCACCGGGTCGAAACGGCAAATGATATAGGAAAGACCGGTCATCACAAACATGACCGCCGCACCGAGATAAATGTAACGCAGCAGACCAAGAGACTGGTCCACCCAGTTGGGAAGCTGCACAGGTTTGATGGCCACCATTTCCTGTACGGCACCGATCGGACAAACGGACGCACAAAATGTCCGTCCGTAAAACACCGACACAATCAACGGCGCGAAAAAAAGAATCACAAGCGTTACCGGAATCGAATAATGAACATCGACAAGCGACTGGACGATGTTTTGCGTCGTTCCGACCGGACAAGGGCAACCCTGAAACACGAACCCGGACAACAGAATCGAACCGATCGCCGTCAGAAAGAGACCTCGCCGCGAACGAACCCCTACGGCAAGCCAGGTCGACAGCCCGATTAGCAACAGATATCCTGTCACCGCAAGTCCGTTTTCCGTCGCCGCAGCACAGGACGGCATCGGTGTTTGGGTTTCGGGCAAGGTGTAGTCCGACTCAAACTGCGGCAGTGGAAACCGCTGAACCGCGTGAACGGCATCATTTCCGCAAAAGATCACGAACAGAATAAGAAGAATCTGTCGAAGCTGCATTTTCGTGAAGTACCTTATTTCCGTGTAAAATGAGTCTATGCCGAAAACCGTATCGGCGGTTTCCTTTGGTCCTGATCATCCTCCGTCCCGTCACGGAGTCCGCCGCGGCAAACCGTTGACGGGCGGATCATACGTGAATTCATCCGTCACATACCAGCGTCCCTCGTTTTTTTCGAGGAGAACTTCAAACTTCATGATTTGAGCGAACGGCATTTTACCGTAAAAGCCTCCTTTGGTTTCGCCGCGGAAACTTCCGGCAAATGTTGCAACAGCCGTCGGCGGGGATGTCGCATCATTGTAGTCGATTTGCAGGTCGTTCACTTTCGCCACCGTCAACGCGGCAATGGCCATTCCCGCCGCAGCAAGGTTTCGGGTGTACTCCGCGTCCGGCGCAAGATGCTGTTCCACCGCTTCGAGATCGTCATCCAACAGAGCCTGCGCAATCTGATTGAGCAGGACACTGATTTTTTCACGGTCCGTCTCCACACAGTAATCCAACAGCAACCCGCCGCCCAGGATGATCGCCGCTGTCAAAAGCATGATCATCAGCCGTTTGATGTTACGGTCGTTCACATAAAATGCGTAAGACACCAACAGCATAAAAATGGTAATCGCAATCCAAACCCACGGACTTTCGACAAAAATCTCCATCACATTACCTCCTTTTGGCTTTTCCCGGCGAAAAACAAATATTTTCAAATCCATTTCACCTATTGTATCAGATTTTCCCATGTTGTGCCATACAGGATTGAAACGCTGTGTGACTCCATTATACTCAAGCCGGTTGAAATTTTCCATAAGAAGTAGGTGAGCAGTCCCTCTCGGCTGCGGTATAGCACGACCAAATCCTCCGGTTACACACGATATTTCATGGGATAACGAAAGGGGAAAAAAGAACTTATTCTCTCAAACACCGGAAATGACGCTTTCCTGTTTCCGCTTCAATTCTCGGACTGGCCGCCGGCTCCGTTCTGGCTCTGAATGCTTCGGAAACCGAAGCGGTTCAGCAAAACGGCAATGCGGCCGCCGTAAATTGTGAGACAACGGATGGTTTCGATTTCTTTCAGAATCTGTCGCCGGATTTTCATTTTGATTTCCTGAACCCGGCAGGCGTGGATTATCTGTTTTCGGAACAGGAACCGCCACGAAATTTCGGGCGTTCCGGCTCAAGTAACTTGCTGTTTTTGAATCAAGAGAATCCGTCAGGTCAGACCGCCGCCGCGTCGTCAAACTTTTCCGTTTCGTCATTTTCGCCGTCTAACGA
>JAISQK010000184.1 GCA_031274255.1 Planctomycetaceae bacterium | reverse complement strand
TACAAACGGGAAACTGTCAAATTGGCAGACACGGTATTTTATTAAATTATACTATCGTGTTGTATTTTTTTTAGTTTCATAACTTATTAAAATAAAATGAGTTGTAACGATATATTATTTCTGGCACAAGGATTGCTTGATGTAAGATTACGATCTCATGGGACGTGTCAAAATGTGTTGGCGGCTATCAATGTTCTGTCGGCACGAGTGATGAAACCAACCGCCCCGACAGTGAAAAACCGAGGTTATGGTAGGTAAACTGTCAGGGATATTTTTAATTTTTGGAGGATTTTAGAGTCATGGTCAAGAAAAAAGCCGAATGTGATTGCAAATCAGAAAGCAAGTGTGGTATGAAAATTCAGCCGCTCGGCGACCGCGTTGTCGTTCGGCGTGAAGAATCGGAAGAGAAAACCGCGGGAGGTCTTTACCTGCCGGATTCCGCAAAAAACAAACCTGCCCGCGGTGTGGTGGTCAGTATCGGTGACGGACGCATTCTTGATGACGGCACGCGAAGTCCGTTTCAGGTTCACGAGGGGGACCGTGTGATTTTCCTTTCCTACGCCGGTGAAGAGTTCAAAGTCGGTGACTCCGAACTCCTGCTGATGAAGGAAAGCGACATTCTCGCTGTGATTCTGTGAAAAATACCCGTGAAGAGGCCAAAACAGAGTGACCGGAATGGGAGAGATGGTTAATCTCATTAAAACCAGATAAAAATCACAAAACAAAATCAATATATTCAGACATTTCAGATAAATTTGACTAAAACATAACAAGGAGACTAAAATATGGCAAAAATGATTGCATTTGATCAGGAAGCACGGGAATCTCTGCGCCGCGGTGTTTCAAAATTGGCGAAAGCCGTGAAAGTGACGCTTGGTCCGCGCGGTCGTAACGTGATTATCCAGAAAAGTTTCGGTTCACCGCTCGTGACAAAGGACGGCGTGACCGTTGCGAAAGAAGTTGACCTCGAAGACACTTATGAAAACATGGGTGCCCGAATGGTTCGCGAAGTTGCGTCAAAAACCGGTGACATCGCCGGAGACGGAACCACGACCGCCACGATTCTTGCGGAAGCGATTTTCACCGAAGGGATGAAAGCCGTTGTCGCCGGAGTCAATCCGCTGCACATGAAACAGGGAATCGACACCGCTGTTGTCAAAGTGACGGAACAGCTCAAGAAAATGTCTGTTTCTGTTAAAGACAGCAAGAAGGAAATCGCACAGGTCGGAGCGATTGCCGCCAATAACGACACGGAAATTGGAAATCTTCTCGCCGACGCAATGGAAAAGGTCGGAAAAGACGGCGTGATCACGGTCGATGAAGGGAAGAGTCTTTCCACAGAAGTCGAGTGGGTCGAAGGAATGCAGTTTGACCGCGGTTATCTTTCCCCCTATTTCGTGACCGATCCCCAGAAAATGGAGTGTGTTCTCGAAGACGCTTATGTCTTGCTCAACGAGAAGAAAATCTCGAACATCAAAGAGATGGTGCCGATTCTGGAAAAAGTGGTCAATACCGGCAAGCCGATTCTGATTATCGCGGAAGACATCGACGGCGAAGCTCTTGCGACGCTCGTGATCAACCGGTTGCGGGGGACGATGAAAGTCTGTGCCGTGAAAGCTCCGGGTTACGGCGATCGCCGGAAGGCAATGCTCGAAGACATCGGAATCCTCACCGGCGGCGAAGTGCTGTTCGAAAGTCTCGGCCGTAAAATGGAGTCGCTGGAACTGACCGATCTGGGACGGGCAAAGCGGATTGTCATCGACAAAGACAACACCACCATCATCGAAGGTGCCGGCAAAAACGACGAAATCAAGGGACGTATCAATCAGCTCCGCCACGAAATCGAAAACGTGACAAGTGATTACGACCGCGAAAAACTCGAAGAGCGGCTGGCAAAGCTCTCCGGCGGTGTGGCGAAAGTCAATGTCGGTGCCGCGACGGAAAGCGAAATGAAAGAGAAGAAAGCCCGTGTTGAAGACGCTCTTCATGCCACCCGTGCCGCAATCGAAGAGGGGATTCTTCCCGGCGGCGGTGTCGCCCTGATTCGTGCCGCCAAAGCGTGCAGCAAGCCGGAAGGTTTGACTCCCGATGAAGAGACCGGCTATAACATCATCCTGAAAGCGTGCCGTTATCCGCTGATCCAAATCGCGGTGAATGCCGGAAAAGACGGCGGTATCATCTGTGAAAAAGTCGCTGATGGAAAAGATGCCTTTGGTTACAATGCCGCAACGGATACGTTTGAAGACCTCGTGAAAGCCGGTGTGATTGACCCGACCAAAGTGACCCGCAGTGCCCTTCAAAACGCGGCAAGCGTGTCAAGTCTGATGCTCACCAGTGAGGCTCTCGTGGCGGATATGCCGAAAGAGGACAAAGCCGGTCCGGCAATGCCTCCCGGTGCCGACATGTACTAAGAAGTGAATCGTCATATCAAACACCGGAAGTGACAAGCATTTTGCCGCATACCGTCATGTGTCGGTGACAGGAAACAACGTAGCCGCTCTTTGGACGGCTGCGTTGCGGATTTTGTTTTGGAGTGGTTCATTCCGTAATGGACGACAGACTCACGGGATATCAACAAAAGGAAACGGATATGTCTGAAAAGAAACATGCTCACGCCCATGAACATGAAAAAAAGAAGACAGCGGAGATGAAAAAACCGGATTCTCCGACGGAGGATGCTCTGTTTTCGGAAGAGCCGGTTTCGAAGAAAAAACCGGAACAGCCCGAGGAGGCGGAGGAAATGGTTCTTTCGCAACTGGAAGCGGAACTCCGGCAGACGACGGACAAAATGTTGCGTGCCCATGCGGAGTTGGAAAACTACCGCAGGCGAGCCTCGCGTGAGATGGATGACATTCAGAAATACGCATCCGCCGGATTGATTCGTGACCTTCTTCCTGTCTGGGACAACATGGGACGGGCACTCGAAGCGGTCGAGAAAACGCATGATGCGGACTCGCTCATTGAAGGCGTGAAGATGATGTATGAGCAGTTTGTCACGGTCTTGAAACAGTATCACTGTGAGCGGATCGAAGCGGTGGGCGAACCGTTTGATCCGCATATACACGAATCCATCTCCAAAATGCCGAGTAACGATTATCCGCCCGGCACAGTGATTTTCGAGTCGCAAGCCGGTTTCAAACTCCATGACCGTGTTGTACGTCCCAGTCAGGTTGTTCTCGCGGCGGAACCGTGAGGATGGTTTTGCCGTCGCCATCATCATATGCCATGTATCAAACGGTTTGATG
Organism: Planctomycetaceae bacterium; assembly: GCA_031274255.1. Lineage (GTDB taxonomy): Bacteria > Planctomycetota > Planctomycetia > Pirellulales > Thermoguttaceae > WRMR01. The sequence continues at coordinate 3,070 of JAISQK010000184.1, read as the reverse complement.
CTTGTCACGGAACGGTTACCGGTCCTGCGGCTCATTTTGATTTCGGGGTAAGCCGAAAAGACCTGACCAGTTCGATGTCCGATTTGTCAAAGACTTCCAGCATGTCCGCTTGAATGACAAACGCAAGAATCGCCTGATTGCCGTCCTGGTCGGAAATCAGGTAGTAAACCCAGCGTAGCGGCATATCTTTCACGGTTCCATCGACGATCACCCGCAACTCACGGTAGTTGTTCTCGTTTTTTCGTTGCGAAGAAGAGACAAATTCCCCGAAATATTCACCAAGTCCTTCTTTCAACTTTTTCTGGAATGTTTCCAGGGTTGAAAAATTGAAATTTTCCGCTTCGGGCATTTCGGTAATGTCACACTGGGAAACGACTTCCCCTTTGTTGAGCATTCGCATTTTGGTGTTTCCCGGTTCGTCAAGAATGACATACCACCGCCGGTCATGAGTGAATGTCCAGAGAGCTTTCTCAGGCGATTCAAACCGAAGCTGTAACAGTTTGGGATCCGCCTCCGTCGAAATCGTCTTGACATTCTCTTCGGTCAGATATTCGGCCTTCTGATCCGGTTTAATGTCAATCAGAAGTCTCGCGATGAGTTTCACCGCCGGTCCGACATGTCCGAGTGAACGGTTTTCCTGAATCAAAAGTCCCAGCCATGTGATACGGTTTTGTTTCAAATCAAACTGGTATTTGACACGAACCTCCATTTCACTGGCCGCTCCAAGATAGGCCCCTTCCGCGTTGCCCGCGATTTCCACCAAAGCCACATCGTTCTTGACAGATGTCAGAACGGCTTCGATTTCATGTTTTTCAACAAGGTCCAACCCCAAAAGCGAACAAAGGGCTTTTTCCGGAATCTCCCAGGAATCTCCTGTTTTAACAGGATATTCCGGCAGAAGCTGATCCAAAAGGAGCGTGTTTCCCGGCAAGTCTTCAATCAGCAGCAGTTGATCATTTTTCAGTGTCCCTGTCGGCGAAAAGAGTGTTGTTTGATGATTGTTGATGTTGCATACAATGAGTTTCCGGTTCTTTTCCAGTTCAGGGGAACTGTGACGATCACTGACGGTCACGGCTCCTTTCGCCGTGTCATAGTATCGCAGCGACTGAAGAGAGGTTCCCTGTTTGGGAGCAAACTTTTTCGTGAATTCCTCATACCGGAATTTGGCGACAAACTCGATCTGATCGCTTTCCGATTTTTGATCTTCGAGAAATTGCGTGATTTCTCCCGCCGCTTCAAGAGTCACTTCCACACGATCGACTGTTCCGGTCTTGCGGCTCGACACAAATGTGTATGGTTCCTTTGAAACGGATGCCTCCTGCTCTGCTTGCTTGATTTGATCTCTTTTGCCGGAGCTTTCCAGCTTATCCGAAGGTTCCTTTGTTTGAGCACAAACGGAAACCGCAAAAAAAGAAAATGTCAGTACGGCACAAACCATGAAACGCTTCATAAGATTCCTCCTTGATTACTCCACTTTGAGAAGATTTTCAACACGTTTGACTCCGGGTTGGGTCAGGAGAATTTGTTCCGCCTTCAACTTATCCGCCTCCGTCGCGACCAATCCGGTGACTTTGGCCGTCCCCTTCGCATAATCCACGTAAAGCGGCGAAAGCGGCAGAATGTCGAAGCTTTGAATCAGAACGATTTCAAGCTGCTCCGCGGTTGTTCGGTTCGGCTTTTGAGAAGGAACGTAAAATGTGGTGACATGTCCGAACGGCGAGGTCGGCGGCAATTCAATCTGTTGCGGCGAATCAACCTGTTGGGAAAGACTTCCTTCCCGAGTGGAAGTTCGAGTCGAGGTTGCGGGCGGCAAGGGATTTCGGAACAAATTCTCCCGCGGCGGAACTTGCGGAGGAATCGGTGACGGTTCCGGTGAAAGAGGCGGTTCAGAGGAAACCGGCGGATTTTGTGTCCATTGATTCTGAACGGTCTGACCTTTCCACCGGATCCGGTCGTAAAAATTGACGAGAGGTTCCTGTTTCGGAGGAGATGGAATCCGTGAGTTGTTCCGATCCTCCGTCATGACCACCACTTGAACCGGAGGAATTTCCTGTTGTAAAGGAATATTTTGGGGAAACCGGGGTGTTTGAACAAAGGAGAAAGTTTCCTGGAGAAGATCCATTCGCGAGAGAGGCTGTGCGAAACGGCCTTCAGGTGTATTGCGATCGGTTCGGACAAATGTTCCCTCACGATCCCGGACGAGTCCCGATTGAGTCAATCGCGTGCTTTGGGAAAGATTGGCAAACGGAGAACCATAATACCATGTGCCGAATCGGCCTGTGCTGTGATACTGGGGTTGTCCCTGAATTTCATATACGGTCACGCCATTCCACCATTGTGCGGAAATTCTTCCGCTGCAAGCCAAAAGAATCAAAGCAAAAATCAATATCGAAAATCTTTTCATTTTCAGCCGCAGAGAGAAGGATTAATAACACTGTAAACCGCAGGAATGCCGGATTTCGGCTGGCGGTGTCAACGTACCATTCCTTTTTATCGGCAGAAAACAACCATTCCCCAAGAAAAAACAGGGAAGGGCACTCAAAGAAATGATGTGAAAAGATTGAAAACAGAAACAGATAAAAAGCGATCGGCATTTCAGGATAATTTTTTACGTTCCCAAACGAATCAGGATATCGTCAAGCAACCCGTTACGTTTCGTTTTTCCTATAATCCCGTTTTTTTCATTAGAGCAGGCGGTCGTCCCTTCCGGGGAGCGTGTCGCGAGCCGCGTCGCCAACGTAGCACGCGGCTCCGCAGTTGCCCTTCGGCCTCTGTTGTTATCCTTTTCCCATTGCTCCGGCAGTATTCCCTTTTGTTCCGCCGATGGATACCGGTGAACAACGTGAACGGGTTCATGGCTCTCGGGAGCGGGGCAACATGCTGTTGCATCGCAGTAGCCTTCGGCCTCCAGTGGACAATTTTTCCCGCCGCCTTCCGTTGTTTCGTCGGTGGACTCCAGCGACTAACAGGAGCGGGTTTGGTTCTCGGGACGGGCAACGTGCGGACGTTGCATCCCGGATGGCCTTCGGCTTCATGTTGGAATGATTTTCTATATGAAAGCGACCGCCTC
>JAISQK010000142.1 GCA_031274255.1 Planctomycetaceae bacterium | reverse complement strand
GTCAAATTCGGGACTAAAAGAGTCAATGGTGAACACAAAAATGGAATTCGGGGGGCAGTAATCGGGAATTGACGGAGAATCTTTGCCTCCGGCGGGCCAACGCGAGGGCGTTGGATCCCGGATGGGACTGCCGTCCCGAGAGCCACAAACCCGCTCCTGTTAGTCGCTAATATCAACTGGCGGAACAAAAGGAATGTTGCCGGAACCAAAAGAAAAGTGGTGGAAAAGATTATCCATCGGAGGCCGAATGGAACGCAGTGACCATGAGGCAATCCGCCCGTCGCGGCTCGCGACCGAATGGAACGCAGTGACCATGAGGCAGTGCCAACGTGCCACGTTGGCACTGCCTCTATTTATATCACACTCTCAAGATTTTTTCGTTTTTGAAATATCCTGAAAAAAGTGGTCTTGCCGGAAAAGCCCCTTTCAGGATATACTACGTTATCAGTACAGTGGAGTTCAGGACGGACTCTTTCGTATCCCATGGACATACAGGAATTTACGGGAAACAGCACGGATGCTTTACTTTCATCACGCTTTCAGAAAATCGCTTTCGGACACGATCCTTTTTTTGATTTGTCTGATCGTTATTCTTTTTGCCTCGACGGTTTGCTTGGCTCAGACACCTTCCGACGCGGAAAAACTCGGAACACTTTTCGGTTCCGGGGGCCGAACCCAGGTGTCACGACAGCCTAATCCACTGAGGACGCAGGAATCAACGCCCGGAGTTCAGACGGCAGAGCATTCCCGACAGTATCCGCCGCAAAGTTCGGACGTTCCGCAGACGCAATGGCGGGAGGAATCGGCGCAGAATATTTCCCAGACTCCGCAATACGGAATTCGTCAGACTTCCGCCGTTCAAGCGTCCGTACCGGACGGCATGGTGATGTCCGAGTCTCAGGAAACGGCGGCGACACAGGAAAATGCCGCCTCGGAAGCCGCGCCGGTCACGAAAGCGGACGGTCTTTTACAAAAGTCCATTAAAAGAGGGAATCACGAAGAATCGGAAAAGGATTCGGAAAAAGCGGGATTTTTAGGAATTAAAAACAGTTCCATCAGTCCGATGCTTTCGATGGCCGGGTGTCTTGCCGTCGTGATGGGGGCCTTTTTTATGATGGTTTGGTGCATGAAAAAAGCGGCCCCCCGGCACAGCGGCATTCTTCCCCGCGAGGTGTTTGAGAAACTCGGTTCGGTGCCGTTCACTTCCAAAATGCAGCTTCATCTTTTCCGGCTCGGCGGCAAACTCATTCTCGCGTCCGTGACGCCCGACAGTATGGAAGCGGTGGCGGAAATCACAAACCCGGACGAAGTTGTTCATCTGGTCGGACTCTGTAAGCAAAACGATCCGTCCAGCATCAGTGCCAGCTTCCAACAGGTGCTCAAACAGTATGCCGGCGGAGAACAGCCCGCGTTTTATTCCGGTCCGGCGGTGTCTCCGATGCCGCAGCAGCCGATGATGCCGCAGTCTGCTGCCGTCAAACAGCGTCCTATCGGTATGGTTTCCCCGGCCAAAGCGTATCAACGGTGAAAATGATGATAAAAAATGATTTCCGCTTTTTCGGGAAGACTCTTTTTCCGGTGATTTTTTGCATTGCGGCGGCGTTGCCGGAAATCTGTTCCGCTCAAAGTTCGGGACAGCTCGTCACTCCGCCGGTTCAGGAGCCGGTACGGATGAACGAAACCTTTTCACCGACGGAACCGGAGGAAGCGGAAAATCTGTCTCTTGCTCCGCCGGACTATTTCAAAGGAGGTCCTGATTTTTGGACGAGTCCCGAAGGAATGGTGCCGACGCTGCAAATCATGCTTCTGCTCACCGTGCTGACATTGGCTCCGTCCATCATTATCATGACGACATCGTTCACGCGGATTGTCGTGGTGCTTTCGATTTTACGGCAGGCCATCGGAACGGCGCAGTTGCCGCCGAGTCAGGTCATTACGGCATTGTCGCTTTTTTTGACGCTTCTGGTCATGGCGCCGGTCTGGCAGAAAGTCTACCGCGACGCCGTTCTGCCCTACACGGAAAAGCGGATTACGCTTCAGGAAGGGGTCGCGAGAGCGGAAAAACCGATCCGTGAATTCATGTGTCAGCAGATTGACCGGACGAACAACACCAGTGACATCTGGCTTTTCATGCGTTACATTGAAGACGTACCGGCACCGGAAACCTATAATGACGTTCCCTGGCGTGCCCTTCTTCCGGCGTTTATGCTCAGCGAACTCAAGACCGCTTTTTTGATCGGCTTCAAAATCTTTCTGCCGTTTCTCATCCTCGACATGGTGATTTCCGGTGTGATGGTTTCAATGGGGATGATGATGCTTCCGCCGGCGGTGATTTCGCTGCCGTTCAAGCTGATGTTGTTTGTGCTGCTCGACGGCTGGCACCTTGTTGTGGAAATGCTGATCGACAGTTTCACCCTTTACTCCCCGCTGGTGACGCCGGGACTGATCCCTTCAGGATAGGAGCGCCGCATGAATCAGGAAATTGCTGTCGACCTCACCCGGGAAGCGATCTGGCTGGCCTTGATTCTTTCCGCGCCGATATTGGTGTCCGGTGTGGCGGTGGGGCTGGTGACCGGACTGTTTCAGGCACTCACGCAGATTCAAGAGCAGACCATCGGGATTGTCCTCAAGCTGATTGTCATGGTGCTGGTCACTTCGTTTTTGCTTTCGTGGATCACCATCAAAATGATTGAATATTCGCACGAACTCTACACGACCATCCCCGACGGTCTTAACCCTTTCACGTAAATTCCCGGCAGCGCACGGACGGCAACGTGACACGCTGCACCGCCGCCGGGAAACTCCGGCGAGCGGCAGGTTCACGCTCACTTCGTTCGGTTGACCGGTTCTGAAAGAGAAAAAGGAGCCGATGACGGTAATTTCCGACCGCATTCGAAATAAACCCCAAATCCTTCCTGAAACGGCTCGGATTCCTAAAACAAAAAAATTAAAAACTTGCAGTCCTATTGCTAAAGATGGTTATCCATTAAAATAAGATTGAGTAAAATAAAATCAGATTGTATGAGTTGGATTATTTTAATTATTGCAGGGCTATGCGAAACATACTTTACTGTCTGTTTGGGAAAAGCAAAAGAAACAACCGGAATTGATATGTGACTTTGGTATACCGGGTTTGCTCTTTTCCTAGTCCTCAGCATGGTGCTTTTGATGAAAGCCGCCAAAACGCTGCCTATCGGGACTGCATACGCCGTCTGGACAGGAATCGGTGCGGTGGGGGCGGTACTTTTTGGGATTGTCCTCTTCAAAGAACCGGTTACTTTTTGGAGAATTTTTTTATCATAACTCTCATCGGATCAATTGCCGGACTGAAAATGGTTACCCATTAAAACGTGACAAACTGTCACGGTTTGAAAATGGATCAAACAAAACAAAAACTGAAGGAGTAACTCATGGAAAACGAGAAAAGAATGAAACCTCGTGCATTTGTTTCGATCAGCATGTTTCTTTTTATTATCATTCTTTTGGTCACGGCGGTGATCATTCAGATAGCAGAGGCTTTCGTTGAAGATGCCGAAACGGTTCCGATTTGGTTGTCGTTTCTTTTGCATTCCGCAACAGCGATTCATGTTTTAACCGGTTTGATTTTTGCCGGACTATCTGTTGCTCATGTTATTGTCAATTGGAATGTATTAAAAGATCATTTTGTCAAAAGTCAATCGCGAAGAAGTAAAGAGATTGCTTTTGCTTTTTTGTTGGCTCTTATTCCAATTGCGGCTGGAATTGTTGTTGGAATATCGTTTATTCTCTGACGTTGTCCGAAACAAAAGGTCTGAACTTTGCCTGAAGCTTGGTTGAATGATGGACAGTGATCGGTGATTTGAGGAACAATAATCAGATCGGCTGTAATCAAAGTTCAGACAAACGAGAAGATGTCCCGCAGTGTTGCAGAAAGCTATCACAGTCAAATAAAATTGAGTAGAATAAAATCAGGTTGAATGAGTTGTACGACGAAATCGTACAACTGAAAATGCAATCCGCTAACGGTAAATTCTACAAGACCGATGTTGCTGCCAAAGCCGGTTCGGTGACGTATGGAAATAGCAGATTTACAAAACCTCATTTCAACCTAATTTCCCCAAACAAAACAACCAACCTCATTGCCTCATTAAAATCAAATGAAAGATAACAATTCAGAAGACATTCGCAATGCAATATTGTTTCAGTTTGATATGGCTTGGCAGTTATTGGAGTATCATTTTGTTGATATTGACGATGATGAATGTTTGTGGAAACCGTGTGAGAACGGGCTTCACGTTTATTGCGAGAACGGTGTTTGGCGTGCGGATTTTCCGACCCGCGAAGGTTATGATGTCGGACCGCCGAGTATTGCGTGGATAACGTGGCATATTATTTTTTGGTGGTCAATGGTGTTCGATTATTCGTTTTGGGACGGCGTTTTAATTCGTGAATCGGTTTTTTGGTCCGGCAGTGCGGACGCAGCAAAAAAACATATAACACAACTTCACGATAAATGGAGAGACATCTTGAAAACAATGCCCGCCGCCGATTTCTGTTCGTCAAAACAAACGAAATATCCTTTTGCGGATAAACCGTTTTATGAACTTGCAATGTGGTTGAATCTTGAACTCATCAAGAATACTTCCGAGATCGGTTATTGCAGATTTTTGTATGCTGCACAAAATCATGACTCATAGCGGTGATTTTTTGTTTTGACTTTTTTCACCGATTAAGTGCCAACCCAAATCAAACAAAGACGCGGTGGTACGGTTTGAACCGGTTACGGACGAAGAGTTCCCCATTATAATTTTTTGAGAAATGTAGTAGAGAGGAATGTTACCAATATCAGTAGTTTGTAATTTTCTCAATTATTATTGCCTGTCGCAAGTTCTTTTCTGTAGAATAGTTGTATTACAAACCTTAACCGTTTTTCAGGAGAAAGAACTATGCGTCCGACAAGGAACAATTATCGACAGTCGACCCAAAAAGTCAAGAGTAACTTTGCTCTTTGCGTCCAAAAACTTTTTACCACCGAACTTCACGGTTATAAAATCACGAACAAGACCATCATCGCCATCCTCACCGCCGCCCTTTGTTATTGCGAATC
>JAISQK010000052.1 GCA_031274255.1 Planctomycetaceae bacterium | reverse complement strand
TTCTTGTGCCGGTCTGTGTGAGCAGTTCGCATATTGCGTTCGGCTCCATTCGGATGGAACCGGTTTTCATGCTTCTTGGTCAGAGTGCCGCGACGGCGGCGGTGATGTCGATAAAGAATGAGGTTGCCGTTCAGGATTTGGATTACATTGAACTCAGGGAACGCCTCCTCCGCGACAAACAGTGCCTCAATGACAAGTGAGCAACATGCTGTTGCACCGGTCACGAGCCGCGACAGGCGGTTTGCTCACGCTCACTACGTTCGATTCGCTTCCAATGGACCATCTTTCTAACCGCTTGCGTTGGAATCGTTGTTCTGCTCGTAGACTCCAGCGACTAACGCGAGCGGGTTTGTGGCTTTCGGGACGGTAGTCCCATCAGGGGTGCAGCGTCCTTACGCTGCCCGCCGGAGGCATTTCTTCTGACCATCAGGGAAAGAATTTCGAGCAGCTTCCAAAAGGGAATTTTGAGGTTCGAAGGTGACGATTTTGGACTTTGGATGGGAGGTTTTATGCCGGTTTTAGGGAAATCACGGCCTTTTTCCTGTCATTTCACGTATGTCCCTGAGCTTCTCGTAAAAACCTCTGAGTGACTCATAAAAACCTGCGAGTGACTCATAAAAACCTGCGAGTGACTCGTAAAAACATGCGAGCAACTCATAAAAACCTCTGAGTGACTCATAAAAACCCACCAAGTGACTCGTAAAAACCTATGAGAGACTCGTAAAAACCTGCGAGTGACTCATAAAAACCTATGAGCGACTCGTAAAAGCCTGCGAGCAACTCATAAAAACCTATGAGCGACTCGTAAACCCCCATAAACAACTCAAAAACACCTGCGAACGGCTTGTCAAAACCTGTGAGAGGTTCAGAAAAGTCAGTGAATGGAGAAAAAAGCTTCCAGGAGACAAGGAAAAGCTTTCCAGTGAGGAGAATGCCTCCGGCGGGCCGCGACGCCGCGGCAGGCGGCAACGCGAGGGCGTTGCATCCCGGTAGGCTCCCGGCCTCTTCGAGGCGGTCGCCGCCCAATCGAAAATCTTTTCAATAGGAGGCCGAATGGAACGTAGTGACCATGAGGCAAGTGCGATCCAACGTGTTACGTTGGCGCCGGGGCTTCCCGACTGCGATGGAACAGCATGCTTCCCCGTTCGCGTTGCTCACTGGTATCGGTGAGCGGAACAACGTGAAGCGGATAAGTAGGAGGCCGAAGGCATACGTTTTTCCGCCGATGGATACAAGCGACCAACGGAAGCGGGTTATTGTTTCGGGACGGTAGTCCCATCCGGGATCCAACGCCCTCGCGTTGGCGCCGGGGCTTTCCGGCCAGGTTGACGGTCGCAATCCGTACAGGTATAATATTATTGTAAAGTATAAATCAACCAAGCAACAATGAAGGAGAACCGACATGCGATTGAAAGTCATTGCCATTTTACTGACGTTCTGGACCGTATTTCAGGCGGAACAAGACGTCCGGGCCCAGGAACCGGCCACGCCTCAACCGGCTGTGTCACCGCCGGAATCCGCGGCACCGGACGTATCGGCATCGAACGAAACGATTGCCAAAATAAAAGAAACTTTTCAGGCCCCGCCGCGGGATTACAGTACCGGACCGCTCTGGACATGGAACGATCTTCTGACGGAAGAGCAAATCCGCTCGACAATGCGGGACATGGCGTCGCAGCATGTCAAACAGGTCTGGGTGCATCCTCGGCCGGGACTCATGACGCCGTACCTCAGTGACGATTGGTTCCGGCTTTGGGGAATCGCCCTCGACGAAGCGGAAAAACTCGACATGAATGTCTGGATTTACGACGAAAATTCCTACCCGTCGGGCTTTGCCGGAGGTTTTGTGCCGGAAGCGATGCCGGAATCACGCGGAAAAGGATTGCATCTGCAACGGGTCAAAGAGCTTGCCGCAGTGGACGCCAACATCTGGTACGTTTTCAAAGTCCTCAAAAACGAAACCGGAGCGGAAACGTTTGAAAATGTCACGGCTTGGGCGAAAGAACAGGGAAAACTGCCCGAAGGGGATTGGCTCATCGGACGGATTCAGTTTGCCGGTTCCGGCGGCTGGTTCGGCGGCTGGTGGTACGTGGACCTGCTGAAAAAAGGGGTGACGGAGAAGTTCATCGAAATCACGATGGAACCGTACCGCAAACGGTTCGGGGAACAGTTCGGCAAACGGCTTCCCGGCTGGTTCACGGACGAGCCGCATCTGCAAGCGGCGGGCGGATTCACCTGGAACGAGGAAATCCCGGATGCTTTCTCGCAAAAATTCGGTTACAGCCTCATCGACACGCTTCCGTCGCTCACGGCGGAGGTCGGTGACTGGAAGCGCGTGCGGCATAATTATCAGCAGTTGCTGTTGGATCTGTTCATCGAACGCTGGGCAAAGCCGTGCCATGATTATTGCGAAAAATACGGTCTCGAATTCACCGGGCACTACTGGGAACACGGCTGGCCGGGAGCGGGACACGGCCCTGACAACATGGCGATGTACGCCTGGCATCAGCGGCCTGCGATTGACACCTTGATGAATCAATACAATGAAGGGGTCAATGCCCAGTTCGGAAACGCGCGAAGTGTCAGGGAGCTTTCGTCCGTCGCCAACCAACTCGGAAAAAAACGGACACTCAGTGAAACGTATGGCGCCGGCGGCTGGGATTTGCGGTTTGAAGACATGAAACGGATCGCGGACTGGCAGTATGCTCTCGGCGTCAACACGACGAACGAACATCTGTCCTACGTCACCATCCGGGGGGCGAGAAAGCGTGACCATCCGCAATCGTTTTCGTATCATTCCGCGTGGTGGGAAGGGTATCATTCTCTGGCGGACTATCACACACGGCTGTCTTACGCACTCACCCGCGGCGAACAGATCAATCGCGTGCTGGTGATTGAACCGACCACCACGGCCTGGATGTATCAGGGAAACAAACATCTTTCGAATGTCGGCAATGATTTTCAGAATTTTGTCAATCTCCTCGAACGCTGGCAGGTGGAATACGATCTCGGCAGTGAGGATATTCTCGCCCGTTGGGGAGAAGTCGAAGACGGCAAACTCCTCGTCGGCAGGCGGATGTACGACCTTGTCATTTTGCCGCCGAACATGGAAAACATCAACAACAAGACGCTACAGCTCCTGATCGCCTACACACAAGGGGCGGGGAGTCCTGGTCTTGTGTGCTGTTCCCTGCCGGAACGCATTGACGGAAGTCCCCAAGGCATGAACATCCAAAAGCTCCTCGGCGTGAAAACAACCGTCACCACGGAAGATGCGGCGTTTTCCGCCAGAATGCGAACGAAAAAAGACGGGTTTCAATATCACAGTCCTTACATTCCGGATCAACAGGATACCCCGATTCTCCTTACAGAAGAAGAGAGAACAGCCAATCCGCAAGGCAAGGTCTTTCATCATCGGCGGCAGATCACAGACGGCGAACTTTTCTCCCTTTGCAACATAAGAGACGAAGTTTACGAAATGGTTCAGACCTATGTTACGAACGGTGAAATTCTCTTCCTTTGCAACACGGACATGAAAGAACATGCCGTTGGAACGGTCGAAAGCGGCGTGAAGAGCGTCGAACGATGGGACCCGGAAACCGGCACCGTTGAAACGGCGGTCGAAAGCGGCATGAAGAGCGTCGAACGGTGGGACCCGGAAACCGGCAAAACGGAGCCTTATCCGTATGAGGTGAAGGGAGACTCGGTGACGTTCCATGTCGATCTGCCGCCGTGCGGAAGTCTGCTCCTTTTCCTCGGCAAGACACCGGCGGAACACACGCAAAAGCGGAGTTTCGTCAAACGGGTGTATCAGCCGGTGAATGTTCCGAAGGTCAAACGGCTGGAGCCGAATGTTCTGACACTGGATTTTGTGGATGTTCAGGTCGGCAAGGAAGTCCGTGAGAATGTTTACACCTATGAAGCAAACCGGTGGATTTGGGAAAAACATGGTCTCGGCCGTAATCCCTGGGACAATTCCGTACAGTTCAAAGACCGGCTCATCACAAAGACATTCCCGGATGAAAGCGGTTTTTCCGCGACATACCGTTTCCGGCTCGACGGGACGGTGCCGTTCCCTCTGGATATCGTGATGGAACGGGCAGACCTGTATGAAATCACCTGTAACGGCAAAATTGTCACCGCGAAGGAAGGGGAATGGTGGCTCGACAAATCGTTCGGAAAAGTCAGCATCACGACCGCTGCGCAGATCGGGGAAAACGAAGTGACCGTCACCGCCAAACCGATGACCATGTGGCACGAACTCGAACCGGCGTATCTGATCGGCGATTTTTCGCTCGACACAGCGGTTCAGGGATTTGTTCTCAAGCCGTCACAAACCCTCACACTCAAGGCTCCTCAAAATGCGGAACCGGGACACTCTTCCGCCATTGAAGGGGTGGCGTGGATGTCATCGGGAGTCGGTTTCACCTCGGCACCGGGGATTGCTTCGGACCGCGCCCCGCAGTTGACATTCACTTTACCGGCACCGTACCGTCTTTCGCATCTCAAAATCTGGAACTACAACGAAACGAATCAGCTCACCCGCGGCGTGAAGGAGTTCGCGGTTTACGGAACGAGCAATCCTGCAACGCTGGCGGAAGGAATCCATGCGATGACGCCGCTCGGAACATTCACGCTTGTTCCCGGAAGCTCGCCGGGGCCGCAAACGCTGGAATTGGACACGCGGCGGCCCTATCAGTTTCTGGTTTTTGTGATTTTTTCCAATCATAACGGAGTGACGTATCCGGTTGCGGAAGGAACCGATGCCGAAGACAATGCTTTTGTCGGTCTTTCCGAAATCCAGTTCATTGCCGACGACATTCTGATTCCTGATGTTGCGGTGAAGCCTTCGAGTGAGCTTTTTGCGGCGTCGTTTGACCGCCGTGCGGTCCATCTTCTCGACAAATCCGGGCTTGAACCGGTCGAGCTGAGCGGATGGAAAGATCAGGGAATGCCGTTTTACTCTGGAAAAGTGGCTTACACGGAAACATTTGACCTCGCGGAAATCAACAAGGATTGCCAATACGTCGTTTCGCTGAGACGCTGGTACGGCAGTGTCGCCAAAGTGCTGGTCAATGGTCAGGAGGCCGGTTACATCGGTCACGCCCCTTGGGAATGCGATGTGACAAAACTTGTGAAGTCCGGTAAAAACGAAGTTTGCGTCGAAGTGATCGGCACACCGAAAAATCTTCTTGGACCGCATCACAACGGTACCGTCCGCGGAACCGCCTGGCCCGGCATGTTCCAAAAAGGGCCGAAAAACGGTCAACCGTCGGGACGCCATTACGATCTGATCGGTTACGGTTTGTTTGAGCCGTTTGTCATCAAACAGATCCATTGATTCGCACGGATTCTCTCTGTTGAGTCAACGGACCGCCGTGAAGGGCGGCAGGAAGGGAAAATTCCGCCGCCGTTTACGGTTTTTTTGTGCGAAATCCGATTCAGGGCGGATTCGCTTTCCGTATGCAACATCCGGTACAGGATGATGTTGACGCAAAGAGTTTTCAACGGTTCAGTCCATGCCGGGAATCCAGAGTTTGGACGGCTGGGCGGCGGACGGTTCAGGGGAGATTCCGCCGGATGTCATGGAGCTTGACTCCGCTGCAGTGTCCGGTGCCGCAGGAGCCGGACGTCTGCCCCGCAGCGTGGCAAGGTGGGTCGGAGTTCCGTCAGGATTGACGAGTCCGAGCTGCATGAAAATCTGCTGCATTGTCATCATCACCTGCGGATCATTCCGATAGTGACGCATAATATATTCCATCAATTGCGTCGTGCGGACACTGTCACGCTGCCGGAGCCGGAGGAGCAATTCGGCAATCTCCCACTCCGCAAGCGGTTGTTTGAGTGCCGCCGCCTCATTTTTGGCACGGTCGATCCAAAGGGAAACATCCTCTTCGTTATCGCGTTCCTCCGCGTCCTCCAGCATCACCCGAAACGCATACGCCCGGACAGCGTAATCCTCTTCGAGCATCGGACGGGCCAAAATCTCCTGAGCGAAATGAACCGCTCCCCGCATTTCACCGACCAAATCAAGCATTTCCAACTCATTTCCGAGCGACTCCAGCGGAAGCGGTGCCGTGTCCACCCGAAACCACCGCGTGATCGGAAGTCTGGAAAGGGCTGTTTCCGGAAGTTCCTCCGGGAGCGTGATCGTTCCCAGCGGCTCAAATCCCAGTGACTCCCGCACGGAATTACAGTAATGGAGAGCCTTTGCGGGAGGGAGGAGATATTCCACCATCTGAATCATGCCGAGAATCTTCGCACGGTAAGACGGATTCGTCGCCGCCGATTTCGGAGTCTGACCGTCCAGAATTTTAAACGAATGATTAAGCCACCACTGCCAGAACGGACCGTCCCGTTTCAACGAATCGTCCACCAGTTGAAGCAGTTGCTCCTTTGTGGGATGATTGGTGCTGCGGAAACGGAGACGGCTGTCGATTCTCGCGGCGATTTCCGTCACTTCACGGACCGTTTTCATTTCCCCGACGTTCGTGATATGACCGCCGATTTTCTCACGGAGCCGGTTCATGATCTCTTCCTGAGCGGTTTCGAGGGCTTCCATCACTTCCAGTCTTGCCTCGCGGTCGGTTTGACGCCCGAAAAGGGAGAGGGTTCCGATTTGCCGGGGAGTGTTTTCGAGCGTCGGCGCGGTTCCGTCTTCGGGGAACGGCCTGTCGAGAATCATGAAAATCTTCTTCGGGGCGGGATGTTCCGCATCTCCGTAGGCCCGCGGGTCAAAATCGACAGAGTAAAAGTCCGGCGTCGAGAGAAACTGTTCCAAAACGGCGTCGAAATGGTTGATTTCCACACTCCTGTTGACGATTTTCGTTTCGTCTTCGATATTACGGCGGTCGAGCATGAAATAAAGAGCCATCACTTCCGCCCGGTCTTCGTCCGTGATGCCGTCCATCGCCGCGTACCGAAGCAGAGTCGCGTAGGCGTCTTCCGTTTTATGGAGCCAGAGCTGAACCAGTGCCAGCGACAGGAGAAGATTCGGCCATTCCGAGGCCTGCGGTGCGAGTTTTTCCAGACCGGCAAGGGCTTTTTTCCATTTTCCGGTCACAATCAGCGGAGCGATCCGGTCATAATCCGCTTTTCCCGCGAATCCTTCCGGAGCAAGCGGATTGAACCGGCACGTCTTCACCGGAAGCGGAAGCGGGATTTGCGCAATCATGTCACGGAGGAATTTTGCCATTTCCTCCGAACCCTGCGTGAACGTCAGCAGAACTTTGGCCAGCGCAAGTCCGCTGACCGGATAACCGGCCTGAGCCAAAATCTGACAAATAGTCTGCGTGTTTGACAGAGTCATCTGATGGACTTCGCCTTCCTTTTCCTGCTCATAGGCATCGACCAACAGCGAAATCGCCCGGTCGGGGTCGCCGCCCGCCGCCAAAGCCAGAGCCAAATCCGCCACGGCGGTATGATTGTCCGGTTCCCGGTTGTAAAATTTTTCCGCGATGGGAACCATTTCCTCCAGCCGTCCCTGACTTTTCAGGATTTCCAGCTTTGCCGCGTCAAGACACGCGCAATCAGGATGTTTCTTTTCCACGTCTTCAATGTACGAAAAACAGGCGTGGAATTGATCGTCCTCCAAAAATTTATGAATCTGCTCCAATTCCCTGAGCATCTCCGGGCAGCAGAAGCGGATTTTCTTGTTTCTTCCCCCGGGACACGGCAAATAAGGGTCAATCGTCATTGAAATTCCTCAATAAGGTTATTTTTCAGTCGCACTCCACTTTAATATCAAACTCTAATGATAATGGATTTTTACGTTCCTGCGAGTCACCAATCCGGCGATTTTGGAAAAATTTCTGATTTTACGGCTTTTTGCCAACGCCCTCGCATTGGCCGCCGAAGGGCAACATGCTGTTGCATCGCAGCCGGGAAGCCCCGGCGGGCAACTACCTCATAGTCACTGCGTTCCATTCGGTCTCCAATGGAAACGTTTTTTTGCTCGCAGACTCCAGTGAGCAACGGGAGCGGGTCATTGCTTTGGGACGGCAGTCCCATCGGGGGTGCAGCGGCCTACCGCTGCCCGCCGGAGGCATTTCCTTCTCTTATTAATACTCTCTTTTATTCTCTCAATGCTTCCCATAACTCTCTCCCTGTTTCTCTCAATATTAATAGGGGAGTTTGGGGAATTTCTGTTTTATGTAACATGATTTCTATTGAAAACGTTGTTCCACCGGTTGACTCCAGCGACTAACAGGAGCGGGGCATTGTTCGGGACGGTAGTCCCTACTGGGATCCAACGCCCTTGCGTTGGCCGCCGGAGGCATTTTTTAACGTTCTGAGGTGTGAAATGTTCCTTACGTGGGGTTTTGCTGACACGGAACGGCATTCATTCCCGTGATTGTTTATTCCCGATAGACGTGGATTTTCACGCCTTCTTGTGATGATTCAATATCCGCCCTCAGGTGCAAATAAGGAAGCTCCTTCTCAAACCAACGCGGAACATGAGTACACGTAATCTCCAACCGATTGAAAGGGGTACTTTGCAGGAAGGGCAAAAGAATCTCGCGAGAATTAAGATGAGTTTTGTGTGCCATCACGTCTCGTAAATCCGCAGAATAAAATCCCGTCTTGTGCGGAATCGGAATAATAAACGCCTGCTCCTCACTCGTTGCTTCGCGTTCCGTGCTCGTTGTTTCGCGTTCCGCGCTCGTTGCTTCGTGTTCCTCACTCGTTGCTTCGTGTTCCTCACTTGTTGTTCCAAGCTCCGCGCTCGTTGCTTCGCGTTCCTCACTCGTTGCTCTTCGATTCTTGCTTGTTGTTCTGTGAGTCTTATTCTTTGTTCCGTGAGTCTTATTTGATGGTCTGCGTTCGGGGCAATTTTTGTAGAAAGCTTCGATTTGCGCTATGTAATTTTGCGGAATGCCGTTGACAGCCCAAACTCCTACGCCGTAACCTTCCAACACCACCCGATAGTATCCATTGGACAATTTCGCCGCCACAACCTTGCAGTC
>JAISQK010000040.1 GCA_031274255.1 Planctomycetaceae bacterium | reverse complement strand
CGAAGATTTTTGATATAATCTTCGATATTTTCAGCCTTTTTCGACTGAATTGTGATTGCCGTGTGTGTTGTGTAAACCGTCACTTCTGCTACGGTCTTCGCTTCGTCGAGTGAAGCGGGGATTTTTTTCTCCTGCGCCGCAGCCGATACAACACCGACAATAAACGCAAGCAATGTTGTTAAAACAGGTCGAAACATATTTTTCCTTTCTTTATCCGAAAATCTCGAAGAAGAGGGGGGGTGATGGGAAGCGGTTTTAGACATAAAGCAAATAACATACCAATGAGATCTCAATGGAAAATTTTTGGAAGCCCCGATGCGACGCGTCGCATTTTTACGAGGTTTTTATCATAATATCCAGAAAATTTTTTGTAAGTATTATTACGATCAATCCAAAACCGTTTTATTTCACGGGGATATTTCATGGATAAGATGTCATTAGCCGTGAAATTTAACTGTCCTCTATCATAGATTATGGGTAAAAATGAAGTAAAAATTTGAGAGTGTTGACTGATGATGTAAATATCCCGTAATCACTTGAAATCTTGTATTTCCAAAAGGCTCTTGACTAACATCCCCAGTCGGCTCTTGACTAAAAAATATGTTACGAGATGCTAGGCAAGAAAGAGCCTATTGTTTTATCTCGGTTTGTCTTTTACTGATTTATACCGTGATGTTGTCCGGTTGTAACGGTAAAAGACTGCCCGACGGCTGGCCGAAAACATATCCCTGCACCATCAAAGTCACCAAAGGCGGTACGGCATTGGAAGGGGCGATGACAGTTCTGTCTCCGGCAAACGGTCCCGGAGGAAACTGGGCGGTCGGAGGAATCACCGATGCAAACGGTGTTGCGGTCATTCACACGTCGTACACAAACTACTCGACCCCCGGTGCGCCGGAAGGAACATTCAAGGTGACCGTCAGCAAGCCATTGCCGCCGTTTGAAGACCCGACGCCTCCGGAAAAACTGGAAACGATGGACTACAATCAGCGGATGGCTCATGTCGCAAAAATGGACGCGGAAGCGAACAAACGCAAGCCCCTTGTGCCGGAGAAATACTCCGACCCGAGCCGGACAACGCTGACCGTTGAAGTCAAAGCGGACACACCTAACGAAGCGTCCTTTGAGGTTGAAAAATAAAACGGTCTGTCAAACCCGCCAGACACTTCCCACCTTCAAACCGGAAATGCCAGCCGGTTTGAAAGAAGACACGATTGACCCGGACAAAATAAAGACGTATAATTAATTCTGTCCGGTGTTTTCTTCAGAATTTCAACAACTGATTTTAACACTCAAGCATTCCCACGAGAGGCCGTTTATGTTCAAACGAATCCTTGTTTTATCGTTTTGTGTGTTGTTGTTCCTCGTATCGGCGGATTCAACAATAGCTCAGGTACAATTCGATTTGGTACGCCGGATTGATGTGGCTCCGGTCTGGTCGGGGCATCCTGTCGGTTTTGCCCTTTTGACAGAAGGAGACTGGCAATTCGCCGCATTTTACGATGCCAACCGGAACATGACACTTGCCCAACGCAAACTAAACGAAACAGCATGGATATTCAAACAACTGCCAACAAAAGTCGAATGGGATAGCCACAATTACATAACAATAACATTGGATCGGGATCGGCATATTCATGTTTCGGGGAATATGCACTGCGTGCCTTTGATCTATTTTCGCAGCGAAAAGCCGCTCGATGTGACATCGCTCGTGCAGGTTGCCTCCATGACCGGCAGCAACGAAAAACGTTGCACTTATCCGCAATTTATCGAAGGGGCGGGCAAGGAATTGCTCTTCACCTATCGCGACGGCGGAAGCGGTAACGGAAACCAAATCTGGAACATTTATGACGCGGACAAAAAATCCTGGAGCCGATTATTTGATACGCCAATGTTCAACGGTCAAGGTAAAATGAACGCCTATTTTTATGGTCCTATTATCGGACCTGATGGTTATTATCACCTTTGCTGGATGTGGCGAAATACGCCGGATTGCAGTACCAATCACGATTTGTCTTATGTTCGCAGCCGCGATATGAAGCATTGGGAAAACAGTCAAGGTACACCTGTTGCCTTGCCCATCACTCTCCAAACCGGAGAAATCATCGATGCCGCCCAACCAAAACAAGGTCTCTTGAATCCCGCTCAGGCATTGAGTTTTGACCTCGAAAACCGCGTCGTGATTTCATACGGTAAATACGACGCGAAAGGGAATTGGCAACTCTATAACGCACGCTTGGAAGACGGAGTATGGAAATATTATCAAACAAGTAACTGGAATTATCGCTGGGATTTCAAAGGCGGCGGAACAATTCCCCTCGAAATTTCATTCGGAGCAATCGAAATCCAAGACGGTCAACTCGTACAATCTCATCGGCACATCAAAGAAGGAAACGGTCGCTGGCAACTCGACGAAAAAACACTCAAACCAATCCGTCAAGTCAATTCACCTGTCCGATTACCAAAAGAAATCAATAAAATTGAACTTGATTTCCCGAATATTGAAGGGAGAACAACTTGGGATTTGCAAGACAGAAAACAACCCGCAGACAAAGGAAACGATATTCGTTACGTTATGAAATGGGAAACATTACCCCCCAATCGAGATCGTCCTCATCCGGTTGCCCCGCCGCCAAGCCAACTCCGTGTCTATGAAATAAAACGGCGACAGAATTCTTTTCCCTGTCAAAGTCCGCATTGATACTCCGATGGAGATACTCTACTACCAAAACGGCGGTATCCTTCCGACAGTGGTCCACAAACTGGCACGGACGGAGTGATCCGCAGAACCCGGAAGATAACCGCACTGATATTGGTAATAGCTTTTGGTCTCTACAAAACCGCAGAGGGCAACCCGGCTTAGCCTAAACTTGACCCATAAATTTTTCATTTTTCTTAAACACTATGATATAATGAACAAAAACTTGGGAGGGCGATATGTCTGGAGGGGAAAGTTTCAATATGGCGGAAGAATTCGCG
>JAISQK010000009.1 GCA_031274255.1 Planctomycetaceae bacterium | reverse complement strand
TCGCGATCACCTCTTTCGTGCCATCGGCCAACGCCCCGAGCAACACCGGCATGCACACTTTTTCGTGACCGCCACGCGGCGTAAAAGACACTCCATCGGCCCAAACGTAAACATAGTTTTTATCGGCCAGCGATCTTTTACCCCAAGTCTGGAATTCCTCTTTCCATTGCATTTTCAGTCGTGAAACCGTTTGAGCGGAAAGACCTTTTGCGTTTTCGCCAAGCAAGGCTCGAAGCGTCGGTTCCAAGTCGCCGGTGCTCACACCTCATAAATACAGGATCGGAATGAACTCTTCAAGCGTTTTCGCCTTCCGCAAATACGGCGGCAAAATCTTTGATGGGAATGGTTCACGCTCCGCTTTGTCACGTTTGTCACGAGCCCGCGGCTACGTCACTTCGATCCCGCCGACACCCGTCAAAATGGTTCTCGTTTGGCAATGGCCGTTGCGAACGATTGGTTTGTGACCGTGCTCATCGCGAACGGACTCGTATTTTGCGAGGTGGGCGGCGATCCCGCATTCCAACGCCCCGGCCAAAAGACGCTTCGCTCCCTCTCTCGCGATCTCCGTGACCACGTCCCCAAACTCCGACATCGGTGCGATGGAAAGCGGTACTCCCTTTTCTGCGTCGGCGACGAAGCGTAACAAACTTGGCACGACTCCTGACAATTTTTCATTGGCGACGGATGATTTTTGATCGACGACCGGCTTGACTTCCGACTTTCTGATAAACTTTTTCACAGCGGGGGTTCCTTGTAAAATGATGGTTTTTGTTGTCACTCACCATTTTCCAATAACCACGCTACTTTTTCAACTCATACACAACTTTAGAGTATAACTCCCCAAAATTGGGGCTTGAATGCAAAAAAGATTCCGCGATAATTCTTGAGGCACGTAGAACTGTTGTTGCATATAGGTTTATTGACAACAGTCGCAAACGGAACGGCAAGTTTTCCTCGTGTTCGCCGACGAGTATACTTTCGGTATGTAAAAACCGGACGCAGGACGCAATTGACGTAAAGGAAATGAAGGAAGCCTTCGCGGCGATACCGTCGTTTATTCAGACCGTTTCCAAACACCACGTCAAGATAGGGGATGAATTGTTTTTGAAAAGCCGATCGGGAATAATTGCCGATGGGTTGTCATTTTTCCGTGAACAGTATAATTAATAAAGCGTTAATTATCTAAAATCAATCACATCCAAAAATATCCGGTGATAAAATGGGTTGGGAATACAGCGAAAAAACCAAGCAGCTTTTCATGGACGCCATTGAAAAGAAACCTGGTACACATATCGGAGAGATTGAAAATCCTGATGGATTCGGGGAACACGGCTCGATTGCCTGCGGCGATTCGTTGCGGTTCACATTTCGGGTTCAGCAGCATCCTGAGGATCCGCTCAAGGACATCATTACGGAGGCGAATTACCTCACATTCGGCTGCACCTCGGCGATTGCGGCGTCGGAGGCTCTTTGTGTGATTATCGAGGAGCGGAATCTGACACCGGTTCAGGCACTGAAAGTCACCAATCAGGACATCGTGGACTACCTCGACGGATTGCCGGAACAAAAAATCCACTGTTCGGTGATGGGGGCGGAAGCTCTTGAGGCGGCGGTTTTCGACTGGGCTCAGAAGCGGGGTGTTGACCTGAGGAAACTGGGAATAGATGTCCATCAGAAGGAGCAGGAGGAAGGCCGCCTTGTTTGTAAGTGTTTCAACATCACCGAGCCGTATCTGAAGCGGAAAATCAAGGAGCTGAACCTTCGGACGATTCCGGAAATCACCGGCGCGGTGAAGGCGGGCGGAGCCTGTATGTCGTGCCATCATGTTTCCGGAGGACTCCAGGACATCCTGAACGAGGTCTGGGGAAATGATTCCGCGGTTTCTCAACCGGCAACAGGCACCGTGCCGGGAATGATGCTGGAACTCCCTGTCATTTCAGGGTGTTCACCGCCGTCGGAAGTCAGGAAGGAGACGGTTTCGGTTCCCAAAACAGTGGCATCCGACTCCGCAGCACCGCTTTCCCCGTTTCAATTCGGGAAAAAAGTGGAACGGGTCATCAATGAAACGATACGTCCCATGCTTCTGCGTGACGGCGGTAACATCGAAATTGTGGACATCAAGGACACGGTGGTCTATCTGAGTCTGACCGGAGCGTGTTCGTCGTGTGCCGGAGCGGGGCAGACGCTCAAGTTGATTGTCGAGAAGACGTTGAAAGATCAGGTTGATGAACATCTCCGCGTCATTCAGGTTTGAACCGGGGAACATGCTGTTGCATCGCTCCGAAGCAATGACCCGCTCCTGTTAGTCGCTGGAATCAACGAGCGGAACAAAAAAGAAAAGCGGTTGGAAAGATTATCCACCGGAAGCCGACCGCGCAGCCGGGAGGCAAGTGCGATCCAACGTGCTATGTTGGCGTCGCGGCTCGCGGCCGGGAGGGGCTTGACTTTCACGTCATCTGTGATAAATTCGAAATATCAATTCGTTTTAAAGATGTCGATTTTTTACTGTCGGAGTCCTGATGTTGTTTCCGTGGATTCAAAAGCCAACCGTTTTCAATGTTCCCCGCAGCACTGCGGCGGACGGAGATCGTTTGTTTGAAGGACGGCTGACCGGGCTGTTTTTTGTGACACTTTTTCTTCCTGTCCTCCTCCTTCGCGGGATGCGGTGTTCGGGGAGGTGTCGGCCGTTTTAAGACAAGTTGATATTTTAAGTGAAGTCCTACAAACCCCGAAGCCCTGTCCGTTTCGGGGTTTTTTATTGTGGTAATCTCTAAAAAACCTGAAAAAGGAGTCTTTGCATGAGTTCCGATGAAAAACAAACCGTCATCATTTTCGACACCACCCTGCGCGACGGGGAACAGTCCCCCGGTGCAAGCATGAATCTGACCGAAAAACTGGAAGTGGCCGTCGCACTTGCCGATTTGGGCGTCGATGTGATCGAGGCGGGCTTTCCCGTCACGTCGCACGGCGACTTCGAAGCGGTGAGTGAAATCGCCAAAACGGTCCGCAATTCCAGTATTTGCGGTCTGGCACGATGCGTCAAAAAAGACATTCAAACGGCATGGGACGCCCTGAAGGAAGGAACCAATCCGCGAATCCACATCTTTCTGGCGACCAGTCCCATTCACCGTGAATACAAACTCCGCAAAAACAAAGACGAGCTGCTCGCCATGGCGGTGGAAGGGATCGCGTTCGGACGGTCCCTCTGTCCCAATATCGAGTTTTCGGCGGAAGACGCCGGACGGACGGAAATCGACTTCCTCTGTCAGGTGATTGAAAAAGCGATTGACGCCGGTGCCGGAACGGTCAACATTCCTGACACCGTAGGGTATCTGACGCCGTTTGAAATGACGGAGCGGATACGTACCGTCACGGCCAAGGTGCCCAACATTCACCGTGCCGTTGTGAGCACCCACTGCCATAATGATCTGGGCATGGCGACGGCGAACAGTCTGGCGGCGGTCCTTGCCGGGGCGCGTCAGGTGGAATGCACGATCAACGGTATCGGCGAACGGGCGGGAAACTGCGCTCTGGAGGAAATCGTCATGGCAATCAAAACACGGCATGACGTTTTTCCGGTCAAAACCAACATCGTGACGAATCGTCTGGTGCCGGTGAGTCGTCTGGTTTCCACCATCACCGGACTTCGGGTGCCGCGAAACAAACCGATTGTCGGACAAAATGTGTTTGCCCATGAGTCGGGGATTCATCAGGACGGCGTGCTGAAAAATCCGGAAACCTATGAAATCATGCGTCCGGAAGATGTCGGACTTCAGACGAATGATCTGGTACTCGGCAAACACAGCGGACGTGCGGCCATCGCAGACCGAGCCAAGATGCTCGGCTATGACCTGACCTCGGAACAGATTGATGTCGTTTTCGCGGACTTCAAACGTTTGACCGACCGTAAGAAAGAGGTTTACGACGCCGACCTTCTGGCGATCATCGAACAGCTCGTTCATCAGAAGACCGCCGTCACCTGGGCGTTCGGGTCTTACGACATTTCCTGCGGAAGCGGCAAGTCTCCCAAAGCGACGCTGAACATGGTGTACGCCGGAACCCGCTATTCGCATACGGTTTCCGGCGGCGACGGCCCGGTCGATGCGATTTTTCTCGCCGTCCGTGAAATCACGAAAATGGATATCGTCTGCAAAGACTATAACGTTCACAGTGTGACGGTCGGACATGACGCACAGGGGGAAGTCAGCACCCTCGTGGAATACAAAGGAAAGAGCTTCCGCGGTTACGGCGTTTCGACCGATGTGGTCGAAGCCAGTACGATCGCATTCATCAACGCGATCAACAAAATCCTTCAGGAATCCTCCTCTTTTTGAGCCGAATCCGATTCTCAAAGACTCCATTGCTCCTTCCGGGACCCAAAAGGACTCGGAAGCGGAGCGGATTTTATAGAAATTGATGATGCAGACTTACACAGAAAACGCGACCATCGGTGAGCCTTTTCTTGGCAGGAGGAAATCTCTCTATTTTTATCCGCTTCGCATAAATGACTTGTCTGTGCTGATGATCAATCTCTATTACTTTGAGGAGTTTTTCCTGTTTGCCTCTTGATAAATCCAAGCGATCGTGATAAAATTCAGAATAGACAGGGAACATGAGTCATGTTTCAGTGCAAAATATTTAATCCTCTGTCTTCATGTCTCCATTTCAGGAAAGTCCGATGAATTTATTGTCCTATAGAATTGTTGTAATAACAGCAAAGTGTATTTTTTTATTTTTGATCTTTTTTTATCATCTTAACAATATCGTCATTGCGGAAGAGTCGTCTTTTACACCGGATGGAAAAGAAATACTTAAAAGGATATATCATGCGAGAACAGCTATCCATAAAGGGGATGTTGTTATCAACACGTCAACAAAAGTTTCAGATCACAAATCCGTAGAGTGGAAATGGCATATCCGTTTTGATGGACAAAAGATAAGGGCTGATATCGACCGTTTCGGGGTTTCCGATGTCATTTGTTTGGGATGTTATTCAAAGAATACAAGGCTTTTTTATACAACAGCATTACCGTCTGTGCCTGAAGGTAAAATGGCGTTAACTTTTTATGATGGAGATGAGGAGTCTTCTCCTTTACACCAAATTCCAAATCCAAAATGGTTAGGTTGTTGGACTGAAGAATTTGAGTCCCTGTATTATTTTGAACCAGCCTTGACTTTTCTTAATATTGACAAAAATATTATTATCAATGTTGTAGAGGATGATATTTCCGGTCAAAATTATTGGAAAGTTTCACTTAATCAAAAAGGTGAAAACATGGAGTTGTTTTGGTCCTGTTGGGTCGATAAAAATGTGTGGGAAAAAATTGTTCGGTGTGAACATAAAATGATTAAA
Source organism: Planctomycetaceae bacterium (assembly GCA_031274255.1). Classification (GTDB taxonomy): domain Bacteria; phylum Planctomycetota; class Planctomycetia; order Pirellulales; family Thermoguttaceae; genus WRMR01. The sequence continues at coordinate 2,862 of JAISQK010000009.1, read as the reverse complement.
GAAGGAGAGGATTTTTTTGTAGCTGAAGCAAATTTCGAAAATGTATGTTATGACGGAAAAATCTGGTTTCCGTATAAAATTCTAAGCACAAGATATGAACAGAAAAAATTGACTCGCGCGGCGGAAACAACTCTCAAGATTCTCTCTCTTAACAAGCCTCTTCAGCCTGAAGTTTTTTCATTAACCGGGATTGATCTTCTAAAGAAAGATACTCCGGTCAGTTGGAATCTGGAACGGGACCGGCCATATCCGGAAGGTCAACTTATATGGGATGGTAAAAATATTGTTGTGATGGATGAACTTGGTCATGTAAAAGAGAGAATGTCAAAATTTCACCCCATTCAAAAATTTTTAATGTTTCTCGGACTTTCTGCCGTCTTTCTGGGAGTTGCAATGAAATTATATAAACGGTCTCATTAACTCTTCCCTCTTTTTTAAACAAAAATTTTAAATAATAGTAATAATATGCCGCCGGAGCAAAAACTTATTCAAGAGAAGCCGATTTTCCGACTTACTAATTTTATTCTTTTAGAAACGATCCTGCCGACCTGAATGACCTTTCTCTTTTTTGACCTTTGTTATCTCCTTTTCTTACTGACGATTTCGCCGGTGATTTTCTACCGCGTACTCGTTTTAGGGAAGTATCGTGACGGGCTGGGCGAAAAATTTCTCGGACATGTACCAATACTTCCGGAACCCTCAGGCAAACGCATCTGGTTTCACGCGGTCAGTGTCGGGGAAGTGAATCTTTTGCGTCCGCTGATACGGATGATCTCAATCCGGTGTCCCGATTGGGAGTGCGTCATTTCGTCAACATCGGCGACGGGGCATGCACTGGCTCAAAAACTGTACGGCGGTACGCATGTTGTGTTTTACTGTCCGCTTGATTTCAGCTTTGCGGTGCGGAACGCCGTCCGCCGCATCAAGCCCGGCATGCTGGTTCTCGCAGAACAGGAAATCTGGCCGAACATGCTCGGAATATGCCGTAAAAACCGGATTCCTGTGGCACTGATTAACGGCCGGTTCAGCGAAGCCGGTTACAAACGTTTGAAAAGAATCCGCGGTCTGTGGCAGCGGGTGATGCGGAAGATAGACCTTGCGGCAGTACAAAGTGAAACATATGCGGCGTGGTTTCGCGACGTCGGTGCCAATTCTGATGCGGTGCATGTCACCGGTTCCATGAAATTTGACGGTGTCGGGACGGACCGCGGCAATCCTGTGACGCAATCGCTTGTCAAACTCGCCGGAATCACACCCGACGACATTGTTTTTCTCGCAGGAAGCACACAGGAACCGGAAGAGGAGTCGGCTTTGAAAACGTATCTTGCACTTCGGAAAGACTGGCCTCATTTGCGTCTGATTCTTGTTCCTCGCCATCCGGAACGATTCGAGTCTGTGGCGGAAATGCTCGAACGTTACAATACGGTCCATACCGTTTCATGGTCGCGGCGGAGTCAACTTTCCGAGCCGCAAAAGGCGGGTGAGGTTCTGCTTGTCGATACGGTCGGTGAACTTGGTGCATGGTGGGGAACGGCGAAAATCGCATTTGTCGGCGGCAGCATGGGGTCGCGCGGCGGTCAGAACATGCTTGAACCTGCTGCGTACGGTGCGGCGGTCTGTTTCGGTCCCAACACGAAAAACTTCCGTGATATTGTGGAGATTCTTCTCGCGGACGAAGCCGCGGTGGTGGTTCACGACGAATCGGAAATGCAGCGGTTTGTGCAGCAGTGTCTCGAAAACCCGGCTTTTGCCGAAATGCTCGGCACAAAGGCCAAATCACTGGTTTTCCAGCATCTCGGAGCGACGGAAAAAACATTGAATCTGCTAAAACCGTTCCTCACTCCGCATTCGCACAATTCTTCACCGACATCTTGAGCAACCGGCGGTTTTCGGGTAGAATCAACAGTCTGTTTTGTTAATCCCCTCACATTTGTTTACCGTTCCTTTTTGATTTATGCCAGCGAACCTCACCCAACAGTATCTGAAAGCGGAAGCGGAATACCGGAAAGCCTCGACCCCGGATGAGGAGTTGAAGTGGCTTCAGGTGATGTTTGCTGAAATGCCGAAACATAAAGGAACCGATCACCTTCAGGCTCAGCTCAAGACAAAGATTTCGACCCTCAAACAGGAAATCGACCAGCAACGGAAGAATCCGAAAAAGGCGGGAAAATCGTATAAAATTCCGAGACAGGGAGCAGGTACGGCCGTGATTATCGGCGGTCCGAACGCCGGAAAGAGTCAATTGCTCACAACATTCACCCGTGCGGCGCCGGCGGTCGCTCCGTATCCGTTCACCACCACCGAGCCGCAGCCCGGCATGATGGACTGGCAGGATGTTTCCGTGCAGCTCATTGACACGCCGCCGATTACGCCTGATTTTTGCGAGCCGTATCTGGTCGGATTCATCAGGAGTGCGGAACTGGTCCTTTTAATGGCGGATCTCGGGGACGACGACGGACTCCAGCAAACACAGGATGTCATCGACAAACTCAATTCCGGGAAAACACGTCTCGCCGCATCAAGTTACATTGATGAAAACGATGTCGGACTTGCCTACACGCGGACATTTCTGGTTGCCAACAAGATTGATCTCCCTGATGCGGCGTCTCGTCTGGAGCTTTTACACGAACTCTATCCGATGCCGTTTGAGGAATTTCGTGTGTCGGCTACAGAGGTGACAACGCTGGAACCGCTTCGGAATGCCATTTATGAGGCGATGGATGTGATCCGCGTTTACACGAAGGCTCCGCAGAAAAAAGAGGCCGATTTTGATCGTCCTTTCACGCTGAAACGGGGGGAAACGCTCCTTGATCTGGCCGCGTTGATTCACAATGACTACGCGAAAAGCCTGAAATTCGGCCG
>JAISQK010000361.1 GCA_031274255.1 Planctomycetaceae bacterium | reverse complement strand
CTGCTTGCGGACGCGATCAGACCGCTGTTTTCCACATTGGCCCCGGTTGTACAGGAAGGACTGTTCGGAGGCAAAACCGTGAAAAACTGACTGTACGCTTGAGACGAACCTCCCCAACGAGCTCCGAAAGTGCGATCAGGATAATTTTCCGTTCCCGCTTTGGCTGTATCAAACTCGCCGTCACTTTTGGCTGTCGCCTTGCAATTCTGAGGACCTCCATAGGGAACGTTAATGGCAACATTTCCCTTGATTCGGACTCCTCTGACATCAGAACCTATCTCCGCTTCAGAAATCATAATAACGTTGCTGCTTCCATCGGAGAGAGAGGAAAAGCTGCATTCGATACGGTCTCCCGGTCCGAACGGACCGCGCAATGTATGAAAAGAATCCCAGTTGACCCATAAATCACCTGCATTGCAACGATAACTGATTTTTCCAAGACCGTTAAAACCGCGTCCTTCCGAAGAGGGACAAACCACCGGACTAAGGTTTTCCTTCCACGGACTTTCCATTGCCGCTCCATTGTAGGTAAAATTTGCCGGTTTCCAGGTTTCGTGTCCCACCTCACATGCCGCACGAACTCTTTCATACAACGCGGTTTGCTCGAAGTACGGTAAAATCGGTGTAACAAATCCCGCCCAGAAACGATTGTTAAGATTCTGAGGCCGACTTGCCGGCGAGAATTTTTGGTAGGTATCGTGTAGATTGTGTTCCGCTAAAGCAAGCTGTTTCAGATTGTTGGTACACTGCATTCGCCTTGCGGCTTCGCGGGCGGCCTGAACGGCAGGCAAAAGAAGAGCAATCAAAATCCCGATGATTGCAATCACCACAAGAAGCTCGACGAGAGTAAAACCAGATCGGACAGTACCCCCCAACGGGACAGTGAATTCTGAACGGACAAAAGAGTTTTGGGCAGTGTTTGCAGTGTGTTTCGTATTGACAGCGTTTTCTTCTGCAATACGGGAATCGGTACAGATTACCCCCCCCCCCCATTTTGACATTTTGAACACAAAGTCAAGTTTTGCATGATTTTTCTCCTCAATTTGGAAAATATTTAACTGAAATCAAACCTAATTATTATATTCTATACATAATAACTAAAAAGTCAAGGACAATGTGGGGGAGAAAAATAAAAAATTTTTTCCTTTGATCATCATGGATGATGGAGTGTAATAAATGAAGCGATAGAGTTCAATTGATTCCAATCGGATGAATTTCCGAAAATCGGATAAAGTTGGAACAGATATCAAACCTAATGTCTTAACAAAAACCTTTTACGCTACAAGTAGTTTAAATGACTCAATTTAACAATTTTCTGAATAAAAACAAAAATATTTGTCGTTTTTTTGATAATTTTGATGGTATTAGGCCTTTCCGGTCTTGATTTATCTTGGAAATGATGTTATCATAAGCTTGCGTTTGTAGTATTTTTTGTTGATCCTTCTCGTAGATTTTGAGCGTTTTTCATTGTCTTCCCCGCAAGTTGGGCAAAAGAATGAGCCAACGGAGATATTCACTAAGGAGGGTGCTTCCTTCATAATTTGCACCTCAGAGATTGTCTTGGCCGTCGATGATAATTTCTGGTTTTTATTTTCCTTTTGGCGGCTGAAAGTGTAGTATGATGAGAATTTACGTTGGCAATCTTGCCTATCGTACAACGAAAGAGGATCTTCGGGAGGCTTTCGAACAGTTTGGAACCGTCAACTCGACGGATGTGATTACGGACCGTGAAACAGGACGCTCCAAAGGTTTTGGTTTTGTCGAAATGTTGGACGCTCAGGAAGCGGAAAACGCCATCAATGGAATGGATGGAAAAGATCTTGATTCCCGAACGTTGAAGGTCAATGAAGCCCGTCAAATGACTCCGCGTCAAGGAGGCGGTGGCGGCGGCGGAAATTTCCGTCCGAGAAGCGGTGGTGGAAATCGTGAAACCGGAAGACGTTACAGCAGATGACTGCGTAGCGTTTTCTATAATCCGGCGAATCTTTCAATACGGAACTTGTAAAAAATGGCGGGGTCGGTGGAAGTTTGATACAGACTTTTGCCTTCGCTATTTTTCAGGTTTCGTATTTTTGTGTATAATATGATTCTTGTAAAATATTCAACTATATGAGGCGGTGTCATTGATCTCCGCTCCAAACGGCAATACCGCGAAGGAAGACAGTCGCAGGAAAAAAGAGATCGTGTTTTTTGCATAACGAGTCGTAATGCCGCGACGGCGTTTCAGATCGCAAAAAAACGTTTTCAACCCAATAACGCTTCTCGGACAATTCTTTGTCGTATTCGCGCGATCAAAATTACTACGATAAAATAGCTAATCTATAGCGGCTGTCGTAAAATTTCCAGGAAAATTTTTATTTTTTTGGAGAAAACTTTTTTACTTTTCCTCACCTCTAACTACAATAGGGAAATATGGATTTCGGAGGGTTCCCCGCCGCGTCCGTCATTTTGGCAATGTTTGTTCCCCGTAACTGATTTTCCGCAACCCCCGTTGAAGGGATGACAACTTATGACAGAAACAACCTGTTCTCATGCTTTCCGTCCGAAGCTCACACAGCTTTTCCACCATGTTTTCGGCGTCAAAGGAAGTCCTGCCGGTAAAAAAAGAAACTACCTCTTTGAGCCGCTTGAGGAACGGATTGTTCTGGACGCCGGACCGGTGATTCTCAATATGCCGGAGGAAGTCAATATCATTGCCGGTTCCACATATCATATCCCTCTTGACGGTTTGGGGCTTAACCCCGGAGATCAGCTCACCTACACCGTTCGAAGTACCGGGGAATCGCTCTCGCAGAATTCCATTTTGAGCGGAAACAAAAGCATCCGAATACATCTTGTCGAGTATAACGACGATGGAACCGTTTCGCGGGACTTCGGAGACATCATTTTCCAGCTTTTTGAGAGTGAAGCACCGATCACCACCGCGAGAATCAAAGACCTTGTGGAATCCGGATTTTACAACGGTCTCACGTTTCACCGGATTATTGACGACTTCATGATGCAGGGGGGCGACCCGCTCGGTACCGGTGCCGGCGGAAGCGGCGTCAATATCATTGACGAGTTCAGTACGTTACTCAGTCACAACAGCAGCGGCTACGTTTCGATGGCCAATGCGAATGATCCGAACAATAATGTGTGGAACACCGGGGACAGTCAGTTTTTCCTTACCGACCGGGCCATCATCCGTCTGGACAACATCCACACGATTTTCGGTTTTATCACGCAGGGGAACGATGTCCGGGATGCCGTCAACAGTGTCGAGACGGACGCAAATGACAAACCGCTCAAAACAATCAAAATTGAATCCATGGAGGTCATTGATGACACGGAAAACGGTGTCCTCCGCATTACGACGGACGCCTCGAAAACCGGTACCGAAATATTGACCGTGACCGTAACAGACGCGGCCGGGAATGAAACGGAATATGAAGTCCGGGTCAATATCCATCCCGCTCCGATTGTTACGGCGTTTGACCCTGTCGAAATGCAGGCGGGAACCAGTATGACGATCACGCTGCCTGATCTGAAAGGGTTTGCGGAATATACGGTCTACCGATATTCCGGTTCGCATCCGGGAATGACGTTTGAAGTGGTCGATGGAAATCAGCTCATCATCACCGCCCGCGACGATGTTTCAGGGCTTCAATACGGAACCGTGGTTGCCGATGAGGGCGTTTCGTTCGGACAGTATCTTCCCATTTTCGTGACGCCTGCCGCACCTCATGCCGTGCTGACCGGAGGAGACACCGGAACCGTCGGCGACGGCATCACCGCGGCGGACAACTCCGGCGACGACTCCAAATTTCAGTTCACGCTGGACAACATCATTCCCCAGGCGACCCTCAAGCTGTATCAAAACGGTGTCGAAGTTCCTTTCACGATTGTCAGTTCCGAAGTGATTGACGCGGAAACCGGACTTCTCCGCGTGGTGATTGAAACGGTTCCCGGTGCGGACAACAAACTCAATGACGGCACTTACGTCTTCCAGTTGACGCAGACTCAGACATTTCCCTCTTCCATCGACCATGCTCCGCTCGTCAGCGAAAAATCCGCCGCGATAACGCTCAAAGTCGTTTCAAAGCCGCCGACGATCACGAATCCTGTCAATGGTTTTGAGTTTGACGCTCTGATGGGGGAGGAACTGTTGATTCCGCTGACCACCAATCAGGACCTCAACGGCGACATCACGTTCGCCATCACTTCCGGCAATCCGCCTGCCGGGATGGAAGTGGTGGAACGAAACGGGGAAAAGTTTCTCGTCTGGACACCGCAGCCGGGGCAGGAAGGAGGCGACTATCCTGTCACGCTGACCGCGTCCAACGGTTCCGGACTTTCGAGTTCGGTGGAGATCATGGTTCTCCTTCAGGGAGGACCGCTGTTCGATATTACCGGTGAAACCGTGCAGGATGAAGGCGGCACGCTGGAGCTGGACCTTTCCCCGTCGGCAAGTGATGAAACCGAAGGCCCCGTGACCTACACCGTTCTTGAATCGTCGCTTCCGGAGGGAGCGGTTTACACACTGGAATCGACAGGGGAAAAGACGGCCCGTTTCACCTGGACCACGACCGAAGCGGACGGTCCCGGCACCTATTCCGTCATTTTTCTGGCGACCGACTCCGAAGGAGTCTCACGCCGCAAGATGGTTTCCGTCACCGTCAATGAAGTGAACACACCGCCGTATTTCACGCCTGTTGAGGAAACATTCCAGGCCGAAGAACATGAAGAGTTCGAGTACACCGTCACGGCGCATGACGAGGATCTTCCGGCCAACACGCTGACTTATGAGATTATTGACGGAATGCAAGAGGGGATGGCGATCAATACGGCCACCGGCAGATTCACCTGGACACCCGGTGAAACCCACGGCGGAAACACCTACACCGTGACTGTCAAAGTGACGGATTCCGCCGGAGATTCGGACGAAATGACGTTTGAAATTGCCGTGGCGGAAACGGACGATCCGCCGGTATTCAACCCGATTGATGATCAGCGGCTGTATGATGATGCCGGAGCGCACTCGGTCCGTACCGGTGCGTATGACCCGGATATTCCGCCGAATGCGATAAGATACTCTCTGGTCGGCGACGTGCCGGAAGGAATGACGATTGATCCTGAAACCGGCGTCATCGAATGGGTCGTTCCGGACGGCTATCTCGACCCGTCGGAACTGAGCCGCGTTGTCAATGTCACGGTGAAAGCAACGGAAATCATTCCTTCCGCCCCTGTTACGGATGAAGAAGAGTCAGACGATCCCGATTCTGAAGAGGAGAGTACCGGTACCTCTGAGGAGGAATCCGATGAAACGGACACCGCCTATTCCGAAGGTCTTTTCACGTTGAAAACGATCCGGTTTGAAATCATCAACCGGCAGCTGGTGACAGCACTTTCTATCGCGGCGGAATCCGGTGTCCGGCGGAGTTCCGCGTTTGATGAGGAGATCTTGTCGCTTCCGAAACAGGCGGGACTGGAAATGACAATCCGCCGCAGCTCGGTTGAGCCGGCGGTTCTGTCAAGTCCGATGGCCTCCGGACCGATTGCGACGGTGTACCGCACATACGATCAATTCTCGGACATTGCTTACGGGTTTGTCGGTTTCTCGGGCGGGATGCCGTCCGACGGCAGTGAGCAAACCGGTGATTCCAATGAACAGGAGGGACGCCATCCGGCGCAGCCTTCTTCGGAGGCCGGTCATTCCGCGAATCGTCCCCTTCAACTGGACGACTTGTTCCAGATCGTGAAGGAGGGGTTCGAGAATGCCAACGAACCGATCCTGCAACACGTCGCCGAAACAGGAAGCCGCGTTAAACAGGCGGTGTTCGATCTTTATGAAGTGAGTCAGGAATTGGAACTTGCCCGATTTGTGAATGAAGAGTCCGTCGTCGCCGACGCCGGCAGTACCGACATCGGCAGCACCGTTGACCGTGCTCTCAGCGACATCGTGCCGGAAGAGACGCAGCCGGTTCCGGCGGACGCCGTTTCAAGTCCGGTGACACGCACCTCAAAAGACGTTTTCGACAAAGCGATGCAGCAGGTTCAGCAAGGTAAAACCGTCCTCCGCTAGGCAGCGTGGCTCGCGGCACCCCGGATGAGACTACCGTTCCGAGAGCCACGAACTCGCTCCCGATGGTCGCTAGGTAATGTGCGGACGTTGAGATTGCCTTCGGCCTCAATGACCCGTTCGCGTTGCTCACTGGGAAGCGTGCCGCTTCACCGCACATCGCAAACGGTTGGAATCGCCATTTGCCAAACGGCAGTCCGCCTATCGCCCGCCGCGGCTCGCGGTCCGGGGCTTCCCGGCTGCGATGCAACGGCACGTTGCCCCGCCGGGAGGCATTCTTTTAAAGTCTTATGCGAAAAGATGTTCATGGGATGATGTCAGAATAACCTGATGACTTTCCTTTCAATATTCCTTCTCTCTCTGCAAAAGCCGTTGCTTTCCGGTCGGTAGGTCCTAGTCCTACTGGGGTGCAACGTCCTTACGCTGCCTACCGGGAAAACGTTTTGAGAGTGGTGATGTATTTATAGATTACGTAGCAGACCAACCGCATAACGTTAGGAAATTTAGAAAAATGAATTTCGAGAAATTTATACCCCTCAACGTTAATAATCATCTATTTTCAAGATTGGCATAAAATGATATAATTCTTGTTTTTCGACTAAGTTTGTTCAGGAGGAAGATGATGTTGCGAGCCAGTTATACAGGAGGAAGAACGGAAGACGTTCCAACGATGACGTTACAGCTATCCGGACGAACGAGTCATGCGGCGGTTCGAAATCCTTTGGCTGCACGCCTGTGGCAAATTCGCACCGGAAATCGCCCTCCTTGTTCGCCAAACTCCTCCTACCGTTCAAGGTGTGATTCACATGTACCAAAAGGGCGGCATCCAACTTATGACAGCCATGGATTCGTATCACCCCACGAGTGAACTGGAACAACACCGAAGCTCCATTATCAGTGAATTCCAATCACGTCCGCCCGCTTCCGCCAAGGAAGCGGCAGCCCGTATTGAGCAATTGACCGGCGTTAAGCGAAGCCCGCAACGTGTACGTATTTTCATGAGAACCATCGGAATGACATTCCGTAAAACGGCAGTCCTTCCCGCCAAAGTGGATTGGGAAAAGCAGGAGGAATTCAAAAAACACATTGGAGCCTGAAATCACGAGGGCCAAAGCGGGCGAGTCGGTGTTGCTGTTCATGGACGGAGTCCATTTTGTTCAAGCCGCGTTTCTCGGGTACTTATGGTGTTTCACCCGAATTTTCCTTCGCAGTCCTTCGGGACGAAAACGTTGGAATGTTCCGGGAGCCTACAACGCGATCAGCGGGCAATGGACCGTCGTCGCGAACGACGGTGACCGTATGCGAGATGTTGCGAAAATTGTCCGCTCAATATGTAGGGCAACCAATCGTAATCGTGTTGGACAATGCACGTTATCAACATTGCAAACTCGTGGAAGGCTTGGCGAAGGAGCTGGAAATCATGTTACAGTTTCTTCCAAGTTATTCTCCGAATTTGAATTTGATGGAACGGTTATGGAAATTTGTCAAGAAGAAATGTCTTTACAATATTTACTACGAAACCTTCGAGGAGTTTACTTCGGGTATCAATGATTGTCTGAGCCGTGTCGAAACCGATTATCAATCCGAACTCGACACTCTCATGCAACTCAATTTCCAAAACCTTAAAAAGAGGCAAGTAATGACGTTGTAAGGTATAGCAACGACATAACTATCTGTTTTGTCTATTATTACATCATGTCTGATAATTTTGCTGGATATCTATAAATACATCACCACTCTCGTAAATTTTTGCATGGTTTTTTCTCCTGAATTTGGAAAAATGGTTTGATTCTTTTCGAAAAGGTTTCACAAAAATTTAACACGGATTGACACAAATCAACCTGATGATTGTATTTTATACACAACAGTTCAAGAAGTCAAGCATGATTGTCGCTTTTGAGGAATTTTTTCTGAAATAAGTTGTTCACACATCACCTCGCTGCAATTTTACGGTATTTGATCTACGCATTGCCGAATCCGGTTTTGACGGTAAAATGACCTTAGTTATTTCAATGTTTCAGGTTCCACCATGTTTTCTTATTCCGACATCACACAAATCACTACACGGTTCCTCCACCCGGAAACGCCTCTTGATATGGTCGTTGAGGAAGCGAGACATTTGACACGGACGATTTTTTCGCAACAAAAATCGGATTCCCCTCATTCTTATTGGCAAATGAGACTTTTCGCTCCGATTTATGTTTCCAATTTTTGCATGAATCAGTGTCTCTACTGTGGTTTTCGCGGTCCCGGAACGATACGAAGAAGTCATCTCAGTGTGACGGAAGTTCTTACAGAAGCGGAAGTTTTGATGAATCGCGGCTTCCGGAGTCTGTTGATTGTCGCCGGAGAATCGCCGCGGGTTACGCCGGAATATCTTTCGGAAATCATTGCCCGGCTTGTTCAGCAAAATGGAGTACCGTCTGTTGAGATTGCTCCGCAGCCTGTGGAAAATTACGCCAAAATGGTTGCGGCGGGATGTTCCGGCATCACACTTTTTCAGGAAACGTATAACCGCGATCTTTATCAACAGTATCATCCGGCAGGGCCGAAGTCTGACTATGATTGGCGTTACGGAGCGATTGAGCGTGCTGCCGAAGCAGGAATGCCGCAGCTTGGATTCGGATTTTTGTTGGGACTCGCCGCCGACCCGCGGGAAGAACTTATCGCCATGATCTCCCAGGCATCCGATTTGATGAAACGTTTCCCCGACCGCAATTTAGGATTCAGTCTTCCGCGGCTTCATGCAGCACCGAATGGATTCAAACCACCGTTTCCTGTTGGGGATGAGCTTTTCATTCGGATGTATTGCACGCTTCGGGTGATTTTTCCTGAGGCGAATCTTGTACTTTCGACCCGGGAAAAATCGGAATTGCGGAATCAATTGGCATCTATTTGTATCACACAAATGAGTGCCGGAAGCAGTACCGCTCCAGGAGGATACACACAGCGGACTGAAATATCCGACCCGCAATTTGAAATCACCGACGAACGCTCTGTCACCGAAGTCCAAAACTGGCTGATCCGTAACGGTCATCATGTGATTTATTGAGTGTTGGAGACTTTGGGAATTCGATCGTCACACACTATCAATAGTGTGACAGATACTTTACGGGACACATCCCAATATTGTCCCCCCCTGTTGTCTGGAGAATTTTTTGCTACTCTATTAGAAATTA
>JAISQK010000348.1 GCA_031274255.1 Planctomycetaceae bacterium | reverse complement strand
CCGCCCGCCGCGGCGTCGCGGCCCGCCGGAGGCAAATATTATTCTCTTTCATATTCTATTTGTGTTCTATCCGTACATCATCTCACTTTTTATCAGCACTCTCGTGCCGTTTACTTTTTCCCCTTCGGCGAATAGGGTTCAACCGTGACGTCGAATTTGTTGCCGGGGACGGGAATTTGAACCGTCAAACCGGATGTCGTGCCGTGACGATATTTTTCGGCGATCAGCGATTCCGGTAGCATCATGCCGCCGGCTTTATCCAGTACCATTTTATCCGCAACAAGATAAACGCGGTAGGTTCCTTTCGGAATCCCGTCGCCTTCTTTCACGGAACCGACCACATACGTTCCATCCTCTTTCAGGTCTCCTCGTGCCATAAACGTATCCGTTTCAAAATAAATCTCGCCGACAGTCAGCGGTGTCCCGTCCGTGAACGTCACCTTGCCGCCGAGTCCGATGTTACCATTGCCGCAACCGGTTGCCGATAAAATCAATGCCGACAACAGGCCCCAAAAGAAACAGGTTTTCATATTTTATTTTCCTCTTGTTTGTCTCTGTTAAATCTGTAAATCTGCATTACCGCGCACGGAATCTGAGGCACGCGGATAACGCAGAGATGTCTGATTTTCACCGTTTTGTTCATTTACGGCAGCGAAACGGTTGCGCCGTCTTCCACACGGACCAAACTTTCAAGTGTTGCTGCCGGAATTGTTACAGCAAGGGACTGCACCGAACCGTCCCCCATCAGAAAATGACAGACGCCGGAATGCCAACTGCCGAATGCATAATTAGAGGCGGGATTCTGATTATCCGCCGTGTAATCGTTCGGTCCTCTGGCAATCGGACGAGGAGAACCGGCACCCCAACCGCGTGCCTGCGAAATGCGGGCGTATTCGGATACAGCAATGAAAGAACAATCGGAACGATCTCTGTCGTCTTTTCCGCTTTGCCCGATACGATTTTTGGGAATATGTTTTTCCCCGATCAAAACAGTGTTACTCGTTCCGTCCAGCAGCCATGAAAAGGAATCACGGGGAATGCGTAATCACAAATCGGTCCGCCGGTCAGGTGCGTTGCATCGCTGTACGACGATGCCGCAAGTTGACTTCCGCTGTTACGCCGCGACGGACATCGATAAACCGGAATGGAACCAAGCTGTTCCTGAAATCCGGGGTCACTTGTCGGCAAGGCATTCCACCATGTACTATTGTAATCCGTTCCCGCGATGTTCCCGCCGCTCGTGTCAAAGGAACAAAGTTTGTCATACATCGGTTGTTGTTCGATGTACGGAAACAGCAGCACCCAAAATGTTGGGGAACCAGCTTCGGACACGCAAGCCGGTGTAATCCCTTCCCGTGTGTCATGAAAGTTGTGAACTCCCAAACCGATTTGTTTCAGATGATTGGTACACTGCATTCGCCTTGCGGCTTCGCGGGCGGCCTGAACGGCGGGTAAAAGAAGAGCAATCAAAATCCCGATGATTGCAATCACCACAAGAAGTTCGACAAGGGTAAAACCGAGTCGGACAGTCAAACTGGATGAAGATTGGGCAGCAAATCGGGCAACATGAAAATCGACACAGACTACCCCCCCCCCCCATTTTGACATTTTGAACATAACAACAGTTTTTTCATAAAAACCTCCTCACAAATTCAAATTGATTGAAAAATCGTAACACTGGAATCTAATGTAATCAATGCGGTCGGAAAAGTCAAGAGACAAAAAAGAAAAAGGGAAAAATTTTTTTCAGAAAGTTTTCTCGCAAAAAAAGCAAAAACCGTCCCGGCCGGCTTATCTGCTTGAATTTTTTTTGTCTTTAATTGTGTTCTCTTGTCTTTTCGTCGCGTTCGGGGTAGAATTAAAAGGTGTCAGTGCAACAGAAATCATTACACAGGGAATCACGATTCATGGCGGAACAGCGGCAGCCGATCCGGGAGACAGCGGACACGTTCATTCATTACCTTTTCGCGACGCCGGGCAATGAACCGGTTTTGATGTCGTTTGTGAATGCGTTGCTCGCCTACGCCGAAGAGCCGCTGGTCCGGGAAACGCGGACCGCGAGCCGCGGCGGGCGGTTTGCTCCCGGCCTCTTCGAGGCGGTCGCTTTCTGTTAGAGAAATCTTTCCAACAGGAGGCCGAAGGCATACGTTTTTCCGCCTATTGATATTAGCGACCAACGGGAGCGGGTTATTGTTCGGGACGGCAGTCCCTTCTGCGATGCAACGTGCTACGTTGGCGCTGCCTCTATTTGTATCACCACTCTCAAATGTTGAGTTCCTTATCACGAACAGGGATGACTGAAGGCATCTTGATTCTGCGTGCATTTTCACAAAACAATACCTGCACGAATATTTCTGCCGGACATGTCCCGTTTGAACCCCGCTTTCAGCGGGAATATTGCTGTTCCAGTTCGAGGAGCGTTTTTTTCAGAGGGATACCGGTACGAAAACCGACGAGTTTGCCGCTTGATCCGATCACCCTGTGACACGGTATGAAAATCGGAATCGGGTTGCGATGGTTCGCCATACCGACCGCCCGGGCCGCTTTCGGATGGTTGACCCGTTCGGCAATGTCTTTGTAGGAAGCGGTCTTGCCATACGGAATTTTGAGCAGTTCCGCCCAAACCGTCTGCAGAAACGGCGTTCCAACCGGGGCGAGCGGAAGCCGAAATTCCAGGCGTTTGCCCGCAAGATATTCCATAAACTGTTCCAACGCGGCCGTCAACAGCGGAGTGATCCGCTCCTCGAAAATCACTGCGGAATCCTCGCAGGATGTCTCGCCCGGCAGCAAAAGATGAGTGATCCGCTCATTTTGCTCCGTGATTCCGATACGTCCCAACGGTGTCTCCTGAAAAATACGGAAAATTGTCGACTTTTTCATCATAATGTCCGCGGCGGTTGTTATGAAAGGAAACTTCCATTATAATTAATGGCAGTGTGATACAAATACCAATTTCGAGAGTGGTGACTCAAAGAGAGACATGCGTTGCCTCCCGAGATCTCTTCGGCTTTTGCTGGAAAGATGATCCATCAGAAGCCGACCGCGAAGCTGGGAGGCAAGTGCGGTGCAGCGTGCCACGCTGCCTCTATTTGTATCAGCAATTTCCCAATGATTTCAGTTTACTCTTTAACTCTCGTTATACAAGATGGCACAGAAAATAAAAATCGGCTTATACGGTATCGGACTGGACACTTACTGGCCGCAATTCGAGGGACTTTACGACCGGCTTACCGGTTACCAGCGTGTGATTGCGGAGAAAATGCAGCGGGAAGACATCGAAATAGTGGACTGCGGCCTGGTTGACAACCCCATCGCCGCTCAGACGGCTGCGGAACGGCTCAAAAAGGAGGATGTCAGCCTGATTTTCCTTTACGTATCGACGTATGCTCTTTCTTCGACGGTTCTGCCGGTGGTGCAAAAAGCGAAGGTGCCGGTGGTGGTGCTCAACTTGCAGCCGACCGCCGCAATCCATTACGCCGAGTTCAACCGTATGGGCGACCGCACCCAAATGACCGGTGAGTGGCTGGCCCATTGTCAGGCGTGTTCCGTTCCTGAGATTGCGAACGCGTTCCTGCGTGCCGGAATCCGTTTTCAGCAAATCACCGGGGTGCTGCACGACGATCCCATTGCGTGGGATGAAATCAACGCGTGGATGGACGCGGCGCGGGTGGCGGCCATTCTGCGGCGGAACCGTGTCGGTCTTTTGGGACACTACTACAACGGAATGCTCGACATCTATTCCGATCTGACACGGCATTCAGCCCAACTCGGATGTCATTTTGAGTTTCTCGAAATGTGCGAACTTCGGGAACTGCGGATATCGGCAACGGAAAGCGAAATGGAGCGGAAAATCGCGGAAATCCGGGAACATTTTGATGTCCAACCCGATTGTGCCGAGGAGGAAATCCGGCGTGCCGCGAGGACTTCGGCGGCGCTCGACCGAATCGTGGAACGGCACCAACTCGGTTCAATGGCCTACTTTTTCAACGGGATCGGTGATGAGGAGTACGTCGATCTGATCAGTTCGGTGATTGTCGGCAATTCGCTTCTCACCGCAAAAGGGATTCCCGTCGCGGGAGAATACGAGGTCAAAAATGTCCAGGCGATGAAAATTCTTGACAGTTTCGGCGCCGGCGGTTCGTTCACGGAGTTTTACGCCATGGACTTTCACGATGATGTCGTGCTGATGGGACATGACGGACCGGGACACACACGCATCGCCGAAGGGAAAACCAAACTCAAGCCGCTGAAAGTTTTTCACGGCAAAGTCGGCAACGGGCTGAGTGTCGAAATGAGCGTCAAAAACGGGCCGGTGACGCTTCTTTCCGTGATTGACACGCCGGACGGTGTGTTGAAACTGCTCGTCGCGGAAGGAGAATCGGTGCCGGGGCCGATTCTCGAAATCGGCAACACGAACAGCCGTTACCGTTTTGCGGCCGGTGTCCGGGGGTTTGTCGATGCGTGGTGCAGTCACGGCCCGGCGCATCATTGCGCCATCGGTGTGGGACACCTCGCCGGAAAACTGGAGAAACTGGCCGTCCTCCTGAACATGCCAATGATCCGTGTCTGTTAGATTGACGCGGTGCCGTCCATTCCGCACTTTGCGGTGGTGAACCTAAAATAGAAACCTGAATACAAAGGAACTCCTCATGAAAGCAATTCCTTGTTCAAGCCTGCCGGGGATAACGCTGATATTCCTTGCGATGATGTTCGGTTGTCAGAAAACGACGGCGGAAAATCCCTCTCTGCCGCAGACATTGGCAAAAGCCGAAACCGTTTCCGCCGAAAGCGTGCCCTCGGGGTGTCCTTCGAGTCCGCAATTGACGGAATGTTCCGACCGACTCAAAACAGAATATCCGAAAGAAGAGCGGCTCCTTTACAATCTGGACCGATTGCTCAAGGAAGACCTCGCCGCGCAAAGTGACGAGTATAAAGCGGCGGCCCGGGCGATTGTTCTGCATGTCGCCCGCGAATTCAATCCCGACGCGGACTCCATCCTTGTCAAGAAATACACCGAAAAGGAAGCGAATCGGGAGAGTAAGAATCTTTATTGGGTGATAGCCGGATACACCGATAGTGAGTATCATGGTCGCGGCGGTTCGGGGGGGGCGGAAGAAACAACGATATTCCGTTTTCTTGTCATCAATAACGGAAAAATCATCCATATCAATACCGAAGGAATGTTGGGAACATGCGGCGGACTTTGGAGTGACTGCTGTGCCGGCAGCAGTTGGACCCCCAATGGCGATGAAACGTTTTTCAACAATTTTATCACGCTCGGTCTTGTGGATGATTTTCCGTTTCCTTCTCTCGTCAAAGATGCGGACAAGTGTCTCAAAATGCTCGTCGACAGGAATATTAAGACTTCGTTCACGCATATTTCTCTTTCCGGAACTTCGGTGACGGACGAGGGATTGCAATCTCTGGCCGGATTGACGCAACTGACGGACATTCAGCTCGGGACTAATCCGGGACTTGACAACCGGCGAGTCTGCAACGGTTCCGGGTTTCGATATCTTCATTCCCTGAAGAATCTTCGGCAGATCATATTCGTTTCGTCTTCCGGTCAGATTGCCGGGGAGTTTTTCGAAGCACTGCCGCATTTCCCGCAAATGGAAAGGCTCCGTTTATCCAATGTCGGCAGGATTTCCCGCCGGCAGATGGAGCAGGTTGCAATGTGTAAAAAGCTGAAATTCCTCTTTCTGGAAGGGCTTCATCTGGAACAGCCGGATGTCTTTGAAGGTCTCACGGCAATGCCGCTGCTGGAAATGCTTGATATTATCGGCGGTGCCAAAGATGTCCCGGACACACTGGACGGCAAGACGATCCTTCTGCATGATCTTCCGGTACTGCGAAGCCTGCACTTTACGGTACGCTCTCAAGCGAAAAACGGGACGCTTGTTCTGGAGAATATGCCGAATCTTTCCAGTTTGAGTACGGACAAGAGTGTTGACGGAGACCTTTTTTCAGAAAACCGGCTTATCTCGCTGGAAGGTCTCACCTGTTCCGGAAAACGTTTTACCGAGAACCATTTCCGACAACTTTCGGAGTATCCCAACCTGAGAATGTGGACCATTGTTGATCTTGACGAAAAAGCGATTGACAGAATCGGTGAATTACATCCGGCACCTGCGCACGTCGGATCGCTGTATTTCGGGTTCACGGAAGATGCCGCCAAAGCGGTGGCCGGTAAAACTCTGAATTTTCCGGTGTGGCCGGCCCTGACATCACTTTGGATTGATTTTCCGGTGGAAACAAACGCCGTGTTGAAAATTCCTGATATGCCGTCTCTTAACCGGTACCATGTGAACAATATTTCAGCGGAGTAACTATTCAGCCCGATCCCCTTAACACGAATTTAATTTTATGATATTCTTGGCTTGGGATGGAAAATAAGAAGAGCCGGGCAGTAAACATTCTTGAATTAATAGAGAATGTACACATGTTTATTAAAGACGAAACCAATATTTCCTCCGCGCTCAAAGCGACACTGGAATTACTGATCGGCGTCTGTATGCTTCTTGCGGAAAAACACCTCGGCAGGAATTCCAAAAACAGCAGCCTGCCCCCGGTATACTCACGCCATGCTGCCTCAAAAGCGGTATCGTACCCTGCGTTGTAAAGTCCGCAATGCGCGTCATTCGGACATTCGCTTGGCGATGAATGTCTATTTACATCTCGAATTCGGCGACGTTGACAAGAAAACCGGTGAACTTGCGGAATGGGATTTAACTGTCCTGCCCATCGAACTGACGGAATTGCAGGACAGCGGTTTTGACCTTCATTCGCTTGCGTTCAACGACAGTGAGCTGAATCAACTCTTGACGGCGGAGTTGAATGAGGGTTTGATCGCCCCGGACGATATGCCGGAGACACATGCCGAAGCGAACACATAAAGAAGGGGCTTTCGCCCCTCAATGATTAATTTACCAGGTTGTAACACATTGATTGAACTTGCTCCCAAAGCGTTGGCTTTGGTAATGCAGGCGGTTGGTCAAACGGTACAAGTAAATCGCAGCCGATTTCGATATTTGCCGAAATATTCGGATTTTGGTCCGTAAACAGTCGCGGTGAATGCGACCCTGCCAAACTCATTGTGACCACCTCAATAGTATTGCCGAACTGTCGCTTGACGATTTTAGCCAGCCAACAACCCAAATCGCCGTCGCCGCTACCAATGACAAGCACTTGGTACCGTTTGAGCGGTAATAACCGACCGACGGTATAAAATATCATCGGGTCGGCATTGCTATCGCTGGTGACTTTGTTACCGAGTTCCTCCAACTCCCTTTTTCGTTTGAGCAGGTCGGAGGTGTCAAGCGGATTGACAATGACATTCCACGGCTTGTTGTATGTACCGCCGACAATGTCGCGTTCACTTGTCCCGCTGGCGCAAACGTACATATCGGCGATAGTACAGGCATTTTGCAGCATTTTTGCCGTTTTATCGAAATCAACCCGCGAGGATTTTCCGACAAAATTTCTCTTTGCCGCATAGTGGAGGTTTTCGCCGTCAATAACAACCAAGCTCCGCTTACGCCGCAGGAAGCTGGCGTCGGTTTTGTCGGCGATTTCGTAAATTTGCCCGGATTGAGCATGAGTAACTTGCATAATCAAATCTCCTGTATTGGTTAGTAAAGTGGGGGTGCGAGCCGAGGCAACACACCTCGGCCAAAGAACGGAAACTACCGACGGTCATCACGAATGGTGAAGATTTGTCTGGGTTCATGCGTGTTCCAGTCTTCTACGATAACCGGCTCGCACTTGCACCGCGGGCAATGATACACCACGGCGGCGTTTTTATTTCCGCTTTTACGGCTTGTGCTGACGGTGTCACGCCAGTATTTGAGATAACCGCCACCGCAATCAGGACATTCCAATAACAACTCCCTGAACTTCGGGTCGAGTGTTTGAGGTGAGTGCTGTTTTGGCAGTACAGGAAACCCTGAATCTTCTTGCGGTGGAGGTGGCGGCGTATCCCGCAGCAGATGCTGCCGCGGCGTGTACTGCCGTTCCATCGTGGGGTGATTCGTGGCGGGCTGGTAAGTTTCCCGCTGAAATGCTGCCGGAGCAACGGACTGAACGGTACGGTTCGTATGAACCGCAGATGAAATAGGTTTGAACATTAGTATTTTCCTTATGTTAAATGAGCGAAATTAGGGGGGGTGTAAAGTGACAGCGAAACACGCCGTCACTTTATAGTGCGCCTACCGACCAATCCGATAAACGCGAGGCTCAACTACGACGCGGACGGTCGTTTCTTGCGCCGTTGGCGGTGCTTCTTCTGTTTTCGCATCAGGAGCTGGAACAGTTACGGCCGTTTCCACGGGCGGTTCCGTTGTTGTTTTTTTCGATGGATTTTGCAGCTCAGCGACCATGATTTCGCGGAATTTTTCGCGGAATTCTTCGACGCTTTGCGCTGCGTAACGATAGCCCGCCCGAACACCGGTTGCGGCCACGTAACGAGCCAAACCATCCAAAAAACAGGAATCGAACACCATTGCTGCGGCAATGATCAACGATACACGAACAAAAATTTTCTTCATGGATTTTCTCCTTATGTGAGAGAGGTGGCGGTAGAGACCAGATCCGCCGAAAACTACAAACCCGAAATGGGCTGGGTCTCTACCCATAAGAGCATGGGAGGGGGAATATTGGCGTGTATCTCGTAAAAAACAACAAGAAAATGTTGTAAATCTATGATTGACAAGAACTTGAAAATTTTAAAAAAAGATCGAAGGGGGTAATTGTGTATTACCCCCTTATCCCTTTTTTGGGGAGAGTGGTTGGGGTTGGTGTAATTGCCCGCTAGAGGACGTTATTCATTTAAATCTTCTCTATGTAACAGGTTTCACCCTCCGTGGGTTTTTGTGAATTTTCCCGTCGGTCTCTACTAGATGACTATCATTTAACTGCACTGTCTTAGTGGTCCTGGCCTCGATGTGATTACTTTTTGCTATATCTTCAATAAACTTCCAGAAGAGTTGATACTGTTCCCAAATATTTTTACCCCGAATATCTTTACCGATTACTTTTTTGACGGTTGATAGGCTACACTCTTGGCCACACATTGCTGCTACCTTCTTAGCAATTTTTTCTCGGGACAGCTTTTTATAATGTCTATCATATTTTTCAAAATTGTTTAGTAGTAGTTTATTATCGTAAATTTGTTTTTTTACGTTATCTCCATTTTTTTCTATCCATGACTTTATGCCTTCTTTCGGCGATTCCTTGTTGCCCAAAACAGAAGAGCGGAAATCATAAAAATCGTCTTTTAATTGGTCGGTCAGTACTTCAATGACGCAGACCTTCTTCAGTTTCGGTTTCTCCCCATTCCCTGCTTTAGAGGGTTCATTTGCTTTCTTTTCCTTCGAAAGGGGTATCTTTGAAGCTATCCGATATGCATTGGAGGCTTCGTGTTTAAGTATCTCCAATGTACGTTGAATAAAATGAGGTACCTGCTTTTTCGGGTATTGAAAAATGAATGTGAATAAATCTTGATCCCTTTTTCCCTGCCGTCCCTTGTAGCAAACGTGAAATTCATATGGATCGGTAAAGTCTTCTTCCGGTTTCGGATTTTCCGAAAAAGTGATTTTCTTATCATCATAGGATGGTGTCAAATGAGGTAATTTAAGGGTAAAGGCGATTCGTGAACACATATTTAGCGTTTTTTTATCTGCATCATTATAAAGGCCTTCAGCAGTAGTATTCGTACCTGCCGGGTCTGTTATGTTTATTTGTGTCTGAAACCAAATTCGTTCCGAAATGATTGCCCTGCCGCGATTCAAACGGCGGGCAACTTCTTCGAGATGTTCATCTGCTTGGATCACATCTTTCTTGAGAAAAAACATCAACCAACCGAAAAAGATAGAATCGTGATACAGCGGAACATCAAAAACAAAACAATCGGGATTCTCTGCCAATATCGGGGCGTAAAACCATTTGACGACCCTAATTCGCTTACTAATTTTTCCTTCTTTTTCAGGTTCATCTTTATACGTGGAAGGTGCCTCTTCGGGTATTGCCTCAATTCTTCTTTTCATCGTTTTTGTTCTTTTTACATACTCTCCGTATTTTAAAGGGATGATGCTCTCTTGCGGTCCACATTCGACACTGTATTCTAAAGGGATGATGCTCTCTTGCGGTCCACATTCGACACTGTTCATATCATTTGATTCAGTAATAAATTTTTGGCATGTGATGGTATTTGTCTCTTTTGAAAGTTCCTCGTTTAATGATTTCATTATCTCTTCTTTCCATTTCTTTTTCTCTTTTTCGTCGCTGTCATTACTCAATTCATCAGAATTATATTTCAGTCCCAGTTGGTTGTATAACTGCTTAATGTCTTCATCTTTTTTGCCGAGAAAGGTCGAGGGCATTAGTAAGAAATGATATCCTCGCGGAATTTCCGGTGTCGGTTCTCGCTCATCAATAAAGCGATAATGATTACAGAAAAAATGCCACTGATAAGTATTTTTACCCAGCAAGCAGCGAATACCATCGGTCTCCTTCGTACCATCATACGTATAGTTCTCTACCCAATCGCGACGGTACATCTCAATGGCTTCATCAATACAATCTTCCGATGCAATTTGGTTGCAGTCGCAGATAGACTTGCAGAATTTCAAGTATTTTGGAAATTCTTGTTTACCGTTTGTTGAAGTCATTTATCTCTCCTCCTGTAATAAAGCGTTAACATCACATCAATCAAAACCATCAAGGTATTGATAATGTAAAGAATAACGACAAGGTCAAAATTATAAAAGATCTTATGCGCAATGCCGCAAAGGTATCCAACGATGACAATGACGGCAAAGGTAATACTTTTGCCTTCGCTCCGTTTTGCCTTCAAAAGTTTTGCTATCGAAACAGGCCAACTGACCCCGAAAGCAACTAACATACCAATTTCAAAAGGGGACATCACAGTTCTCGTAAAAAAAATATTTTGTTCTGTAAAATCAGCAACAAAATTATACCACAAATGCATCTCAAAAACAATAGAAATGAAGTAACTATTCAGCCCGATCCCCTTAACACGAATTTAGTTTTATGATATTCTTAGAGAGATGGAAAACAAGAAGAGCCGGGAAGTGAACATTCTTGAATTAATCGAGAATGTACGCACGCTTATTAAAAACGAAGGCGAGGAATCTCCTGGAACGGTTGAGAGATTATGAAGATGACGTACTGAGGTTCATGACCGACAAGGACGTACCGTTTACGAATAATCAGGCGGAACGGGATATACGGATGGCCAAACTGCAGCAAAAGATATCCGGATGTTTTCGTTCTTGGGAGGGGGCTTATCTATTCAGCCGGATAAGGGGGTATCTGTCAACCAGTGAGAAGCACAATGTAACATCGGCGGAAGCGTTAAATTTGCTTTTTAACGGCAAATTCCCGGAATTTATGACTGAAACCGTGTAAACCAGGCTGAATGGTTACTCGGCGGAATTGGAAAACGAGAACTTAAATATCCGTCATTAGGAGTATTCCTCCTTTAATAAGCTGACATTTGATTCAGGTCCGTATTCCTCCTCATTAACACAACACAAAGGAAATTTCATGTTAAAAGAGTTACTTGCAAACGGCCCCGTCATTCTTGACGGCGGATGGGGAACCCAGCTTCAGCTTCGGGGACTTCCGATCGGGGCGCATCCCGATCTTTGGAATCTCACCAACCCGGAAAAAGTCGAAGAGGTCGCCCGTGCGTATGTCGAGGCGGGAAGTCAGATCATTTTGAGCAACACGTTCGGCTCGTCGAAATTCACACTGAAACGTCACGGTTATGACGGGGATGCGGGTGAGGTCAACCGTGCCGGAGCCGCGATTTCCAGACGTGCCGCCGGCGGCAAAGCGAAAGTTTTTGCGTCCATGGGACCGACCGGCATCATGCTCGTGATGGGCGAAGTGACGCCGGAGGAAGTGTTCGACGCTTTCAAAGCCCAGGCCGAAGCGTTGGCCGAAGGAGGAGCGGACGGAATCGCGGTGGAGACGATGAGTGATCTTGCCGAGGCATCCCTTGCGGTCCAAGCGGCGAAAACGACGGGGCTTCCGACAGCGGTGACGCTTGTGTTCGATTCGGGCAAAAACAAGGACCGCACCATGATGGGAGTGACGCCGGAAAAAGCGGTCGTGGAACTTGTTCAGGCGGGTGCGGATATCATCGGCTCCAATTGCGGTCAGGGAATTGACGGTTTCATTCCGATTTGTCAGCGGATGCATGCGGTCACGGATTTACCGCTTTGGATGAAAGCCAACGCCGGACTTCCTGAAATGATTGACGGCAAAACCGTTTACAGACAGGACCCGCTTGATTTCGTCGAAAAAGCTGTGGAACTTGTCCGCTGCGGCGCGAATTTCCTCGGCGGCTGCTGCGGAACATCGCCGGATTTCATTAAAGCACTTCACACAAAATTCAAGGAGACCTCATAAAAACGGCTTCCCGGATGCGGAAGATTTCATCTCCTTTTGTGTTGGGTGATCCGGCTCTTTCAAAAGACGATGTCGTGATTAAGGGACAAGTTGACGGAAGTGGCGGTGTTGCCGTCCCAATCCTGTGCGTTGTCGTCCTTGCCGTTGGGACCGAGCGAATAAAGCGTGTAAGGGGAATCCCCATGCGGAACCGGCTTGTAAACCAGCGTCGTACGTCCGGTACACGGATCAAGAGGCACCATCTCAAGAAACACCGGCACCAATACGTCGAGACTTTCCGGATACTTTTCATTGGCAAGTTTGTAGCGTTCCAATGCCAATGCAATCCGCAGCATTTCGTTGAGCGAGTCACTACGGTCAAACGCCCGGAACACACTCTCCGTTGCGGGAATCATGAAAAGAAAAACGCCTTCCGCCAGCCATTGCGACCGTGTACGGATCAACGGAAGACGATACCATTGCGACCGGCTGTTCAGCCGATGACGTATTTCATTTCCTTTTTTCACGATTCGTTCCGCGTACTGCCGGCGCAATACAGGATTACCGAAAACATGTTGACCGGATTCCTCCGATATTTCCATACCTGTTCCGCCGTAGAGTTCCTGATCCAGTTCCGTCAACCGTTTCCCGGCGATATTTCTGTCTATCGGTAAAAAGGCGAGAGAACGGGAAAGAGGAATTTCTTTCCAAAAAATGCGGTCCCACTCCTCTTGGGTGAAAATCTTTTCCATACGGTGGAATCTTAACAGAAGTTCGTAAGTACTAAAACGTCCGAATGTCAATGCCAGTGAGAACGGAATGACCCGCGGCAGATTCTCCAAATCACGTACAAAACCGGCCAATTGCTCTTCCGTCGGATGAGCGTGTGTCAGAATCAGTTTTGCCGATCTGCAAGCCATTTCGTCAATACGGATTCCCACAATATTGGTCACGAAAATCGGCTCGTTTTTATAATGACACGCGATATGTTTCATGCTCATCACATCGTGCCAGGCTCCGTCAATGTCGCCGCGTCCGATACGTTCGGAAATCCGCACACTCAAATCACGGGCAAATTCACGGTTTGCCTGCACTTCCGGAAGTAAAATTCCCAGCATACTTTCTGCGTGATGACGGTAAAAAACGAAATTCGGTTTGCGGACACACATTCCGAAATAATCCAACATCAACGACCGTTCTTTAAGCCACTCGGCCGCTTCACCGAGTCCCCTTTCTGCTTCTTACGAAGCGTAATCAGGTTGGTTTGACTCTCCGCGGGCTTTGATTCGGATGCACCAATTTCCTATAAAGCTTTTGCCAGTTTCTCTAAATTCTTGGCGGCATTAAAATCCCTGTCTTCAACAAATCCACAACACTTGCACTTGTACACGCGGTCTCTCAACGTCAGATCCTTCTTGATCGCACCACAGGCTGAGCAGCGTTTGCTGCTCGTACCGGCAAGCTTGATCTCCGTCCCTTGCCATGCCGCCTTATATTCGATCTGCCTGCGGAACTCGTAAACGGCCTGCTTCGACACACGCAGAAGGTCGGCCACTTCCTGCGTGGAATAAATGTCTTGTTTCAATTCCATGAATAATCCTTTCTGACTGATAAAAAACCGGAGGGGCGGCAGCGGCAGGAT
>JAISQK010000324.1 GCA_031274255.1 Planctomycetaceae bacterium | reverse complement strand
AACGGCGATGATTGAAACTGAGAATTTTTTCATTGTATTGTCTCCGTTAAAAATTTTTTCTATTGGATTGGTTGACGCATAAGATTAAAACTTATTTTCGTTGCGCTGTTATAGGTTATCCTGCGTTTGATTCAACGACGCGGTTCAATGGTTTAATCAAAATAGCCCCAAACCTCTTTCGGCTTGTAGTCAGGCGATCTTGGTTTACTGCCGAGCGGCGTTACCGTCTGTTTGGTGTAAGCCTCCAATCGATCAAAAAGTTCTTTGAGTTTTTCCGGGTTTGATTCCGCAAGATTGTTTTTTTCATTGGGGTCGTCAGCCAGATTAAATAACTCTGTTTTGGATTCAAGGTTGTTCGTCAAACCGGGCTGCTCAATTGCCGCGACCATATTCTGAGTACGGCTGCGAACAAGTTTCCAATCACCGACACGAATGGCACCCATATTGGGAATGGAATACAACGGAATCTCTTTTCGTGCAAGCGGCTTGTTTTCAAGGAACAATTCCTTGAGATCAATACCATCAAGAGGGAGTTTTTGTTCAAGAGTCCCCCCGGCAATGCCAATCAGCGTCGGATAGAGATCAACGATATGAATCGGCTGTTCGGTGACGGTGTCCGGCTTGATTTTCCCCGGCCAAACAACGAATGCCGGAACACGAAGACCGCCTTCATATAAAGTCGCTTTACCGCCGCGAAGCGGTCCGTTATCTGTCACGACTTTCGGCTGCGGTCCGCCGTTGTCACTGGAAAAAAAGATCAACGTGTTGTCCTTAATCCCTTTGTCTTCGAGTGCCTTAACGATTTGTCCGACGGCATTATCCATAGAGGCAATCATTCCGGCATAGATTTTCCGCGTTCCTTTGAGGTCCGTGTATTGTTCATACAGATTTTTTTCCGGTGTTTCCTGATAGGGTCCATGAACGGCATTAAACGGAACATAAAGGAAAAGCGGCTGTTTTACGTCGTCATGATTTTTGATAACCCGAACGGCATCGTCGGCAATCAAATCCGTCGAATAACCTTCCTCCCGAAGTGGTTTTCCGTTACGATGCCAGTCGAGACCTCCGACTCCCGACGCAGTGTGTTCGTAATAATCAATGGCTCCACGGTAAAAACCATAATGATAATCGAATCCGCGTTGAAGCGGCAGATACTTCTTTTCCACCTCACCCAGATGCCATTTTCCGGTGATTGCCGTGTAGTAACCGGCATCACGTAATGCCTCCGCAAGTGTTCGTTCCTCTGTCGGCAAACCGTAATCCGCCCAAGGACGCACAACGTTTTGCAGCCCGTAACGAAACGTATGTCTTCCGGTCATTAAACTTGCCCGTGTCGGCGAGCAGACCGGCTGAACATAAAACTGTTCCAGTTTCACTCCTTGCGATGCGAGAAGGTCGAGGTTCGGCGTTTTAATTTCCGTGCCGTGCCAACCGACATCCGCCCAGCCGAGATCATCGGCGAGAAAGATGACGATATTCGGACGTTCCGCATTTTCATTGGCAAAGAGCGTCAAACTTCCTGAAAGGAGGAGAATCAGCGGGAACCAAAAGTAGGCTTTCATCATTGTTGTTCTTTTTTAAGCAGAGGTTGTTTTTGAATTGCCGCTTTTTTGCTGATTGTTTTTCTTCCGGTTGTTGGATTGCACCTCTTTCTTCTGCTGAGCCGGAAGATTTTTTTCCGGCAGATCTTTTGCAAGTTTCTCCTTAACCCCGGCAAGTTCCGGTTTCGACGCAAGATTCGTCCATTCATGCGGATCCGCCTTTTCGTCATACAGTTCCTCACTGCCGTCAGCGTAACGGATATACCGCCAGTCTTTCGTACGGACCGTATGATTCTGATAACCGTATGTCGAAACGGCCGCAGTATCCGCCTTGCTTTCCGGATGTTCCAGCAACGGACGGATACTCTTCCCGTCAAGCGGATGAGCCGGTAACGGAAGTCCGGTCAAATCACAAAGTGTCGGATAAACATGCATCAGGTCCACCGGCGTTTCCGTTTTGACACCTGTCGGCGTAACGCCCGGCACACGCCAGATTAACGGTTGACGGTTCGCTTCCTCCCAAAGGGCGAACTTTCGCCAATGCTGTTTTTCACCGAGATGCCAGCCGTGATCGCTCCAAAGTACAACAATGGTATTCTCATGATATTCGCTTTTATCCAGTGCGTCGAGCAATCGGCCGACCATGGCATCACTGAAGCTGATCGCCGCGAGGTATCCCTGCACCGCATGTTTCCAGCGTCCCGATTCGAGAATTTTGGCATGATCTCCTTCCGGTTTTGCTATTTTGATTCCCGCTGCCGGAACATCGTCCAGATCCTCCGACGGCACTTCAGGGAGTGTGATCTCATCAAGCGGATGCAAATCGTAGTATTTTTTCGGCACATTCCAGGGCATATGCGGCTTATGGAGGCCGACGGCAAGAAAAAACGGCTTATCATGCTTTTTACGGAGTTGGTCAATACCGTATTGCACAATATGATAATCTTCCATTTCTTCGTCCGTGTTGTCGAGCGGTTGAAATTTGATTCCGCCGACACCGTCACGATATTGATCGTCGTCTTCGTTTGCCGCCTGACCGGCTGGTTTCGTCGAATTGTTGATGAGTTTCCGGTTGATGACCAGATAATCATCCCAGCCCGTTTCGGCAGGAAACGATCCGTGATAAATTTTTCCGGAACCGAGCGTTTCATAACCGTTCTGCTGAAAATGTGTTTGCAACGTCACGATTTCCGGCGGAATGATTTTCCTCCAATCATCGTTATTGGTATAAACACCGGTATTGGAAGGCCGCAAACCGCTCAACAGTGCCGCACGCGACGGATTGCAAAGCGGAGCCGCACAGTACGATCTTGTGAAGGCGACACCCTGTGAAGCAAGCCGGTCAAGATTCGGCGTTTTGGTGTTGGGATGAGTTCCGAAATAACCGGTCCAATCCCGCATGTCGTCAATGGCGATGAACAGAACATTCGGCTTTTGCGGTTTGACTTCCGCCGCAAACGCCGGAACAATCAAAGCAAACATTACTGAAAGCAATATCAGTTTCTTCATATTTTTTTCTCCTGAAATGGGGGGATTTTTACTTTCTAATTGGGGATTTTCTTTTTAATAGCGGCACCGACATCGAATGTCTGTGTTGTTTTTCCTTTGATTTCCAGTTCCAACGGGGTCGTGTCCGGTTCTGCAAACTTTTCGTCGATCAATGTATATGTTATTTCCTTATTGTCAGGACCTTCGACCAACTGTTTAACAACAGTCACTTTGAATGTTCCTGCCGGTACGCCTTTCCATTTACCATAGGTATAAAATTGGACGACACCTTCCGAATCGGAAATACCGGTTGTCCCCCAGTTTTTTTGGTTCTCATCCTGATGGGACAGTCCAACCCGCGCTCCTTGCAGCGGGACGCCTTCCTGAAGGATTGTCAGTTCACAAGGATACAATTTCTTTGGAAATCCTTCCGGCTTGGCAGGTCCGAAATGACAACCGGACAGAACAACAAACAACAATATAAAACGGATTCCATTTTTCATTTTACGATTATCTCCAGTGATTTAGTCCTGTAGCAGGTCAAACTTAAAGTCCTGTGTTGTTTTCATCACCGTTAATGGAACCCAAGGCCCCCCAAACACCGTAAATAGAATTGCCGGAATACGGTGTTTTATCAGATGCCGATGTGGAGTTAATCTTTTTATCAATGCTGCCGCAATCAATGGTGTCCGAAACGAAAGACACGGATCCGTCCAGTTTGGAAACAACCGTGCCGCCCAGATGATTACTGGAAGCCGACATGATATGCCGGGATGGATTATTGTTGGCACAAGCACTGGGCGAATTCGGCGGTAAAATCGTCGAAAAACCGGTGTAACGCGGACTTCCCGCTCCCCAAAACGCCCCGGCATCGTTAACGATGCCAACTTCGCCGGATTCACTCTCTTTATCCGTTTCCCACGTAACGGAACTGCTGGGATAAAAGCCGCCTGGAGCAAGTGCGAGAACATCAGACGGCTTGATATTGATTCCATTGGCATTTTTGATGATCGAATTATCAACATAAACACCGACTCTGGCATCATAAGGATTATTACCCGGTCCGATAAGATGTTCGGAAAAACCGACCGTATTGGACAAACCGTCTGTCACGTTTTCAAAACGCCTTGTTGCCTTGGGATGGGCGGGAAACGGACCGCGAAAATTGACAATTCTCGGGTCAGTCGATCCATCAATATTTTTGTTTGCCAGGTTATTTGTGAGATCCGACTCTCCATTGTAAAACGAGCGGTCGAACCAATCGCCTTGCGAAGCCCGATAATTATTGGGAGCATTTCTCTCTTCCGGTAAGGAGCGTCCGCTGTCGGAAGGGCACAAAAGGTAAGGAATTTTTGTAAACCAGCATGGGACATTATTGTTGGCAAGATTCTTATTTTCAGGAGGACGGTTCACGATTTGCGTTTGCTGGTACACGTTACTTTGTTCCGTAAAGTTGAGTAAAGCGATATGGATACTGCCTGACCAGCGTCTTGCAGCAGGCTTCCCTTCAGCCGCATCCGGTGCATTGGGAATGTACGTAAAGGTTGTCGGAAAACTCTGGTGAACATCATGATAGTTGTGTACCGCAAGTCCTATTTGTTTGAGGTTATTGGTACATTGCATTCTTCTCGCCGCTTCACGTGCCGCCTGAACCGCTGGCAACAAAAGTGCGATCAGAATCCCGATGATCGCAATCACCACAAGAAGCTCGACAAGCGTAAAAGCCTGTAAACTGCCCACCCACCCCATTTTAACATTTCTGATATTTTCTGAACGAGAAGACGAAGTTTTTTCTTTCCTGAATTTTTTCATTGATTTTCCTTTCCTAAAAAGAGACTGTTTTTTCCTCTGAAACCTGAAACAAGTTACACAAACGTGAAACACATTCGCCATCACAAAACATCCTTGTTGGGAATACATCACGTTCCGTATCATTGAGCATGCCGCAGACAAAAGCAAATAGAGTGCCAAACGGTTTTTACGCAAAAAAACCACATAATCCATCAATAGTCACGGCTTGCCTATCAAATAACAAACCTTTCTGTGAAATATGATGGATTCCTGTTAAAATACGATCCGTCGATTCCCGCGGTTTCTTGCTCCATCTGTCTGCTCTGACGGGAAGTTTC
>JAISQK010000354.1 GCA_031274255.1 Planctomycetaceae bacterium | reverse complement strand
ATATACATTACAACGCCATTAATTGACTCTTTTTAAGGTTTTGGAAATTGAGTTGCATGAGAGTGTCGAGTTCGGATTGATAATCGGTTTCGACACGGCTCAGACAATCATTGATGCCTGAAGTGAACTCATCGAAGGTTTCGTAGTAAATATTGTAAAGACATTTCTTCTTGACAAATTTCCATAACCGTTCAATCCAATTCAAATTCGGAGAATAACTCGGAAGAAATTGTAACGTGATTCCCAACTCCTTCGCCAAGCCTTCCACGAGTTTACAATGTTGATAACGTGCATTGTCCAACACGATTACGATTGATTGCCCCGCGTACTGAACGGCCAATTTTTGCAACATTTCACATACGGTCGTCGCCGTAATATAACCGTCGTTCGCGACGACAGTCAATTGTCCACTGATCGCGTTGTAGGCTCCCGGAACATTCCAAAGTTTTCGTCCCGAAGACTACGAATGAAGATTCGGGTGAAACACCATAAGTCACCGAGAAACGTTGCTTGAACAAAATGGACTCCGTCCATGAACAGCAACACCGACTCGCCTGCTTTGGCCCTCGCGATTTCAGACTCCAATGTTTTTTGAATTCCTCCTGCTTCTCCCAATCCGCTTTGGCGGGAAGGACTGCCGGGAGGCAATGGAGAGAGAGTTTTATGTTTTTCTATCGGATTCCATTCAAAACTCTCCCTTTCCTTTCCTCTGCGGAGACGGTAAGGGAAAACATTTCCTTACTTCTTCGGGGGAAGTACAAACTCCTCGCCGGCTTCAAGCTCATAAGAGAAACGGTTTTTTTCACCGGCTTTGATTTCCAACTTCTCTGTCGATTGATCTCTTCCATATTTTAATGGGATCAGAGAAAGAAATCTCCGCGATTTGGGATTTCTTTCGTCATAGTCGGGATTATCGGTTACATAAGTAAACGCAACGGTGTATTTTCCTGCCGGTGCTCCTTTGAACCCAAAACTGGCATTCGGTGTTGCCGTTCCTTCGTTATCCGTCGTGGCATTCGGTTGCCATTTGGAACCATCTTCAGGAATAAGCGTGACAAGAATGCCTTCCATGGCATGACCCCCGAACGTCACCGTAACGGAACACGGATGAAGTTTGGGAAGACCGTCGGGACGTTCCAGTTTGGGGCGACGGCTGCACGAAACACAAGCGGCGGTGACGAAAAAAAGCAAAACAAGACAGGAAAGGACTCGATTCATAATGGATATCTTTGTTAATGTTAATATGTGACTATGGGTAACCGGCATGAAATGGGATTCCGCTTTTAACGCTGTCAATGGGTGCCGACTTGGGAAAGTTTCAAAAACAGCATAGGTGTCCAATGTCGGCAAGTCTGAACGGCCAATCTTAAACAAGTCATGTGTCACGGTGAATCAATCGGCATTATGAGTCCTCCGTCATTTTTTGCCCCCAGCCGGTGCCATGCCTGACGATCCATCGAATTGGAATAAAAGGTAACGGAACCATCGCAATGGGCGGCGTTGACTCCGCCGGTATGCCAACTCCGCACGGCAAAGAGACCGGTACCCGTTACACTGTATGCAACGTAATCGGGATAGGGGGGATTCGGCGTATAAAAGGTGCAAAAACCTGACGAGACACCGGTTCCAATCAGCCACGAAAAACCTCTGATACCGTCATACCGGTCCGCCTGAATCAATGCGGAAAGATCAGTGGTATCCGTTGTATAGAATCCTTGCATTCCCGGAAGCGTGCTGGTCGCCCAAGAACCGCCCCGGCATAATGATGCTGCGGGAGCCCCGGTATGTACATAAACACGAGCCCAAGGCGTGGAAATGTCCGGTGCGGTGTTTCCGCTTATTCCGTCACCAATAACGGATTCGCTCCAATAGAGCGTATTGCTTGTTCCGTCGGTTATGGAAGCAAAATCTTTTTTCGTGACAGCTCTGGAGATAATCCCGTCACATTCAGCGGTTTCATCGTAGTTATATCCCATACCGGAACCGTAGCAAGTCATGTAGTTGTTAACTGCCGGCCTGACATTGCTGCCTTTACTGTTGAGCTGGATACATTCCAGCCATTCCGAAGCGGCTCCGTCGGAAGGACATCGGAACAACGGGACAACCTGATTATGAACACATTGATCCGCCGGTTTATTACCGCTCTGAATATTATATACACCGTAATCAGTATAAATATAACCGACTTGCCCGCTGTAGGTCCAGTCACGCCACGCTTTTGCAAATGTCGTCGTATTCTCCAACTGGCTTGGAGAAAGAGTTGAATACATCGCGGTTAATTCAACAAAAGGCAAAACCGCAACTTGTGCGGAAAACACAAATGTTGTTTCCAAGCCTTCACCGCCGTTTCGACGGGGAAGTCCTGTCCAGCGAGGCAAAACTTTTTTTGCGTCGTGGGCGTTATGGATTCCTAATGTGAGCTGTTTGAGATTGTTGGTGCACTGCATCCGGCGTGCCGCTTCCCGCGCCGCCTGAACCGCCGGAAGAAGCAGGGCAATCAATATCCCGATGACCGCAATGACCACCAGAAGTTCCACGAGAGTAAAACCAATTCGACGTACTGACATGTTCAAACCCTTTCCATTATTGTTGTGTGAGTTGTGTGTTTCATTTTGTGAATGTTTCATTGAGGCTCAAGGAAGCTCCGGGACGTTATCGTTCCGTGATCCCATGCGGTGCCAGTTGGGTACGGCGACCGAATCGGAAACAAAACGGACGGAGCCGTCCACGCATGCCGCGTTGACCCCGCCGGCATGAAAACTTCTCGCGGCGAAAAAGCCGATTCCCATCGTGTCGCACCAGTCGGGGTAAGGAGGGTTCGGAGACGAAAAGGTCGTGAAACCGGTGGAGTAACTGTCGCCGATGATCCATGAGAAACCTCGCAGACCGAACCAATCGTCAACATTGTTTGTGACATGGGTCGGCAGATCAAATGAACGGTCGGCGTAAACTCCTTCGATTCCCGGAACTCCGGCAAGCCAGTCCGTATCGCCGCGATAGGTGATGTTGTTCTGTTCCTTGGTTGCGGTGCGTGCCCAAGGCGTTTTGAGACTGTTCGGCGTGTTGTTGTAACGGGAACCGTCTCCAAGGATTGCCTCGCTGAAAAGGAGCGTGTTTACGGTTCCGTCAGGAATCATTTCTGCGGTCCGTTGGACTTTTTTCGAAACCATGCCGTCGTTGAGAACCGTGTGATCATAGTTGTAACCCGTCCCGGAACCGTTACAGGCAACATAATTTCCGCAGGCAACCGGCGAATTTCTGCCGTCACCGCAAAGACCCTGCTTGGCGGAAAGTTCGCCGTTAAGTTCCGAAACCGGAGAATCCGCCGGACAACGAAATGCCGGGATCACCGTTTGAGCCGCTTCTTTCGAAGCCTCTTCGATGAATCCGAGCCAAACCCATAGCTTTGTGTTTTCGTCCGCGTAGGATTCGGAGAAGGTCTCGAACAGTTCCGCGCGGCCGAAATAAGGCAACACACCGGCTTGAACCGAATAACCGATGTTGGAGGAGTGATACCCCTTTGAGGAAAACTTTCGGGCGGTACCGGTGTAATGCGGATAAACCTTTTTGGC
>JAISQK010000193.1 GCA_031274255.1 Planctomycetaceae bacterium | reverse complement strand
TCCTTTTAACGTCCAGTGAAAACATTCAGAGTGATCCCAACGTGACTTTATGAACCGTTTCCCGCATAGGATGATGCCTCCGGCGGGCAACGGTAGGCCGTTGCATCCCGGATGGGACTACCGTCCCGAACAATGACCCGCTCCTGTTAGTCGCTGGGAAGCGTGCCGCTTCACCGCACATTCGCAAGCGGTTGGAAAGATTATCCAACGGAAAGCGAACCGAACGAAGTGAGCATGAACAAACCGGGATCCAAAGCCCGTGCGTTGGCCCGTCGCAGCAGGTGCAGCGTGCCATGCTGCCGCAAACGGTTGGAGTACTCCAAAAGGGAATTTTACTTCTGAGCCAGCACTTCTTCGGCGAGTTTGGTGTAGTCTTCCGCGCCGTTGGAGTTGGCGTCATAGTCGAAAATCGGCTTGCCGAAACTCGGTGCTTCGGCCAGGCGGATGTTGCGCCGGATTTTGGTTTCAAACGTTTTCGCGTTTGCCCAAGGGGTCTTGTGAGCGTTGTCCTGCCGGAAGAAAGCGTTCACATCGGTGGCCACTTCCGACGCCAGCCGCGTGTTCGCATCGTACATGCAAAGCACGACACCGGAAAGCCGCAGATGATTGTTGAGCCGCTCCGCCACGAGCCGAATCGTTTTGAGGAGTTTGCTGAGTCCGTGCAGGGCGAGGAAGTGCGGCTGAAGCGGAATGAAAATCTCCTGCACCGCCGTCAGAGCGTTCAGCGTCAGCACCCCGAGCGACGGCGGACAGTCGATGAGGAGATAATCGAACTTCATGTCATCATGGGCGAGCTTGTCGCGCAGAATCATTTCGCGTCCCACGACACTGGCCAATTCGAGTTCCGCCGCCGCGAGGTCGAGATGGGCCGGAATCAGCCAAAGATTTTCCGCCGCCTCTTGCCGGACCTCTTTGAGTTTGGTGTCATCCACGAGGACATCGTAAACGGACTTGAATTCTACTTGCGGCTCAATTCCCAGATGAAGCGTGGCGTGAGCCTGCGGGTCCAGATCAATCAGACAGACTTTGACGCCGGTTTTCGCCAGTGCCGCACTGAGATTCACCGCGGTCGTCGTTTTGCCGACGCCCCCTTTTTGATTCATGATTGCAATGGAACGCATATTTTTCCTGTCGGTTGAACTGTTCGATTCGATAAAAATCGGGTCACAAGAGAGAGATTGTATCACCCTTTTAACGATTCCGCCAGATCCGTTCACAAAATTTTCGCCGCAGGGAGATCATTCCGGCGGTCGGAGAAACAACCGCCCCTCCCGAAATCCGAAATGCTGCAGCCGGACACCGTTTTTTCGGTCTTCGGGAAGCACGAAAAAAGCCGCCGTCCCGGGGTGAGCGTGACAGTATTCCTCGGCCTTTTCCGGCCCCGCCACGAAAAACGCCGTCGAGAGCATATCCGCCGTCGCCGCATGAGGAGCCGCAACGGTCACCATGAGAGCCTTGTCCGCCGGAAAACCGGTCCGCGGGTCAATGATGTGCGGATAACGCCTGCCTTTATGATAGAAAAACTGACTTTGGGAACCGGACGTTCCAAGGGCTTCATTACACAGACGGATTTCCGCAAGACGCCGTCCGGGACGCACCGGATCGGCAATCCCGACCGTCCAACCGTTGTTTTTCTCTGACGGGAACCGCGTTCCGCGTGCGAGAATACTGCTCAAGCCGCCGTGAAAAAGGTAATTGCCGATTCCCGCTTCTTCCAGCTGTTCGGACGCCGAATCTAACGCAAACCCTTTTCCGGCACATCCGAAACTGATTTCCATCCCGGGACGCTCAAAAGCAACCGTTCGGGCGGAATCGTCCAGCGTCAGATGCCGCCAGCCGACGTATTGCCGTGTCCGGGTGATTTCGTCCGATGCCGGAATTTTTCCCGAACGGCGGGAAAATCCCCAGAGCCGCCAAAGCGGCGACGACGTCACATCGACCGCCCCGTCCGTCATACGGGAAAATTCCTGACACCTCGACAAGAGCGAGAAAAGTTCGCCGCTCACTTGCACCGGCTGTTTACCGGCTGCTGCGTTGAGGTCACAGACTTCGCTGCCGGGCCGGAAAACGGAAAGTCTGTTTTCCAGCCGCTCGATTTCGTCGAGTGCCGCCATGGCCGCTTCGATTCCCTGCGGATATTCGCCCCGGTTGAGCGACACTTCAAATTCGCACGCCATCGCGGGACGGCCGATTTTCATCAACGGCCAATCGGAACCGGTTGACGGGATCTCGGCTTCCCGGGAATCGGGCCAAAGATCGCCGATCAGTCCCGTGCCTTGAATCACATGTTCCACGGTCGGGGCAAGAGTGCGTCCCAAAAGAAAATGGCGTCTTGAAGTTTTTTCGGACATAACAGGTTTCGGGAGTTTGGGGTTCCGCGTCGGATTGGGAAAAGATACGGCAATATCATGATTCTAAACAGGAATCGCCGAGCCGGGAAGCCCCGGTCCGCGACGCCGCGGCGGGCCAACGCATGGGCGTTGGATCCCAGTATGCTCCCAGCCTCTGCGAGGCGGTCGCTTTCATTGTTATCCGTTTCTCGTTTTTCCGCCGGTTGATACCAGCGAGCAACGCGAACGGGTCATTGAGGCCGAAGGCATACTGCGGTGAAGCGGCACGCTTCCCAGCGACCATCGGAAGCGAGTTCGTGATTCTCGGAGCGGGCAACGTGCGGACGTTGTATCCCACTGTATATTTACTGGAATATTACGGGCCTTCGGCCTCAAGTTAGAAAGATTTCTCCAACCGACGCCGACCACACCGAAGGTGTCGGGAGGCTACCGTCCGCCGCGGCGTCGCGGCCCGCCGAAGGCATTCCTCTTGAACATCAGAACGCAGATTTTGGACTTCCAATACTCTGGATTTCGAGCTTCCAAGAGGGAATCTTGAGGTTTGGAGTGACGATTTCCTGCTTCGGAGGGAAGGATTTGTGCCGATTTTTCCAAAACAATTCCCTTTTTCGGGGTGGTTTGAGCCGATTTTAGGGAAATCACCGCCACATTTTTCCGTCCAAACAGAGTGAAAAGACACGAGTCCGAGAGTAAAAGATTCGAGGCAAAAGGGAATTGGAGGACTTCAGTAAACAATTGAGGGGGTACAAGCGGCGATGGGAGGGTGGTAATCCTGATTTGAGGAATAATCTTTGCCTCTGGCGGCCAACGCGAGGGCGTTGGATCCCGGATGGGACTACCGTCTCGAAAACTAAACCCGTTCGCGTTACTCGCTGGAGTCCGCGAACGGAAAAATGGGGAACGGATGACAACCGATGCCGACCGCCTTGAAAAGGCTGGGAGGCAAACCTCCCGTACGGCGGGCCGCGAAAAGAAAAAAAGAAATAGACTTGACATTCCGGTTGTCAGGTATTAGAATAAAGTTTATGTCTTATTGTTTTAACCGGTGAATTTTCTTCCATGTCACATAAAATCCTGTCATT
>JAISQK010000004.1 GCA_031274255.1 Planctomycetaceae bacterium | reverse complement strand
GCTTACTCCTGAAAAAAGGTTGAGTGTGAGAATACAATCATTTTACAGAAAAGAACTTGCGACAGGAAATAATAATTGAGAAAATTACAAACTACTGAATTTACGTAATGATTTACCACTTTCTAACTCCGATTTCTCAAAGTTTAATCCTTCACTCTTTACACAGCGAAACAAATCTTCTATCATCCAACGAGCTGTAGAGTAATCAACGATTCGCAAGGCGTCTTCTGACGTGTTATCTCGTGATTGCAACGAATCACAAAATCCATTCCTGCCGATTTCAAACGACAAAAACTTTCATAAATATCTCCTTTCTCTCTCCTGAACAACAGACATTTGCTCTAACTTCTCCGCCTAAAATCTTCTGTGAACAAATGGCACGCTCACTCCACCTGTAAGATTCTTTCTCCTCAAAAGATGGGCGTTTATAATCACGCTCTTGCTTGCCTGCTTTATCTTCTTTTCTATGCCATCAATGAATATCAGGCAATCCTGTAAGTGATTGATTTTCTGCATCTGCCAACAGACTTGCATGGCAAAAAAATCCCAAATCGGCATTGTTTCCCACAACGCCCAATTCTCCTTTATCAGTGATACGAAAACGGTGTCTTTCCAAGTTAATTTCTGTAGTATCTTCCAACAACACATGCTTAACGCCTTTTACGGCGGACACACACAAATCTTGGGCACAAGCTGTCAATGACTTTTCTGTAACTCTCCCGTTGCGACAAAAACGGTAAAATGACATCTGATCTTTCCAATGGTCTATCTTGTGCATCACGACTCACGCTTTGCCGACAATAAACGATAGGAGTAGAGCCCCCTTTTTCCCAAACGTTTGTCCGGGAGGCGATTAAATATATCTATGGTTTGCATATGGCTATCTCTTTTGTATTTTTCTGCAAAGGTAATCATTTCTGAACAATTTAAATACAATACATCTGAAAAATTATCCACTGGGATTTGTGTATAAACGTTAGCCCGAATGGAGCTACCGCTCCGAAACAATAACCCGCTCCCGTTGGTCGCTGGAATCCGCTGGCAAAAAAACGGCTCCAACGCAAGCAAACGGAAAGAGTATCCATTGAAAGCGAACCGAACGAAGTGAGCGTGAGCAAACCGCCCGCCGGGGCTTCCCGGCTGCGATAGAACAGAACCGCACACTTCCGCAACACCGGACAGAACAACGCTCAGGCGGCGTTGGGAAAAGAATCCACAGACTCGTAATTGGTGATGTCGGCAAATTCGAGCGGCTTGCTTCCCTGGCGGTAGGTCAGTTCAATTTCACCGAAAAGTTCCTTTTGCGACACATAAGCGTATTCATGCCGGACAAGCTCCAGAATCGCGAGAAAAATTCCCAGCAGTGCCGTCCGATGTTGTTCCGGGGTGAAAAGACTTCGGAAAGTAAGACGCTCCTCACGTTTGAGCCGGTAATAAATCCGCTTCATGTGGGTACTGATCGGGGTTTCGTCATAAACGATTTCCTGTTTGGCCTGCGGCGTCTGCATTTTGATGATCCGCCCGAACGCACTGACCAAATCCCAAAGTTCGACTTCACGGATTTCCTCCTCGGCAAGATTTTTCGTCCGTGCCGGGACGTCTCTGGCAATTCGGGGGTAGTGCTGCTGCCATTTGCGGGAACGTTTTTCGAGCTTTGATGCCCCGTCGCTGTGTTCTTTATATGCGAGAAGCTGTTTCACAAGATCGTTTCGCGGATTTTCCAGCTCTTCCTCAATTTCTTCCCCATTGGGAAGTACCTGATACGACTTCATCTCAACCAGCGTACTGGCGAGTGCGAGAAAATCGCCGATGGAATTGATGTCCAACTGCTCCGGAATGGCGAGGTATTCCATGAACTGATCCGTCACCGCCGCGATGGGAATACTTTGAATTTCCAGTTCATTTTTGCGGACTAAATAGTAGAGAAGATCCAGCGGTCCGTAAAACATTCTGAGATCAATCTTAAACTCGTCCATACGTTTTAATCCGCTTTGACACGAAGAGAGTGCCGGTTGCCGTGCCGCTGCAAGCTGAGAATCATTTCCACCTCACCGACGGACATGCCGATAAATGCGGCGATGTCCCTGGACGAAATCCCTTTGCCTGCGAGGAATCGAACCTGATGAGACTTGTCGCGGTGAACATGGATCGGAGCGTCTTCCGTCATCAAAACGCTTTCCTCGGCGAATATGGAGACGGCTTGCGGAGAAGGTGTCTTGGGAATATCCACGGAAGGGGGATGCACCATCATCAGCGTCGGAGATTCCGACGGCTTTTCCGGCGGTGTCTGACTCAACAACGCCTCCAGCCGCGGCGGCTGCATATGGGCGGAAACGGTTTGCGGCGAAAAGGTGATGTCGGTACGTTTTTTCTGTCGGACACGGTGGATTTCATCAAATTCCGGGAAAAGTCCGCGGAGAATCGTGGCGCGTCCCAACTGCTCCCCCCGTTTTAGACTCTCCGAAACCCCCGATTCCCCGGAGGAAAAAGGTTCGTCCGACGGCTCCTCTTCGGAAACCGGCAATTGAGGAACCGTTTCGGCGTTCGGATTCATGCGGCTTCTCCGGTGCGACATCTGCTTCAGTTCCTCAAGAGCGTCGGCAAAACCAATCTCCGTAAAGGGATCCGGAACCTTCATTTCTTCGGGGGAAATCGTTTCCGAATTTTGCGTCTCCTCCGTATTTCCCCCATTTTCTTCGGAGGATTTTCCCTCATTTCGGGAAGGATTTTCTGTCAAATCCGAAAAACCGGAGAAATGGGTGAACTTCTTAAGATTCAGCGGTCCCAAAGGAGAGGGCGACGGTCCGCCGTCTCCGCCGTTTCCTCCTGTCTGAGCAAGCAAAGATTCGAGTTTTTCCACCTGCCGGGCGGCTTCGGCGGTGATAATTTGCAGAGCAACCATCTTGGTGTCGAGTTCCGCTTTACACTGTCGCATCAGATTGTGGATGTCGATCTCCCATTGTTCGACGGTCTGCCGCAGTTTTTCCGACGGGACAGGCGGCAGGGAATAACCGTAATACGCTGTCTGATTTTGCGAAGCGGGGAAGATTTCCGGTTGTTTTTCATTGATTTTCCGGCTCTTTTTGTAGGTGCGCATAAGCAACACGGCTGTGAAGACGGCAATCGCACAGCAAAACCAAACATTCGGATCGGTATAAAAGTTGCTGAAATTCAAGGATTCACCAAATGGATACTTTGACAATTGATACCACACCGGAATGATAACATTTTTCCCCCACCGGTTCAAGGGCAATTTTTTCATGGCGGACGAAAAGATTACAGAAAGGGACGGATAAAAAAATCTTTCCCGTCTGTTGGATAAAAAGGGATTCTCTGATATAATCGGAAAAAATCAGGAGAATGTCGGCGGATTTTTTGATGTCCAAACGCTTTTTCCGCTGATTGATTATTACAACCCCATATCATTAAAGAAAGGTTTCTTATGAATCGACGCAATTTAGTGAAGTGTGCCGCTCTCGGAACAATAGGGATATTCTCTCTTGCCGGTCTGAAAACGGTTGCGGCGGCGGAAGGGAAAAAACCGCCCAAGTATCCCAATGAACATTTTTACAAAAGCGGGAATTTCGATTTCGATACAGGCAAGGCCGCGTATGCGGAGCTGTTCAAGTATCATCATTACTCGCTCGGCGACACGGTTTTGAAGAGTCCGGAATTTTGGATTCTTGAGTTTGCTCAAAACGATTTTTCGAATGTCGGGATGGGCGGAATCTTTTTCATCAATGATAAAGAACACGGTTATTTCGGTCACGAGATTTATCTTTTGCCGGGACAGATGATTGCGGAACACTACCATGTCGCCGCCGAAGACAAACCCGCCAAACACGAGTCCTGGCAGGTGCGGCACGGAAGTATTTGGACCGTCGCCAAAGGGGGAGACAAGAGCAAGGCGATTTTCCCGATTCCGAAAAGTCAGGAAAAATACCTTACCTGTTTCAACGCCAAATTCCATGAAGTGGGCGACATTGAACGTCTTAGCGACTTGGAAGAGCCGCATTTCATGATGGCGGGACCGGAAGGAGCCATTGTGACGGAATATGCGTCCTATCACTCCGGTCTCGGCCTGAAATTTACGAATCCGACTGTGAAAGTTTGATTGAAGATTTTGTGCGTGACGGGGAAAAGGAACAGGTCCGCCCTGTCCGGTGTAGGTTGAGCCGAACATTGTAAGATGTCGGCGGCAGTTTTCAATCCGCAACAGGAGCCGCGAATTCTTGACCCGTAAAACGCTCAAAACGGTAACGCTGGGCTGCAAAGTCAACCAGTATGAAACAGAGTTCGTGCGGGAAGCTCTTTTGAGTGCCGGTTACCGTGATGTTGCGCCGGGCGAAACGGCGGAGCTTGTTGTGGTGAACACCTGTACGGTGACGCAGGAAAGTGATCAGAAAAGCCGCAAGCTGATTCGTAAACTTGCCGGACTTCATCCCGAAGCGGAAATTGTCGTCATGGGATGTTACGCGTCCCGCAAACCGGAACAGGCGGCGGCTCTTCCGCAGGTGACGGAAGTCCTTACCGACAAACGCAATATCGGCGATTTTCTCCGGCGTTGCGGTGTGTTCGATTTGCCGGTGGGAATCGACTCTTTCGGCGAGCGGCATCGGGCGTATGTGAAGGTTCAGGACGGCTGCCGTGTCGGATGTGCCTATTGTATTATTCCTCAGGTACGGCCGTATTTATTGAGCCGGCCGGTTCATGAGGTGCTTACCGAAATCCGTCAGCTCACCGCCTGCGGGTATAAGGAAATCGTTCTTACCGGCATTCATCTGGGACACTACGGCGTGGATTTTCAGCGTGATCCTGTGAGCCTGTCTGAAAAAAAGGAAGATTCTCAGGAAAATCCGCAGCTTGCCGGTTTAGTGGCTGAAATTCTGAAACTTGACGCTCCCTTCCGGTTGAGACTCTCAAGTCTGGAGGCGGTCGAGATTTCAGACGAGTTGGTTGCCCTTGTCCGGAGTCACCCGTCCCGAATTTGTCCGCATTTCCATCTTTCGATGCAAAGCGGTTCCGACGAAATCCTCCAAGCGATGCGCCGGCGGGGACGGAGCGGACCATTCCGCGAAAAATGTGAACAAATCAAGTCGGAAATAGAACATGCCGCCCTGACGACCGATGTCATTGTCGGCTTTCCCGGGGAAACGGAGTCTCAATTCGAGGACACGTGCCGTCTGGCGGAAAGCATAGGCTTCTCGAAAATCCATGTTTTCCCGTTCAGTCCGCGGGAAGGAACCCTCGCTGCGGCATTGCCGAATCAGATTCCTGCGCGTGTGAAAGAACGCCGTGCCGCGGAGTTGATTCGTCGTGCGGCGGAACTTCGGGAAAATTATGCCCGTTCGCTTTCCGGTAGGAAACTTCAGGTCCTTTTCGAAACCTCTTCCCAGGGAAGATTCCTCGGAACCGCAGACCGTTATTTACGGGTTCATGTGAGTGACGGAATCCGGAGGAACGGAATGAATCTCGTCACTCCGGACGGCCCAAATGAAATCCTGGGCCAACTCCGCGATGTCACGGTGACAGGGGTGAACGGTGAGGAACTTCAGGGCGAACTCCAATAGTTATCGAAAACGGACAAACCGCTCACAGGGGATATTGTCAATGCTTCGGGGCATCGACAATAATATCATGCTTCATCGGTTTTCCCGCTTCGACCGTGACGACCAATCCGGATGTCCGCGGCAACGCGTACTTCATGTCCACCTGGGACGTTTCCTCCACAATCTCAGGAATCTTGTTTGAGGAAGCCGAGGTTTCGTCAATCT
Organism: Planctomycetaceae bacterium; assembly: GCA_031274255.1. Lineage (GTDB taxonomy): Bacteria > Planctomycetota > Planctomycetia > Pirellulales > Thermoguttaceae > WRMR01. The sequence continues at coordinate 16,745 of JAISQK010000004.1, read as the reverse complement.
TGACGCCTCCCATCGTCCCCGTCGCCTGAATCGCGATACTGTAGGTTCCGGGGGGAATTCCTTCACCGGGTTTGAGCAATCCGATGGAATAGGAACCGTCTGTTTGAATATTGCCGATTCCCGAAAGTTTTTCGTTTTCAAACAGCACCAAACCTTTCGTGACCGGTTCGCCTGACCGCAGCAGGACTTTTCCGGAAACATGGACACGATCCGAACATCCTGACAGGATGCCGAAACAAAGCAGCGAAAACAGAACAGACAAATCAAGTTTCATGTGAAATCTCCCGGCAAAAATCGGATTAAAAAAGTTAGGGAAGGGACACGGAATGACCGTCATTCACGACACTGAGATGATGAAACAGATCATTTGCAAGCGTGACGGACACGTTACGAACGGAACCGTCACCGATAAGAAAATTGGTGACACCGGGATGGCAGCTTCCGAAAGCAATATCATAAACATTGTCCGGAGTGACTTCTGCACGCGGATGGCGTGCGATGGAAGGATAATCCGTCACAGCAGCCCTTCCAATCGACCATTTACTCGAATCATTAATCCAAAGCCATGAGCAATCCCAGGTTTGTGCACCGACACTGCACATGTTCAGATATTGCAGCGGAATATGTTTTTCTCCCATGATAATCTGGTTGGTTGTCCCGTCGGCCCACCATGCAAAGTCATCACGACTCCGGTAATTTTTAAATCGCGACGAATTGCTGTCGCCATTAACGTTTGAAATGGATTCACCAAGCAATGCCCCGCGAATCGGACCATGTTGCGTTTCCCGCATGAATTGCTCGTTATGATTATTGGCATACTGGTAATAACACCAATTACCGGTCGGATATCGATAACCGTTCCTTCCGTCATTTCCGGTTACAACGACAGCGTAGTCGTGTTGAGGTCCCGGATGCCACGTCGTCAACTGATTTTTTTCACCGGGTGAACGACGTGACGGACAATAGTAAAACGGGATGCTCATCATGCCGCGTTTCGTATCGTTAGAAAAAATTGTCAGCCAGGCGTCGGTTGTATCATTCTGCGCGGTACCGACGACAGAACGCAGATTCGTTCCCAAACCTTGCGGCAAACTTGTGAAAATGTCGTAAGTTCCCTGTTGCTCAATATAGGGCATGATCAAAATGAACAGGGTGGCACGATACATTCCGACATGGGAAGGGATGATTCCCTTTTGTGTGTCATGAAAATTGTGAACACCCAACCCTAATTGTTTCAGATGATTGGTACACTGCATCCGCCTTGCGGCTTCGCGGGCGGCCTGAACCGCGGGTAAAAGAAGAGCAATCAAGATACCGATGATTGCAATCACCACAAGAAGCTCCACCAGGGTGAAAGCCGTCCTAATACAGTACAGACAGCCCCCCCCCCCCCATTTTAACATTTTCTAACAGCTTTTTCATAAAAACCTCTCTTCACAAAGTCAATTTGATTGTAAAATCGTAACACTGAAATCCAATGTAATCAAAATGGCCTGAAAAGTCAAGAGCCAAAACGGGAAAAGGTAAAAAATGTTTTCGGAAAGATTTTCCATTCCGCCTTCTTGAGGAAAACAAGTTTATCTGATAAATTATACCATCATTAGTGAGGTTGGTTGTTCATGTAAGTTTTTTACATGAAATTTGAAAAGGAGTAGAACTTGACATTCCGATTGGAATATAAATATCAGCCGAAAAGAATTTTGCTGATTCAATTCGGATCCGTGGCGGAAGTCGTTCAGAGTCTTCCGGTACTGAATGCGCTCAGACTGCGTTATCCGCTGGCCGAAATCGCTTTTTTGCTGGAAAGCGGCATGACGAGCCTGCTCACGCGGCATCCGGCGTTGGACCGGCTGATTTTTGCAAAGTCCAACTGGTACAAAAGTCTTGAACAGATGAAACTCCTCAAAAAACGGCTCCATGCGTTCACGCCGGACTTGTGTTTCGAGTTGGAAGGGACGCTTCGCGGGGCACTCGCCGCCTGGATGTCCGGGGCAAAACATCGCGTTGGTTTCTCACGGAAAAACTCGGTTCATGCAAGTTGGCTTCTCAACAACATCCGTCACATCTCCGTCAAAACACATCCGCTCGACCGGAAACTGGAACTTCTTGAGGAAGTCGGAATTGTCGGAACAAGTATCAATTATGACCTTCCGTCCGTTCCGCATGAAAATGAAGCCGCTGTCAAAATTTGCCGTTCGTTTGACCTTCAGGATACCCCGTTTCTGTTGGTTCATGCCTCTGAAGGAATACCGGATACGAATCTGTGGAGGCAAATCATTGATTATCTTCTTGCCAAGTGGAATATTCCAACATTGCTCATGTATCAAAATGATGCAGAACAACGTCTGGCGGAAGATTTGGCTCACAATATCAGCGGAGCCGTCGGAGTTCTCCCGAAACTTTCGCTTTCCCTCACCGCAGCACTGATGCGGAGACCGCTTTTTTTCCTGAGTGCCTCGACGGATTCGCTGTATCTTGCTTCGGCCACAGGACTTCCATGCGTCGGACTTCTGGATTCCCCGAAGACCTTTCCGCCAATAAATGATCGGTTGTCTCACTGGATCAAACTTTCGATGTCGCCTGTCACCGATATTTTCGACGCCTGCGACATTCTTCTTGAAGAACAGCTTCCCAGGGAATTTTCCGATCAGAAAGCGGCCGAAAAATAAAGAACAACGGCAAACCCGTCACTTACGGTCCGGGCGGTCCTTTGCATTCCATACCATAATATCTATTATTGTCCCGCTCTTTTCACGACTTGAACATGTAACGATTGACAATATTTTCAAGCAGTTCCTGACGTCCGCTGACATTCGGTGCCGCCTCGCCTTTTTCAAACATGTACTTCTCCAGACTCTTGAAATCCGCCTTACCCGCTTCGATTTCAGCACCGATTCCGCTGTCCCACGAGGCATAACGTTCTTTGAGCAGTTTTTCCAGCTCCCCTGTTTTACGCATTTCTACCGCGATTTTCAACCCCAACGCGAAAGCGTCCATGCCGCCGATGTGAGCATAGAAAAGATCAACCGGCTCAAAACTTTCGCGGCGCACTTTCGCGTCAAAGTTGAGACCGCCAGTGGTAAATCCACCGTGTTTCAGAAGATAGTACATGATTTTCGATGTCATATACACATCCGTCGGAAATTGATCGGTGTCCCAACCGAGAAGCATGTCACCGGCGTTGGCGTCAATAGACCCTAAAAACCCTTGACTTCCCGCGTAATCAATCTCGTGTTCCACCGAATGCGTCGCCAGTGTGGCATGGTTCGTTTCAATGTTCATCTTGACATATTTATCCAAATCATAGGCACGGAGAAAATTGATACACGCCGCACAGTCAAAATCATACTGATGCTTGGTCGGTTCTTTGGGTTTCGGTTCAAAATAGAACTGCCCCTTAAAACCGATCTCCTTCGCATAATCAACCGCCATGTGCATGAACTTGGCAAGATGCTCAACTTCCCGTTTCATGTCGGTATTCCAAATGCATTGATACCCTTCACGGCCTCCCCAGAATGTGTACCCCTGCCCGCCGAGAAACATGGTGCATTCCAGAGCTTTCTTCACTTGAGCGGCGGCATAGGCGAAAGCGTCCGCGTTGCAACTGGTCGCAGCACCGTGCATGTAACGCGGATTTCCGAACAGATTGGCCGTCCCCCAAAGAAGCGTGATTCCGGTCCGATCCTGTTCTTCTTTGAAAACCTTGACAACAGCATCAAGGTTTTTGTTTGATTCCGCCAGCGTTTTTCCTTCAGGAGCAATATCACGGTCATGAAAACAGTAGAACGGCGCTCCCAGCTTTTCACAAAATTCAAAAAAGACTTTCACACGATTGATTGCATTGTCCACCGTGTCGGCTCCTTCCCAGGGACGGTACATCGTTCCCGGACCGAACGGATCGGCTCCCGACCCGCGAAGCGTGTGCCAGAACGCAACACTGAACCGGAGATGCTCTCTCATCGTTTTCCCTTCGATCACTTCCGTTTCGTTGTAATACCGGAATACCAAAGGGTTTGCGGAAGAAGTGCCTTCATATTTGATTTTTGCGACTTCAGGAAATACAGCCATTTTCAAATGCTCCTATTGAGGAATGTTGTTGTAAATACCGTTCTTCATAACGTAAACATATCCACATCGTCTCATATTTTTCAGAAAAATACAAGAGGGGAGCAAAAATTTCTCTGCCTCATTGACGTCCCAGAGAGTCGGAAACTTCGCTAAAAATGTCGCGGATTTCCTCCGGTGAGATTTCTTCAAGGCACTTTCCCTTGCGGTCAAGTTTTTCATTGACCTTGATCGCGGCTTCCTGCATGATTCCGTGAGTCTGCTCGCTCCCGCCGTAGAGCAGGAAATTTTTCCCTCGTGTGATTCGGGTCTGACCGTCACGGTTGTCGAGTCCCAAACCGAGAATGGACACTTTTTTCTTGTCGGGATTGACCGCTCTCATGGAAACCCTTTATTGAAAATAGAACCGTTAACTTCGCCGCCGGTATTCCGGCAGCCTCCGGTACAGACCCATAAATATAGTAGACCTATCAATCACTGCGGTTCAGTCCGAATGCACATTCCTACCGTCCGCCCTTGAAGAAATTTTTCAACAGATTCGCAGCGGCATTCTGACTGTTCATCGCCGGTTTGACACTCTCCTTTTTCTCGGCTTCAATGTTTTTCGCAGCCTCGTCAATCCGGGACTTTACTGTATTGGAAGAAGAATCGGTCAATTCCTGTTTGGTCTCCTCCATTTCTTCCTGAATTTTACTCAAATTGACCGTTTGCGTTTCCTGATCATTATCATCGTCGGCTCCCATAAGCCAATCCGCCACTTCCATTTCCGATTCACTTTCGGAAGAGGGTTTTGATGCCACTTCGATAGTACGCTCCACTGCCTCTTTGACGGTTTCGACCTTCGGCTTCTTCTCTCCTTTGAGCGTAACGGAAAGCTGGACAGTAAATTCGAGCGGTCCGATGACCAATTTGTCCCCATTTTTCAGTTCCTGCTCCAACGAAACCCGTTCGCCGTTGACATAGACACCGTTTTTGCTTTGCATATCCCTCACGGCGGCATAACCGTCTTCGGAAATGATGACACAATGGTAACGGCTGATCAGCTCACTTTTAGGTTTCAGGTGACAATCATCAGCCCGTCCGATAAAAAACTTCGGAACAGTGATCGGCAACGCTTGCCCCGCTTTACTGCCGCCGCTAACAATCAATTTAATGTCCATTTTGCCCTCCTTTGTATAAAACACAGGGAGAAAATGCGTCTGTTTTCAACAGATACACAAAAATCTTCCCCCGTTAAAATCTGTCTCTACTATACTCTATGTTACCAAAAAAATTTTTTTCGTCAAACACTATCAACAAATTTTTGTTGAAATGTTTGCATCACATAAACTTTTTTCAAAAAAGCAAAAAAATAAAATAGACACTCTATATCTGTCGTGCTTTATGAATGGGTTGCCGGAAAATTTTTTGCGGAGAAATTTCTGATTTCAGACAAAAAATCATGAACAGCGTCACTGTATCCGGCATAATAACTTTAGAATCCATTGGATTAAATAGAAAGAGTTTGCACCGGTATTATTTTTCCCAATCCTTAAATTTTTCATGATCAGACCGATTTCCCCCCGTATTAAGGTCTTGACCGCAGCAGTGGTTTTGTTTTCAGGCGGGATTGCCGCATTGCAATTTCCCGCTGACAGGACCGCTGTTAAAATGTCCAAGCCCTTTACCGGCACGCCGGTTAACGCCGTAACGGCTCCGTCGAAAGAGATATTGGCGCCGAGGCGGCTGGTCTCCCCTACTGTTTCCGCTGTCCGTTTGAAGCGCGATTCTTCTTCCAATGACCTGAAACCTTCGGAAACGCTTTCGCATGTCGGTTCCGCGAAAATATTGACCGATGAGCCGCTGCAATCCCCCGCACAGGAAACCGTGCCGCCGGTATCAGGTTTTATGCCTGATGTTGCGGAGGATTCAAAATTTGCGGAAAAACCGAAGGTTCCTGATTTTAAAATCGAACAAACCGTGGCACTGATCAAAGAAAATCCCGAATTTCGTGAAACGGTTCCGCTTCCGCCGCCGCTTGAGCCGGAATCCATTCATCCTGTTGCGGTTTCACCATCACAGTTGCGGCGTTCCTCACCGGTTCAAACGACGGCTTTACCGGCAAAAATGGAAATCTCTTCGGTACCGTCGATTCCACTGGTTTCATCGCAGCCGGATTCGACCGTTGCGGTGTCATTTCCATTACAGAACGCGGTTCAACCGCAGGATACCTCTGAAGTGATTCCTGTTTCAAAGAGCAGAACCGCCATGCGGCCTCTGACATTCAAGGAAATGTCCTCCGATGGAACAATTTCTGCACGGGGAACCGTTTTGGTCGTCCCGCAAACCCGGCCGCAGTAATGATTGGAAAACTTTGCGGCAACCGTAAAATATTCTTGGAAGTGATGTTTCCATTCTTGCAAGAGACTATATAATAGGACTGTGCTTTATGCTGATGAGAGACAGAGACTGGGTGCCGCATTAAATCAGACAGGTATTTCATCCATTGCTTGTTTGTTGTCGATCTGTTCTGCTGTAATTTGTCTGTTTTATCAATTTCACTTAAATTTGCATTACTTACACAATTGAGACATGTCTTTTTCCAACGACGAAACCGCCGCTTCTTCTGAAAATATTTCCCTAAATTCCGCCAGTGACGATGTTACTATGACCGGTGAGGATCAAGTGTCTCCATCCAAACCGCGTATTTTGATTGGTTCACAGCGTCATTCCGACCCTTATCATCCGAAACCGGCAATTCCTGTGGTCGGTGCGGATGGAAAGCCTCTCGATGAAACGCCGATTCCGACCGCCGCGTCTTTTGCGACAACGGAGTCGGAAACAGCAAAATTTGGAGAAAATAAAGAGATTGCAGAGTCGAGAGAAAAAACATACGATTTGCCGCCGGGAAATCAGGAACGTAATGAAGAGGATCGGTTTGAAAAAGGTTCAAACAAAAGAAAGCCGCGTGCCGCTACAGGTTCGGAATCTGCGGAGAACGGAAACACGAATTTCCGCAAGGGTAAACCGATACTGGACTTACCGCCGTTGAAACGTCATGGAGTGTCGGTGCCGGTACCGACAATTCGAGGAAAACTCGCCGACGACCTTGAAGAAGAATTTGACGCTGCGTTTGGCGACACGGAAATGGATGTTCTTCTCACGGGCGCGGAACCGATTGCCGCCGAAACCGTTTTGGATTCCGAAACGAAGCAAAAGGGAAAAATTATTTCAATCACCCGAGAGAATGTGTTTGTCGAGTTGGGGAGTCGTGAACAGGGGGTTGTACCGCTTAAACAGTTCAAAAAAGAACCGAAAATCAATGATCCGCTGGAAGTTTTTGTCGTGAAATTCCTTCAGGATGAAGGATTATACGAATTGACACTGCCGCTTTCCGCAGCGGATGTCTCGGATTGGTCGCAGATTGAGTACGGCATGCTTGTAGAAGCGAAAATCACTGCTCAAAACACAGGCGGTCTTGAATGCGAAGTCAACCGGCTTCGCGGTTTCATCCCGGCAAGCCAGGTCGGGTTGTATCGGGTGGAAAAACTGGAGGATTTTATCGGACAGAAGTTGATGTGCGTGGTGACGGAATGCAATCCTTCCAGCCGGAACCTTGTCCTGAGCCATCGTTCGCTCCTTGAAAAAGAGCGTGAAGAAAAACGTCAGCAAATCCTTCAGGAGCTTGAACCGGGGCAAATTCGCGATGGTGTCATTAGAAAATTGATTGATTCCGGTGCTTTTGTCGATCTCGGCGGAGTTGACGGATTCATTCCGATCAGTGCCTTGGCTTGGGGAAAAATCAAACATCCGCGTGATGTTCTCCAGGAAGGACAGCCCGTGAAAGTCAAAATTCAGAAAATGGATGAGCAAACCGGTAGAATTTCTCTAATTTACCGCGATGACGCTTCCAATCCGTGGCTGACCGTCGAATCAATGTTTCCGGAAAAATCGGTGGTGCGGGGAAAAGTTTCCAAGATTATGGATTTTGGTGCGTTTATTGAGTTGATGCCCGGCGTCGAAGGATTGGTGCACATCAGTGAACTGGCTCACAAACGAGTGGTCCGGGTTTCGGAAATCCTCAAAGAGGGAGAATGGGTTGATGTGTATGTTCAATCCATAGACCTGCCGGGCAAGCGGATCAGTCTTTCCATCAAACAGCTTACCGCCGTGCCGGAACCTGTCAAACCGGAAGAGACGCAACGTGAGGAAGAACCGGAAGTTAAGCCCGTTCCGGTTAAATTCAAGAATCAGCATAAAGGGCCGCTCAAAGGGGGCGTCGGAGAGAAAAGCGACGGCGATAAGTTCGGTCTCAATTTTTAGTGCGTATTTCCGCATTTGGAGACAGGAGAGACATCTGGGTATTGTGTGCAGGATAAGTAAATTTGGAACTTTTTAATGAGGGATAAACTCATGAAGTCGGGTGTCTGTGTTAGTGTTTTTGTCATTTTGCCGTTTGTGTTGGTTTTTTGGATACCGGAAAGTGCCTCGGGACAACTTTTCCGCCGGTTCTTCGACGAACCTGACCGTTCTCCCATGGTCAACGGATCACGTTCACAACTTCCCAATCCTGCTAATGAGATTAACGCACGAAATTATGGCCCGGTGCCGGTGGTTTCGGATATTATTCGAGCCGAAGTTTCCGGGACGATTTTGCCGCGTCCGATGCCGGATTTCACCTCTCAACCGAGCCTCGCGGCTGTTTCCCCGGCAGATCGTCCGCAGCTTCAAATGGTATTGCGTCCCAACTGGTTTACCGGCGGAACAAAAGTCACTCCCCCGAAATCGCGATTTCCGAAAACCATTGGAGCAGCGGATGACGTAAAAAGCATAAAATAAATAAAAATGGTGTTGCACTCGATCTATTCAAAAAATAAGGTTCCTTATGAAAGTTTCTGTTATCCTCGGACATCAGAATCCCGGCAGTTTCAACCACGCGATTGCCAGCACGACACTCAATACGCTTCAGTCGCTCGGTCATGAGGCGCATTATCATGATCTTTATGCGGAAAAATTTGATCCCATTACGCGGCACGACGAATGGAACAACGACAATCTGCTCCCGGAACAGGTGAAAATTCACTCTGCCGAAATCAAAGCCTCCGATGGTATGATCTTCATTCACCCGAACTGGTGGGGAACGCCGCCGGCGATTCTGAAAGGGTGGATTGACCGTATTTTCCGCAGCGGATTTGCGTACAATTTCACTCCGAGCGGCCCGGTCCAATACTTCACCGACAAAACGGTTCAGGTTTTCACAACCTCCAATACACCGCGTGAGGTGGAACTTGGTGTGTACACAGACCCGCTCGAAAACTTCTGGAAAGTGGTCGTTTTCGGACTTTGCGGCTGTCAGTCGTTTGAGAGACGTAACTTCGAACCGGTCATCATGAGTACTTACGACGACCGCGCCGCTTGGTTGCGCGAGGTGGAAGAAACCGTCAGACGTCGGTTTGCATTGTAAATTTTTTCACGTGACCCTGTTCCAGCGGACGAAAGGAGTTTGATATGGCAGACGAAAATGGAGGAGCGGCACCTGCGAAAAAGTTATCCCCGTTCCAATTTGCCGTCATTGTCACCGTTGTGTTGGGGGGAATTTACGCTTACACGCATCAGGAAAAGATTTTTCAGATGTTCAAGCAGAAAGACCTTTCCCAACATCATGTTTTGCCGGAAAATCCGCCGTCATTGCCGCCGCAGCCGCCACCGGCGAATCTGACGCCGCTTAAGACAATCCGTATTGCCGCCTGGGATTTGACGCCGCTTGATTTTCACAAACTTGGCGACAATACCCGTGTCGACCGGATTGTTGAAACCATCGCCGGTTTTGACATCATCGCGATTCAGGGAATCACAATGCGGAACATTCTGCCGGTTGATGAGTTGATCCACCGGCTCGAAGCGAAAAAACGGCATTACGCTTACGCCGCATATCCCGACAGTCTGGGACGTGTGTCGGAATACATGGTTTTCCTCTACAACAAGGACACGATCCGGATTGGTCAGGAAACACTGCGGGAAGTGATCGACACCTCGTTGACGCATCGGCCTTTGATGGCAAGTTTTTGTACGAGTCTGCCGCCGCCGGAAAAAGCGTTCACCTTCACGCTCGTCAGCGTCAAGATTGATGAGGAACGCCGTGAAACCGAAGTCAGGTCGCTCGGAAATTTGTACAAGTCCATCCGCGATTTGCGGTCTGCGGAAGCGGAAGACGACATTATCATGCTTGGTAATTTCGCGATGCCGGTTCGGATGATCGACTCGCTGGCGATGGTTCCGAACCTTGCCGCGGCGCATTCGGACCTTCCGACTTCGGCGGACATGACGCTTTCAGGAGAAAACATCCTTTTCGACCGGCTCAAAACGACCGAGTATATGGAGAAAACCGAAGTGATCGACCTGATGAAAAAGTATAATCTGCAAATCGCCGACATTTACCCGCTCACGTCGCATCTGCCGGTCTGTGCGGAGTTCAGTATTTTCGAAAGCGGTAAGGCGGAATAAGAACCGGTTCCTTCCGTCATTGCGTTGAAAGACAATCAGACAAGAAAAATATCATGTCCAACACAAATCTCATTATCAACAAAGAGAAAAGCGGGAGTAAAGACCGGTTCTGGCATCCCCGAATGTGGGACGGCATGACAATGCGTCACTGGTTCCGGCAAGCTGCCAAAGGACACTTCCGCGTGGCGGTTTCCGGTGTGCCGATGTTCGGAATCATCAGTGCTTTGAGTGTATTCAACTCCGGTCTTTCCGTGCTGCAATCGTTGTTTTACGGCAAAAAAATTCGTGAAACCCGTTTGGAACATCCGCCGATTTTCATCATCGGTCACTGGCGTTCCGGGACGACACTGCTGCACGAGTACATAATGCGGAACAGCCGTTTCACTTGTGCCGATACGTATTCCTGCTTTTGTCCGACGCATTTTCTGCACACACGTCATTATCTGCGTCCGATGACGGCATTTCTGATACCGAAAAAACGGCCTATGGACAACATGGCGACAGGCTTCGATCACCCGCAGGAAGATGAGTTTGCGTTGTGCGCTCTGGGACTCGGTTCGCCTTATCTGAACATCATGTACCCCAATCATCCGCCGATAGACATGGAGTACCTGACACTGAAAAATCTTTCCGACGCGGAACAAAATCACTGGCTCGACGGATTGGAATATTATCTCCGGTGTCTGACGGTTGCAGAAAACAAGCAGATTGTCCTGAAATCCCCGCCGCATACGGGAAGGATTGCCGTGATTTTGAAACGGTTCCCCGAGGCCAAGTTCATTCACATGCATAGAAACCCTTACACGCTTTTCGCTTCAACATTCAACCTCTGGATCCAGCTTGCCAGAGTTCACGGTTTACAGCGTCCGAAAGGTATCGGACTGGAAGAGCGGGTTTTCAACCAATTCGAGACGATGTACCATTCCTTCGCGGAAGACATCGAACTTCTCAAACCGGGACAGTTCCTCGAAACGGCTTACCGTGATCTGATCTCGGAACCGGTGCCGCAGTTGGAAAAAATCTACACAAAACTGGCGATTCCCGGTTTTGAAGAAATGCGGGAAACACTGCTTCCCTTTGCCGAAACGCAAAAGAACTACAGGAAGAACAAGTTCGAAATGGACCCGCAACTGAAGGATAAAATCACCCAACGCTGGAGTTGGTACATCAACCGCTACGGTTACACCGCCGATGGCCATTGACATCAATAATCATGTGACGGACATGATTGACGCAACCGCAATGAAGTTTCTCTCGGCGGAAACTTTCCAGGCGGTAAATGTTCAACCGAGGTGGGCCTTGTACCAGTCAATGGCGCGTTCCAGTCCCTCACTGAAACGCACAAACGGCTCATAACCGATTTTTTCTTTGGCCCGGTGAATGTCGGCCAGTGAATGTTTGACATCGCCAAGCCGCACATCTGTATAGACCGCTTTAATGTCCGTCCTGAGGAGTTCTTGAAGTTTCGTGAGAATCTGATTCAATGTGACCGCTTCACTACAGGCGATGTTGATTGGTCTGCCGTCGCAATTTTCCGCGGGAGCGTTTGCCGCCAGCCAGTTCGCATGACAAACATTATCAATGTAGCAAAAATCGCGGCTTTGTTCGCCGTCACCGTAAACCGTAGGGGGAATCCCTTTGAGAAGCGAGGAAACAAATGCCGGAATGACTGCCGCATATGCACCAAACGGGTCTTGCCGCGGACCGAAAACATTGAAATACCGCAGTGAAACCGTTTCCATCTGATACGCCGCGGCGTAAGCCTGCAAGTAGGATTCGCAGGCGATTTTGTTCGCGGCATACGGACTGATCGGCAGAACCGGCATATCCTCCTGTTTCGGGGAGACCGGTTGATTCCCGTATGCGGAACTCGACGCCGCAAAAATGACACGATTCACTCCCAATGTCCGGGCGGCTTCAAGAACATTGAGCGTTCCATTGACATTGACATCATGACTGGTCACCGGCTCGCTGATGCTTCGCGGCACGGAACCGAGGGCCGCTTCGTGAAACACTGCGGTACACCCTGCCATCGCCTGCTCGACTGTTTTTCTGTCGCGAATATCACCTTCGACGAGCGTGATTTCCGCCGTAATTTCGGTGAGATTTTCACGTTTTCCTGTCGCAAAATTATCCAGAATGACAACATCGTGTCCTCTGGAAAGAATGAATCTCGCCAAATTGGAACCGATAAATCCGGCCCCGCCGGTGATCAAATATTTTGTCATGAGAATGTAACCTTATCCCTTCATTTTATTGGAAGTATAGGCGGTCAATTGCCTCCGTCAAGAAAAAATCATCGGAAAGCCGAATTTTCCGGGAATCCTTTTGATGTTGCCTTTTGACAACACATCCCGGCACTTTTTTCCCGCCTCGTTTGTTTACTGAATGAACCGTTCGTCGCCGCCGTTGGCATGGACGGTGATTTCGCCGGCGTCTTCAAGTTTGCGGACAACATCGACAATATCCTGCTGCACTCGTTCCACATCGGACGCCCGCATCGGTCCGAGGTAGTCCATTTCCTCCTGCAGCATTTTCGCCGCACGCTTGGACATGTTGCGGAAAATTTTCTCTTTGAGTTCCTCGCTGGCTCCTTTGAGAGCGGTGGCCCACTGGGAACTTTCGATGTTTTTGAGAATCGCCTGAATATCCTGATCGGAGAGTTTGAGGATGTCTTCAAACACGAACATCAGACGGCGGATGTCTTCGACCAGTTCGGGATCGTCCTGACCGAGGTTTTCCATGATATTACGGCCGGTCTGACGGTCAATGACGTTCAATATTTCCGCGACGCTTTCCACACCGCCAGCATTTTCCAGCTTTTGACTCATCACACTTGACATTCGATTTTCAAGACCTTTTTCAACTTCCTTGATGATTTCCGGACTGGTCTGCTGCATGGTGGCGATGCGGCGGATCACGGCAAGCTGTCTTTCCGGCGGCAGTGCGTTAACGATGTCGGCTCCTTGCGCGGGACGGAGATGGGAAACAATCAGGGCAATCGTCTGAGGATGCTCATCCACAATAAACGTCAGAAGGTTTTCACTATCGACTTTTTGCAGAAAACCGAAAGGAATCGCTTCCAGTGAACTTCGTACATTATCCAAAACTCCTTGTGCGTCATTTCCGAGGGCCCCTTCGACCAGTGTCTGCGCCACTTGAAACCCGCCGGCACCGCCGACGAGTTTGGTGGGATTCGCTTTAGAAAACTCACGGATAACGTTTTCCTGTTCTTCCGGGGTGATGATTCCGAGTTTGGCGATTTCAATCATCACCGCCTCAACCTGTTTGGGGTCAAGCCTGTGCAAAAGTTCAGACGCCTGTTCTTTCGGAACACTGATCAGAAAAACGGCAGCTTTACGTAAGTTATTTTGTGCCATAACGTTAGAGTTTTTTCAGGGATTCCATTCCTGTCTTTCGTCCTCCGGCGTGTACGTGTATTCCGCAAAACAGCCGGGCTCCTCTTCAAGGGACAACTGAAAGATATATCGGTTATCAGGACAGGGCAAAATGCGTTTTTTTTGGAGAGTTTGCATAAGTTCCAGAGTGACCCATCGGGTGAGAAGCTCCGCCGTTACATTTTTCAACGGCAGAAGGAAAATTTCCTCGTTTTGAAACGAATAAGATTTTCCCAAACAACGCACATTGACCAAATCGCCGTTTTCCTTTTCAACGATAACATGATGATTCCGAGCGGGCAAAAGAATTTTCCCTTCCAGTTGCGTGAGAATTTCACCAAGCGACTTTGTAATGGCGGCAAAATCGGCAATCCAGCCGTTTGGGTCAAGATTTCCGGTGATGCGCACCGTGACGTGAAATGTGTGAACGTGCAGCGGTTCAGAAATCAAACCATTTTCCGAATGAAACAACACCGCGTGACTTGCATTGAATTTCAATGTACTGTTTTTGATAAAAATGGTAAACTTTTCTGACATTTTACAAAACTAATTTCCAATTTTCGCTTTGACGATTCCTTCAAACACGGCAGGGTCGATGTTTTTATTGATTTTTTTCGCCCTGCCGATGAGCGAACCGACGGCTTTGGCTTTGCCCTGTAAAATCTCGGCAATGACATTCGGATTTTCCGCGATGATTTGGTCAGCGATTCTTTCGAGTTCCTCCTGAGAAATCGTGCTGATTCCCAGTTTTGGGATGATCGCGTCAATGGTTTCGCCTGACCGGACCATTTCGGCAAAAACCTCTTTCGCCTGATTTTTCGGCACTTTCCCATTGTGGACCGCCAGAATCAGTTCGGCCAAAGCCTCAGCGGAAACAGGAAATTCCGCGAGTGAAACCGTCTGTTGGTTCAAAATCCGCATCACTTCCTGCGTCAGCCAGTTGGCGGACAGTTTGGCGTCACCGGTTTTACCGGCAAGGGCGAAGTAATACTCCACCGCTTCGACACCCGCATTGACAATCACATCGGTGTCGTATTCCGAAAGTCTGTATTCGCCGAGCAGACATTTACGGACATCGGACGGTTTACGGTTTTCCAGGCCCTTTTGCACATCGGCAATTTCCGCGTCGGTGATGACAATCGGAAGCAAGTCCGGTTCGGGAAAATAACGGTAGTCGCTTGATTCCTCTTTTGACCGCATCTGCCGCGTCACCTGTTTCTGTTCGTCCCAGAGCCATGTTTGCTTGGCAAAACTGCCGCCGTATTCGTGATCGAGAAATGCCTGATACTGCCGGTTCGCTTCATACGTCAGTGCCGCTTTCACCGCGCGGAAACTGTTAAGGTTTTTGATTTCGATGATCGGCGTTTTGAATGTTTCTCCGAGTCCGTTTTCCGGCGTCGGCGCAATGTGCAGGTTGATGTTCGCGTCGCACCGCAGACTCCCTTCCTGCATGTTGCAATCAGACACCCCGATGTACATCATCAACAGTTTCAACTCTGTCAGATACGCATACGCTTCCTCCGGCGACCGCATATCCGGCTTCGATACGATTTCAAGCAGCGGCATTCCGGCACGGTTGAGGTCAATCCGTGTTGACTGCATGGCATTTTTACGGTCGGCGTCTTCGTCGTGCATACTTTTTCCGGCGTCCTCTTCGAGATGCACGCGGATCAGACCGATTCCGCGTTCCCGTGACGTGTCCGCGGGATCGGGAATCGTCAGATGTCCGCCGACACCGACCGGAAAATCAAACTGACTCGTCTGAAACCCTTTCGGCAAGTCGGGATAATAGTAGTTTTTGCGGTCCCACTTGGTGTTCCGAGTGATTTCGCAGTTCAGCGCACACGCCGCCCTGACGGCAAGATGATACGCCTCACGGTTGATGACGGGAAGTGCCCCGGGAAGTCCGAGACAAACCGGACAAACCTGTGTGTTCGGCGATTCCCCGAATTTTGTGCCGCAGCCGCAAAACAACTTCGACTTCGTTAAAAGCTGCACATGCGTCTCAAGACCGATGATGATTTGATAGGACATAATATTAAAGTGTTTTACAGAAAGCAATAAATCAACGGAAAAAGAAAAACCACAGTGACGGACCATAAACTGTAAAGCGGAAGAAATTTTGCGATGAATTTCTCCACATTATTTACTGTGATCATTATAAAAGTTATACCGGTTCCGGCAATGCGGGCTGGATATTCTTCTTCAATGGACGCAACGGTCTTTGTTTTGTAGAGTCCTCACACTTGGGCGGCTGGAAAAAAGAGACGGTTTCCATTATAATTCTGTTCCGTGCGGTCAATGCACGGTCCAAGCGGTTCCTGAATCCTGTTTTTCGCGGTCTGTAAAAATCAAATCTTTTATGCGTTTTATTTATCTCTTGTGCAAAATTCCCTCCTCTGTTCTGATTTTTCAGGTACGGTGTTATCAGATTTTCGTGAGTCCGATCCTCAGAGCCGTTTGTGGAAATGTGTGCCGGTTTGAACCGTCATGCAGTCAGTATTTTATTGAGGCTGTCCGCAAATATGGTGCTGTCCGCGGTGCGGTTAGGGGAATGAAACGATTTTTCCGGTGTCATCCGTGGAGCCGGGGCGGTTATGACCCTCCTTAACCCGTAACTTTCCCCTGTTTTTACGTCAATAGTATCTACACAAATTTTTTACAATTTTAATGGTATGTATGTCAAGATATTCTTCCATTCGTTGATTTTTGTTCGGTCATAGTCTATTGCCTCTAAAAGATCAAATATCCTCAACATAACAAACAATCCTGATAATAAGGTTCCTGCCGTAGGAGGAT
>JAISQK010000331.1 GCA_031274255.1 Planctomycetaceae bacterium | reverse complement strand
CTGAAAATCAAAACGAACAAAAGAGCAAACCTGTGTGTCTCTTGGACGGAAAGGGGAAAATGAAATGAGGAACGTGATGAAATCGAAATATGTTGCGGTGTTTGCTGTCATGCTGATTTGTGTGTCGGGCGGGCTGGTCTTTCTCGCCTTGCGGAAGACTCCTGATTCCGCCGCCGACCCGCGTTTTCAAAAAGCCGACCTCAACAAGGACGGCCGGATTGATGAAACGGAGTTCCGTCAGTACGCGGCAATGCTGGGCCAAATGAAGCTGACCCGAATGAAAGTGATTGCGGAAGAAGAAACCGATTCCGCTGAAATTCTCTACGGTTTGGAAGGACAATATATGGAATCCGCTCTGGGTTATGCGATGGAGCGTCCGTCAGAAGAGGTGCCGGAAGGAAACAAAACACCGTAACGGGAAAGACTTCCGGTTTCCGCGTTTGGACGCAGAAACGCCTGGTTCTGACGGAACCCGTTTCCCGCTCCTCCTTCACCTGATTCGGGCGTAAAGGAACTGAGTCAGAAGAACCAAAACGTAAGCCGCCGCCGAAACAAGGATGATCGTCGGAGACGCTGCGGTGTCGAACCGGGAACTGAGGATCAACCCGGTCCATGAAAGCACAAAACAAAGACCCGTCGCCAGTACCGCCATCGGAAAAAGCCGAAAGGTGAGCCGTCCGGCAATGGACGCCGGAAGCGTCAGCAGCGCAATGACCAGAATCACCCCGACCAGTTGAATCATCAGTACGACGATCAGCGCAACCAGCACCAACAGGAACTGGAAATAGAATTTTGCCGGCAAGCCCCGCAATGTGACATATTCCTCGTCAAAGCAAATCGCTTCGAACCGCTTGAAAAAAAGTCCCGTTACGAGGAGAATCCCAAGACTCAGAACTCCGACGATCAGGAGTCCGGTGTTGGACGTGAGCAAAATTTCGCCGAAAAGATACGCCTCGACACTGTGATAACCGGGGGTTTTGTCAAGAAAAAGAATGCCGACCGCCATTCCGGACGCCCAGATGGAACCAATGACGGCATCTTCCCGTTCTTTGGCGGAATAACGGACGACGCCAATCAGGACGGCACTCAAAATGGAAAAAACCACCGCCGCCGGAAAAGGATTCAAAAAAAACGCAAGCGTCGAAAATCCTGCGGCAGCGGCAAGCTGCTGGAAAAAAATCCCAAGACCAATCCCCCCGAAGGCACAATGGGAAATGGCACTGGCAAGGTAGCCAATCCGCCGCACCACCACAAATGTGCCGATGATTCCGAACGGGAAACTCGCCGCCGCACTCACGAGAAACGCCTGCCGGAGAAACGCAAACTCGGGAGCAAAAAAGATTTCCTTCAAATGGTTCATCGCGGTCTCTCCTGAGGAATTTCCTGAACCGGCGTTTCGGACACGGTGCAGCGGTGGTCATGACGGACGAATAACTGCTCACTGCCGTAAATGTCGTGAAGGAGAAGACCGGTCAATTGCGAGGCCGGATGCACCGCGACCGTTCGATTGACGCAAATCACGTTTTTAACAATACTTGAGACGACACCAACATCATGCGACACGATCAGAATCGTCAGCCGTTCATTGAGCCGCTCCAGTATTTTGTAGAGAATGGATTCCGAGGACGGGTCAATATTGTTGGTCGGTTCGTCCAGAAACAGGATTTCCGGATTGCCGCAAAGTGCCCTGGCAATGAGCGTCCGCTGCTTCTGACCGCCGGAAAGCGAACCAAACGGAGCGTTGCGGTATTCAAAAAGCTGCATCGTATGGAGCGTTTCCTGAGCCGCCGCACGATCCTCCCGGCTGTACCACCATCCGGACTTTTTGCGGAGCCGCCCCATCAGCACGACATCCATGACGGAAAGCGGGAAAGAGGGGTCAACCTGGAGATATTGTGGGGTATAGCCAACCAGTGTCCGGCTTTGGTACGGCGAATTTCCCAAAAGTGTCACTGTTCCGAGGTTCGGCTCCAGCAGTCCGAGCGCGAGTTTCAGGAGTGTCGTCTTGCCGCCGCCGTTCGGACCAATCACCGCGATGAAATCCCGGCTGGAAATCGAAAGATTGACGTTTTCCAACACCGGCTCACGGGAATAACCGAAAGTCACGTTATTAAAGTCAAGTACCGATGGCATAAATCCGCTCCTCACTCAAAAGTTACACATTTATACCATGTTTCTGAAGAGAATCAACGTGAGCGGCAAATTGCCGGTGTTAATATGGATAATTCAGATAGTGTTGACATAGGAAAATATTTCTTTTTGAGAAACAATTCTGAATATGCCGATTTTTACTACGGGTAGAGCCTCCATTATGCCAATCATTTTATGGAAGTGAAAATCAGCCATGACCGGCCAAATTCCAGATTCAAATATCAAGAAAAATTCCTCTCAATCTGCAGGAGTCATGAATACCACGGACCTTCTTGGAGAACTGAACAAAATGTGTCAGGAACTCCAGCAACAGAGTACACTTGCACAGAAATCGACGCTGTTGTTTGAGAAATCGTCTGCGGAAAAGGGAGAAAGACCCGCAGGTGTCTCTCCTGAAACAGCAGCCTCCGGTTACACGCCGTTGCATCAGTTTCGGATTGATTCCGCTCACCCGGAGATCGGCGGGAACATTTCCAATGACCCGACGGCGGTGCCGTTGACTCCGGAATCAAGGGCTTCTTCACCCATGCCGTCCATTTCACAGACTGCTGCGAATCAGGAAAAGAACGGTGTTTGGGAAGATTTGGGAGTTCGTGAGGACAATCCCCATCTGACATCATTTTCACAGCACAACTCTTCCCCGCCGCGGCGGAAGAGCATCTTTCCCGAGGAAGAATCAAACGGTTATGTGCCGTTGTTCCCGGACATGCCGCCTTTTCAAGAGACAAGTTACACACATTCTCCGCAGGATTTCCGTTTTTCGGAAACCATGTCCGGATATTCCGATGCAGTCCCGTTTTTAGGGAGCCGTGAAAAGACGATCCCGATGAGTCAGAGTCACACCTTCCGTATGGATTCGCAGCATGAGATTTCCGACATTCCGCAGTCGTCTCCGAAACTTGTCATGCAAAAGTCCGGCAAGCTTTGTTTTCAGCGGAAAAATCCGGGAAACTCTCTCTACGGAATCCTGGGAAATTCTCTTTTGACACTCGGTTTTGGGGGAATCGTTTGTGCGGGATTGCTTTATTGCCGTTTCTGGCTGAACTTGTCGGGGCCGGTGTCGGGATTCGGAAAGGTCATACTCGCCGCGGGAATCTCCAGCTTGCTTCTCGGCGTGATTTTCCGATTTTTAATGTCAGACCGCCCCCGGTCACAGGGTTCCTGTCTTTCGAATTCAGGAATTCGCCCCAATACCGGTACAGTGAGGAACATTCAGGAAACAGAACATCTGCACAACGCATACAGTCAGTTGATTGAAATGCGCAAAAAAGTGGACACACTGATCCAAAATCTCGAACAACAACGTTCTGTCTGCGAACACAACACGGAAACCTCTTACCAATAGTCTGTTTTCAGCGGTCAATCTTTTATTACGGTCCGTATCAAGTTTGAACTCGTTCGGTGGGATCAATTCCTGTCAAAGCTGCGAAATGTCGAGAATCTCGTCACCGATGAAGTTGCGTGCGTCGGATTTTTTGTCGCTGCCGGTCATGCACTGTACAAAAATACGGCTGTCGATGGTGTCGGCGAGGGATATTGTTCTCCCATCACAGAAGGATGCGACCACCGCTCCCGGATGGTTCGACGACGGTCTGGCACTCTGATACCAGTCGTCGTTAAAAGTGACCGTCACACACTGGTTGAACCGCCGCGGCACACGGTTATTTGTTACGTCGCTGGCCCCGGGAATGTCCACTTCACAAGTTCCGCAGAATTCACGGTATTCCACCGGTGTTGTGTCATCGTTATCATCTTGATACTTCCGCGACCAACAGAAACCGACGCTTCCTTCCATCGTGTGTCCGCCGCCGGTGTCCAGACTGCCGTCACGTTTACAGTTGGAATTCGCAATATCCGTGGAAATCCAATAACCATAGTTGACATTTTCGGAAAGTAAAAGCGTGTTGCTGGCACCGTCCAACGCGGAAATGGCGTCAACACCGACGGCATTTTTCACTTTGGTGCGGTCAACGAACGCCCCGTTGTAAGCGTTACTGTCAAATGTGACCGGCGGATCGGTGTCGGAAAAATCATCAACCGCTCCGGCATTGACGACATAACACGTCCCGCGGGGAATGTTCCTTTCCGCACCGCTGGGACAAATCAGGACCGAAATATTGGGAACTTCAAAGTCCGTTCGTCCTTCCTGAACGGCGTCATAAAGTGAAGCCTGCTCCAGATTCGGCAGAATTTTGGTGACCCAGGAAACGGTTCCTTCGGCGGCTCCGACTTGCATTTTGTCCCGCCAACCGGGGAAGGATTTCCTGGTCGTGTCAAACTGAAGAAGAGCCAGGGAAAGATTGTGCTGTGCGTTGGTACACTGGACCCGCCGTGCGGACTCGCGTGCCATTTGAACCGCCGGCAGCATCAGCGCAGCGAGCATTCCAATAATCGTGATGACAACCAAAAGCTCAATAAGTGTAAAAGCGTTACGATAACTTTTCATAAAACCTCCGATTACGATGAACGGATTTCAAGGAAACTGTGAACGTCACTTTATTTTATTATGACAAGCACGATGAAAAAAGTCAAGCGTTTCACCGCGGTTTTGTAGAAAATTCCTCCCCGTTCAGAGGGCAGCATACTGCTGCACCGCACTTGCCTTCGGCCTCCTATTATCCGCTTCACGTTGTTCCATTCACGGACTCCAATGAGCAACGCGAACGGGGGAACATGCTGTTCCATAGAACGGAGCGTAGTTTTGACACACCTGGATTCATCTCCGCAACCGGCCCCTCTGTGCGATAAAGTGACCGACTACATGAGTAGTACCTATGAAATCCCTTTATTGACACAGGAGAAGCACATGCCAAAAAAGAACATCCCTTCGTACCGCCTCCACAAAGCCACCGGACAGGCCAACGTCATGTAATTCGGATCGGTTCCCGGAAGAGACCGGACGTACTGCCGGAGAAACGAGTCCAGCACGGCAAGGATTCGGTTCCGGTTCTCCTCCGTGTCCTTCCGCTTCCAGTTCCGATAGGCTTCCGCGTATTCCTGTTCCAGCTTCTCTTTCGGAACGGAAAAGCTTTCCCTGTCCTCCAAAGAAAGAAAAGGGGACTCGTCTGTTTTCTTTTCCAGGAAAGAGCACCCCCTTTGCGGACGGCTTGTTCCGTACCGGTCCGAGTGGTAACCCCGCTTCTCCAAACCGGAGGTTTGCTTCCTCTTCAAAGAGGTCTTCGCCGAAACGTTTTCGCAGTAAAAAAGGATTGCTCATTTCGCGGAGTTTTCCAAAAGGGTCTAATCCGTCCAGCCTGCGTGGCGGAAGGGAGGACAGGAGTAAAAGGGGTGCTTCTCCATTTTATACCTTACAACGGCATTAACTGACTCTTTTTAAGTTTTTGGAAATTCAGTAGTTTGTAATTTTCTCAATTAGTATTGCCGGTTGCAAGTTCTTTTCTGTAAAATGGTTGTATTACAAACCTCAACCTTTTTTCAGGAGGAAGAATTATGCGTCCGACAAGGAACAATTATCGACAATCGACAGAAACAGTCAAGAGTCACTTTGCCCTTTGCGTTCAAAAACTTTTTACCGCCGAACGGCACGGTTATAAAATCACGAACAAGACTATCATCAACATCCTCACCGCCGCCCTTTGTTATTGCGAATCACTCTTTTCCATTTGTCTCTCTCTTGCCGACAGCCCAACCGATAAACCCATCGCCGATAACCTCATTAAACTCCTGCCGTCCTACCAAAAAGTTCAACAACACATCAACCTTGCCGGACAACTGCCGAAAAAGTTTT
>JAISQK010000322.1 GCA_031274255.1 Planctomycetaceae bacterium | reverse complement strand
CTCCAGTTCTGAGGCGTTCCGGCGTCAAAATAGACGGAAACATTTTGAAGTTTTTCACTTCCTTTGACCACCGTCACCTTTGCCGGGTGGACTTTGGCCGGAAATCCTTCCGGGGTTTTCCCGCCGCAACCGGTGCAGCAAAAGAAGATCAGCAAACAGAAAATCCAATTTGTTTTTTTCATCATCATTGTTTGTGAGTTTTCGTTTTTTGTGAGTTTTTTGTTGTTGGACCGCAAGCCACGCCGGGGCAACATGTTGCTGCCCCGGCGGCGGTATGCTACTGCACCGCACTTGCCTCCCGGCTGCGCGGTCGGCCTCTGTTGTTATCCTTTTCCCGTTTTTCCGCCAGTTGATAACAGCGACCAACGGGAGCGGGTTCGTGGCTCTTGGGACGTCAGTCCCATCCGGGATCCAACGCCCGTGCGTTGGTTAAAGAGCGGTGGTGGACTCGCCGCCCTCGATTGTTCCGAGCGATCCCCAAACCCCGAAAGGACTGGCAATCGTCGTCTGAACCTTGTAAGGGTCGTCCTGAGCGGCGGCGCCGGTGACCGTGTTGATCGTGTCGCTGATAAAATGAACGCTGCCGTCCACATACGACGCGTTGCATCCGCCCGTATGATTGCTCGCCGCACTAAGCACCGCCGAATTATCCCAACTGCCACCGGAGGAACACGAAGGCGAGTTCGGCGGGAGAATCGTTTGAAACGCGCACTGGGATGCTGCGACAAATTGCCATGCACGTCCCCGGCCTTTGGAATTGAGCGTTCCGGAAAGAGCTTTGCCGTTTCGTTTGGTAGCACAATCCTTCGGTGTGTTCATGATTTTCGGCTTGGTCCCTGTCGCCCAGGAAACATCCGACTGGGAACCGGACTGAACAACACCACGTCCGACAATCCCTTCGTTGCTCAGTTGTCCGATCAATGTTTCACCAAAAGCAATCGTATTGGCTGTTCCATCGGTGATCGCCCCCATGTTGCGATAACGATAGACACCGCCGTAAAACCCCCGTTTATTGGGCATTCGAGTACCGGATAAGTCTGAATGGTCTGACCCCAATGTCGTATCTCCCATGGAAAAGACATAATTCGTACCGCTGAGTTGAGCAGCTGTCCAGCTACTGAAGGCACCGGTGTGAACCTTTTTTTCGACGTTACCATCCGACGGACACGCAAGAAAAGAGACTTCCCTGAAAATACTATCGGCCATATTATCAAAATTTGTCGCCACCGAGCTGATTGCATCGTATCTTGCCTGTTGTTCGAGAAACGGTAGCAACGGAATAAACGGAGATGTGTCCAAATAAAATGATCCCCCTGAACCAAAAGACTTGTGGGCATCGTGATACGTGTGTTCCGCCAGCATCAGTTGTTTGAGCTTGTTGGAACATTCCATCCGTCTCGCGGCTTCGCGGGCGGCCTGAACCGCGGGCAATAAGAGAGCAATCAAAATCCCGATGATGGCAATCACCACAAGAAGTTCGACAAGGGTAAAAGCGGACTGGGTGATAGGCCGGACAGTCAAACCAGATTGGGCAGTGGATTCTGACCGGACAAAAAAGTTTTGAGCAGCAGTGTTTGCAGAACTTTTCGCATCGACAGCGTTTGCAGCATTGGCTTCTACGATACGGGAAGCCGCACAGACTACCCCCCCCCCCCATTTTGACATTTCGGACACAAAGTGAATTTTTGCATGGTTTTTCTCCTCATTAGTTGGAAAAATGGTTTGATTCATTTCGAAAAGATTTAACGAAAATCTAACAGATTGACACAAATCAATCCAATAACTGTATTTTATCCACGACAATTCCCAAAGTCAAGCGGGATTGTCGCTTTTCTGTGTTTTTTCTGAAAAATATCCCACTGCAGAATATTTCTTTCATCTTCCCAGCACTTTTCGCAAATGTGTGATGCTCCGTTCCGCTTGATCAAGGGTGCCGCACTCCACACTGAGTACGATGTCCTGCGGAAGCGGTTTCAATATCGCTGCCACCGCTTCCCAGTCAATAACGCCGTCCCCGCACGCGCAACCGACCGCCGTTCCCATCACCTTGCCGCGTTCGGCGTCCGACTGTTCGATGGAAATGTCCTTTGCGTGCATGTGGACAAGCCGGCTCTTGATGTGGTCAAGCCATCGGATCGGGTCTTCGCCACCGAGATAGGCATTGCCGGTATCAAAGTTCGCTCCGACAAACGGCGAATCGACCAGATTGAGTATCCGGTCGTATTTTTCCGGCTTGAGCGAGTAGGTCTGGTGCATTTCCAACCCGATTTTAATGCCGCGGCGCGACGCCACCTTGTGGGCCTCCGTGATGGAATACTTGATGAGAACAAAATCCTCTTCCTCCGTCGTCCAGGTTTGCTTGTGACCTTCATGCGTGTTGATGACCGGTGCCCCGCATTCCGAGGCAAACCGTGACGCCTGCTTCAGATATTCCACCGCGATCTCCGGCTTGGAAAGTTGACTGTGCGACGAAAGTGCCGACAGTTTCAGACCATGTTTTTCGACACAATCACGAATACGGAACGGATCGTCAAGCATCGACACACTATGAAAATAACGCGCCTCACTCAGGAGTTCGCGTCCCCAATGCACCATCGGCTCAATGTACTCATAACCGAGTTCCGCCGCAAACTGCACTCCCCATTCAAACGATTTATGCGATGTTCTCACCGCCTCAAGATTCAAACCGATACCTATTTTACCCATATTTTTCCCCCTTTTTTCAAAATGAGAAGCGTGAAGTACGATGACAGAAATTCTCACTTTCTGTCATTATACACAAAGTCACAAAATAAAAACAGAGCGGCAAAATTTTTCCATGGACCGCATTTTTCATTCTGTAATATTTGTATCGAGAATTTCGTCCGGCGCAAAGAATATTGCCATTTCCCTTGCGGCAGACGTTTCACTGTCGGAAGCGTGTATCAGATTGTAACTGTTGCTCAGGCTGAAGTCTCCCCGAATCGTGCCGGGCGGGGCAATGATGCCGTTGGTCGGACCGGTCAGAAGCCGGACAACAGCAACCGCTTCCGGTCCGGAAACCACCATCGCAATCACCGGACCGCTCGTGATGTATTCCTCAAGATCGGGGTAGAATGCTTTGCCGGTATGCTCCGCGTAATGCTTTGCCGCCAGCTCTTTCGTGACCCGCAGCATCTTCATTGCCATAATGTTCAGCCCTTTTTTTTCGAGCCGGGAAATCATCTCACCGGCATAACGCCGCCGAACCGTGTCCGGTTTGAGAAGAATCAATGTTTTCTGCATGACTGATTTGTTTCTTGTAAAGGTGTTGTGATGGAAAGGATGACTGTTACGTCACGGAAACCGGTTTCAGGAGTTCAAAATAACCGTCCACCATGGCGATGGCATTCCGCCAGGTCAGCATATCGGTCACGGCGATGTTGAGAACAAGTGATTCCATCATTCCGTAGAGGTGGTTGGTCGTCATGGAAACATCCGCCGGAACAAGCTCTCCGTTCCGCATGGCATCGGAAAGAAGCCTGCTGAGGAGAAATTTGATACCGAATGTGTGACGCCGGATTTTACGCTGGATGTCGTTTCCCGCCTGACGTTCCGAAAGGAGATATTTCAGGACAACGGTCAGAAAAACATGGTTTTTCGCGAGCATTTTTACGAGCACATGCAGGAACCGCCGCAATTTTTCGAGCGGCGTCCAGTCTTTTCGCTCACGGATGCGCTGAACAATCACCTCCATTTTTCCGGTCGCCTGTTTGACGGCGTAATCGAAAATCTGCTCCTTGCTCTGAAAGTATTTATAGATTGAGGTGCGGGAGATTTTACACTTGTCGGCGATTTTCTGGTACGTGACCCCTTGAAACCCCTCTTCGGCAAAGAGTTCAAACGCACACTCAAGGATCAAAGCCTTCCTCTGGTCGTGATCGACAATGATGGTCACAGGAACACCGCCAAATGATGAGAATGTTGATTGCCAATAACTCTGTGGATTAAGTGTACATCAAAAGAACAAAAAATCAATCCAAGTGTGCGAACGACTGCACAAATGCTTCACCGGCACGGGAATTTCCGCTTTCTGTGGGATATTTCCCGGAAACACAGCCGATACAAAAATTGGTCACGTCAAAACCAATCGCTTTTGCCACCGCATCCATCGGCAGATAGTGCAGCGAGTCCGCGCCGAGCATTTCCGCCATCCGAGGCTCCAGCGACTCCAGAAATTCCAGCGAGATGTCCGTCGGCGGAATTTCATTCTGAAGGAGAACGCTTTTGGGGGTTGCCGCATCAAAATAGAATTGTGATGCGAAAAGTTCCCGAAATGTCGGCATGTCGATCCCGTAAAAACAGGGAGAAATGATCGGCGGACAGGCCACCCGGACATGAATCTCCTTCGCGTGCCCCACCGTCCGCAGACGTTTCAGCAAGACCCGCATGGTCGTAGACCGCACAATCGAGTCTTCTACGAGAAAAACGCGTTTTCCCTCAAGAACTTCACGGAGCGGAGTGTATTTCGATTCGGCTTTCCGCTGACGGTATTCTTTTCCTTCGATAAAGGTACGTCCGCTATACCGGTTACGGATCAGCCCTTCGAGGCACGGAATCCGAAGTTCATACGCCATGCCGTCCGCCGCCGCTTTACTGGTATCCGGCACCGGCACGACAATCGTGTCGTCGTCGATCGGAATATTTTCCCGCCGTGCAAGCTCTTCCCCAAGCCGTTTTCGGGCGACGTAAACGCTTTTGGAGTCGATTTTGCTTGCCACATTGGCAAAATAAACCCACTCGAAAAAACAATGTTTGCGGTTCGGCTGTTCGACAAAAGGCTGCGGTACGAACCCGTTTTCCCGCGAAAGACCGTTTTCCGTCACAACAATGATCGTTCCCGGAGGCACCGGTTTGATCTGTTCCTGCGAAAAACCGATGTTGAACAGGGCCACACTCTCACTGGCGGCGGCGAACATCTCGCCGTCAAAAGCGTAACAAAGCGGTTTGAGTCCGTTCGGGTCACGGGCGACAACAAGTTCCCCCTGGGCCGTCAGATACGTCAAACAATAAGCCCCGTCGAGCCGGTTGGCCAACTCACGGGCAATGCTGAGATGATCGACATTTCCCGTCTGCTGTTTGTCCTGATCGCTCAATTGCCGGGCGATCAGACGGCTGATTTCGTACACAATCAATTCGGTGTCGGTATGACCGGTGATGCAAATGTCTTCGTCCCGGCGGAGTTTTTCCCGTAATGTTTTGTAATTGGCGATGTTTCCGTTGAAGGCGAAACTGAACCATTTGGACCGCCGAAAATGATAACGCTCCTGCGGCTGAGCGTCGCACGCGCGGTTTTCACCCTGGGTGACATACCGCACATGTCCGATGGCGGCGGGACCTTCGAGTTCCTGCATCAACCGGGTGTGCCGCGACATTTGGCTGGAGAAAAAGACTTCCGCCACCAAACCGAGGTCTTTGTGCGTCATGAGAACCTGTTCGCGGTTCGGCGAATACGAACTCACACCTGCCGCCGATTGTCCGCGATTCTGTAAATCCAGCAGCATTCTGGGAATAAGGTGCGACACGGTATTGGGGTTGTCAGCGGGAAGCAATGATGATATTTTGTTGCATTTATCTTTTGGCAAATAATAAATCGCGGCAATTCCGCATTCTTCCCGTTGCTCACTCATTGGATTCCGATCATCTTTTCGATACACCGTTTCCCGCTCTTTTCCCGACAACACAATTTATACAAACAATAACCGACAAACTCATTTTGTCAATGACCTCTGTGGTTTGAATTTTGTTTGCATTTATTCACGCAAAGGGATTGTTTCACGTTTAAAAAAGATTAGAATCAATTGGTTCCACTTCTGTTTGGAATCACAGTGACACCTTCTCTGGTTATATAGTTTTGGAGTGACGGCACATGGCGAAAAGGAAAAAGAGCTGTTCAGAACCGGCGTCAATTGAACAGTACGAACACACGGATAAAAAGCGGGTCAATAATCCGCCTGTCGGGTTGGTGACGGCGCATTCGGATAACGGCGGTTTCCGCCAAAAAACTTATGCCTACGATCCGCACATCGACCCGCAACTCCAATGGGCAGGAAAAACGGAAAAAGGATGACAATGAATGCCGACCGCACGAAAGTGGTTGAAGACATTATTTATTGAAAGCGACCGCCTCGAAGAGGCCGGGAGTCTACCGGGATCCAACGCCCTCGCGTTGGCCGCCGGAGGGAAGCATGCTGCTTCACCGCAGTAGCCTTCGGCATCCCGTGGGAAAGATTTTCTAACAGGAAGCGACCGCCTCGAAGAGGCCGGGAGCAAATTGGAGTGCAGCGGCCTACCGCTGCCCGCCGGAGGCATCCTCTTCTTTTATTAATGATCCCCTTGATTCCTTCCATGCTTCCCCTCAGATTCTCATCGATTCCCATTCCCTCTGCAACATTTCCCCTCATCTCTATGACGTTTCCCCTCCTATTCTCATCAATTCCCCTCCTCTCTGAAACATTTCCCCTCATTTCTTCGAGGTTTCCTCTCATCTTTCCATAAGAAAGCCTGTATCATTACGGGAGTATTGAGGCGATCCGACAGCGAACCGGACGCATCGCGCGCGTCCCAGGAA
>JAISQK010000301.1 GCA_031274255.1 Planctomycetaceae bacterium | reverse complement strand
CATGTTCCCGATTCCGCGTGACTTTGACCTTGATGTTTTCGGAGCAATGTCGATGGCCGGCGGTTCGGTGGCGGCTGCGGCCGGCGGCACTTCCACGATTCGCGGCACAGGTGTCGGGTCATTGATTCCGCCGACCCGTCTTCTTGTCATCCGTGAAATCAACGGCTACCAGCGAGCTATTCTGATCGACATGAGACGGGCGATGGTTGACCCGACGCAGCGAATTCTGATTCAGCCGAATGACCTGATTATTTTGGAGTACCGTCCGTCGGAATTCGCCTTGAACATGATTCTGAGCACATTCTCCCTCCGTTTGGACCTCCAGTCCTTGTGGAACTGAAGCGGTGAGGATTGATCGGGAGGAAGCGTCGCGTCGCAGTCGCAGAGGACGCTTCTTGAGTAAGCAGAACCGTCAAAAGATGTTCCATCATCACCGGATGATTCCGGAGCGGTGTCTATCGTCACGCGAAACATATGTGCGGTCAAGTGCCGGTTTGCCCGCCGGGGCTTCCCGGCTGCAATGCAACAGCATGTTGCCCGGCAGGATAGGTACAGTCCGGTTCCGCTCCAAGATAGTCTCCGGTGACGGCATACGCTCTGGCCCGGCTTCCGCCGCAAACCATCCGGTACTCACACGCTCCGCATATCCCGTGATAGTTGTCCGGGTTCTGCAATTGCCGGAAAACCTCATGCGTTTTGTAGACGTCCACAGGCGAAACCTCAGGAAATCTGCCGCAAACCACCGGAAGAAAACCTGCCGGATAAATTTCTCCGTTGTGGGAAACAAACATGATTCCCCGCCCGTCCGTCACGCCGAGCGGTGCCCGATGGGTGCCGCTTTGATGAGCCAACGCCGATTCCCCCGGACCGCCCGCCCCTCGCGGCGACGCCAGAGGATGGCCCCCCTGTTGAAGAACGTATCGCCGGTAATGCGGCGCCTCGGTGGTCTTGACGGCATAAGGTTTCGTTCGGGAATGATGCCAGAGTTTGGCAAAGACCGTCTCATACTCTTCGGGACGGATTCGCTCCTCTTCGAGTCCGCGTCCGACCGGTACGAGAAAAAAAACCGACCACATCATGATTTTTTGGTCCGCAAGCAGCAAGGCGATGTCATCAAGGAGGTCGAAATTCCGGCGTGTCAGCGACGTGTTAATCTGTACGGGAAACCGCAATTCGCGTGCCGTGGCGAGCATCTCCATCGTTTTACGGAAACTCCCCTCAAAGCCGCGGAAGGAATCATGGACGGCGGCGTCCGGACCGTCCAGACTGATTCCCAACGCCTGCACACCCGCCTCTTTGGCGTTTTGAAACGCGGTTTTGGTGGCAAGCGGTGTTGCCGAAGGGGTCAATGCGGTCTGGATTCCGCGCTTCGCAGCATGATGAAGAAGCCGGAAGATGTCGGCACGCTTGAGCGGGTCGCCGCCGGTGAAGACCATCGTCGGCTTGCGGTCGAATTTTGCAACATCGTCAATGAGTGCCAGCGACTGTTCCGTGGACATTTCGTCCGGAGCCGGTTTTTCCTGAGCGGAGGCACGGCAATGCTTGCAAACAAGATCACAAGCCTGCGTCACTTCATAGTAAAACATCAGCGGATGACGTTGGAAATCATCCTGCGTGTAAGGGATATTATGCACGGTCGTATCAAATTTTACGTCTGTCGGAATGAAACGGTCACATTCCTCCTTATTATATCGATAATTTGAGGGAAAAGAAGGGTTGAAACCGGACTCGTTCCATCATGTTATCCTGAAGAGACGCTTGGCGTTTTCTGTTGTGATGTCCGCGATGTGTTCCAGCGGTTGATGACGCAATTCCGCCAGACGCCGGGCCACAAAAGCGGTCATGACCGGTTCGTTGAACGGAATTTTACCGCGGTACGGGTGCGGAACCAAAAACGGAGCATCCGTTTCAAGGAGCAGACGGTCGTCCGGAACAATCTTTGCCGCCTCCCAAAGCGGTGCCGTTTTTTTATTCGTGTAAGTCACGGTTCCGGAAAAACTGATATACAGCCCCATATTCAAAAAAATCTCGGCGGTTTCTTTCGTGGAACTGAAAGAATGGAGGACTCCATGAAGAGGCTGAGGTTGTTTATTAAGCACGAAAATCATATCTTCATCGCAATCACGGCAATGAATCAGTACCGGTAAATCCCTTTCCCGGGCGAGATTCAAATGACGCTGGAAATAATCAATCTGTAATTCAAACGGCGTTGTGTTCCAGTGACGGTCCAAACCGGTTTCTCCGATGGCGGCGACTTTGGGGTGGCTGGACAATGCTGTAATTTTTTCCCAGTCTTCTTTGCTTGATTCCATAATGGAATTAGGGTGAATTGCAACGGATGCGTAATATGTATCAGTCATTTGAGCGATTTCTATACATTTTTTAGAAGACTCCACCGAGATTCCCGGCAAAATGGCGTGATTGACGCAAATATTATTGGAAAAATTTACATTTTCAGGAAATTTTCCGTGTAATTGATGTTCCAAAAACGTCAATAAAGAGTACTTCAATGGTGAAATGTCCATATGACAGTGTGTGTCGAAAAATTGTAAACGTTTCATGAATCAAATGGTAAAAACGGAGGGAAATCAATTGTAATTGTATGAATAAACGAATTTTTTCAAAAAAATGTGAACAAAAATGTATCTCAATACGTATTAACAAATAAGGGAAAGTTGTACTGAAATAAATTCTGTGAACAGGATGTTTATCGCCGACACAAACAACCTTTATAATTCATACTATTAATACAGCTATATTAATCGCATCAACTTGAAATAATTTCAGTGATAATTTACAAGAGAAGAGATAAATAATTTAAAATAGACTGTTTAGGAACTATAATGGTCTTAAAGCTGATTGACTCTGTACTGTTATTTTAGAAGAATGCAGAGTTTAGACAAGCTGACGATAGAAAATTCAGTGAAATCTGAGTTTTTTGAATAACATCGTATTCAACGGAAGGAAAAAACAATGTTAGTACTTTCTCGAAAGAAGAACGAAAGTATCGTGATCAATGATAATATCACGATTGTGGTTGTTGAAATTCGTGGTGACAAAGTCCGTCTTGGTATCGAGGCTCCCAAAGATGTCCCTGTTCACCGTAAAGAAATTTATGAGGCCATTCAGGCGTCCGGTGATAATGGTATGACCCGTTCCAATCAGGAAAACGAAGCGCACGCTTAACGTATGTAAAGTTTTGGGGATGTTGCTGATTTATTACAAATCGTGTCCATTGACGGAAAATCTGTCCGGTCTCCGGCTTTTGCGTGCGGTTTTCTGTATGGCTCTCGCTTTCAGAGCAATAATTTACGGTTTTCTTGTTGATTCCCCCTTGACGGTATCGGAATAAGGGAGATAATCTTGTGCGTATCGTTTGGCCCTGTCGTCTAACCCGGTCAGGACACAGGCCTTTCACGCCTGGAATACGGGTTCAAATCCCGTCGGGGTCATTTGATGGTTTGCAGCCTCTTGCGTCGAATCGCAAGGGGCTGTTTTTTTCGGTACTTTTGATTTCCCGTTCCGATTATTGCAAGCCGTTTCCGACAACGCCCGCATTCCATGAAACGGTTTCGGCCCACACGGCTCTGTTTCTTTTTCCTCAATCCGGT
This sequence comes from Planctomycetaceae bacterium, assembly GCA_031274255.1. Lineage (GTDB taxonomy): Bacteria > Planctomycetota > Planctomycetia > Pirellulales > Thermoguttaceae > WRMR01. Next base: position 11,231 of record JAISQK010000301.1, on the reverse strand, counting down.
CAAACCGGATGACATTCGTTTTCGCCGTGACTTTGGTGTTCGCATCTTTTGCGATAACATGACTCCTCAATCTGATTCTCCATTAGAGGCCGACCGCGAAGCCGGGAGTCATACTGCCCGTCGCGGTTCGCGACCGGTATACAGCGTCCGCACGCTGCCGGCCGCCTTTTTCTGTGTTTTCTCTGAAAAAGTTGCAAAACAATTTCCACTGCGATATAATAACCGCTTTATTGGCAATCGTTTTGACTTGGAGTGAAGAGAATTTGAAATGGCAACAAAATCCTACCTCGCAATTGATATGGGAGCTTCCAGCGGTCGTCACATTGTCGGGCATTTTGACGGCGACCGGATTCATCTTGAAGAAATCTACCGCTTTGAGAACGGACCGGTCGAAATGGCCGGAAACCTCTATTGGAATTTGCCCGGTCAGTGGACGCATGTGCTTAATGGAATGCAGACGGCAGGCGCAAAATACGGCTCACAAATCCTAAGTGTCGGAGTCGATACCTGGGGAGTCGATTTCGGCTTGCTCGGACGCAATGACACACTTCTCGGAAATCCGTACTGCTATCGTGATCCTCGAACCGACGGGGCGATGGAACGTGCTTTTCAGACGCTTTCCCGCAACGAAATTTTCACACAAACGGGCCTTCAATTCATGCAGTTTAACTCACTTTATCAGTTTCTCGTGATGCAGTGGGAAAAATCGCCGGTTTTGGAGAGCGCGGAGTCGTTTTTGATGATGCCGGACTTGTTCCACTGGCTGATGTCGGGAATCAAAGCCAACGAATTCACCAACGCCACCACGACCCAGTGTTTCAATCCGGTGACGCACGACTGGGCCAAACCGATGCTCGGAAAATTCGGCTTGCCGGAACATCTTTTTCAATCAGCGACACCGCCGGGGACAACGCTGGGAAAACTTCGGACATCGGTGGCGGAAACAGCGGGACTCTCGGCCAATGTCGTGCTTCCCGGCACACACGACACGGCAAGTGCCGTCATGGCGGTACCGACTTCACGGCCGTCCGGTCAAACGGACTGGTGCTACATCAGTCTCGGAACCTGGGCACTGATGGGGGTGGAAACCAAAGTTCCCGTGACAAGTGAAAAAGCGTTCGAGTACAATTTCACCAATGAAGGCGGTGTCGGCGGAACTTTTCGGCTCCTTAAAAACATCAGCGGTTTGTGGCTGATTCAGGAATGCCGCCGGATTTGGAATCAGGAAGGAAAAGACTGGGATTGGGAAGATCTCAACCGGATGTCCGCCTCGGCGAAACCGCTTGTTACGTTCATCAATCCTGATGTGCGTGAATTTCTCGCCCCGACCGATATGCCGGAAGCGATCCGTCAGTATGCGGCCAGAACCGGTCAGCGCATTCCCGAAAATGAAGGGGCGGTCTTGCGGTGCGCTTTGGAAAGTATCGCCATGAAGTTCCGCGTGACGCTCGAAATGTGTGAAAATCTCACCGGCACAAAAATCGAAACGATCCACATTGTCGGCGGCGGCACGAAGAATTTGCAACTTTGTCAGGCTGCGGCCGACGCTTGCGGCCGACCGGTTGTGACGGGACCGGTCGAGGCGACCGCCATCGGGAATCTTATGATGCAAGCCGTCGCAGCAGGTGACGTGGCCGATATTCCCCAGGCGCGTGAGGTGATTCGCCGCAGTTTCGAGGTGATGGAGTTCCTCCCGCAAAATACGGATCAGTGGAATAACGCCTACGAACGGTTCAAAGAAATCATCGCCGGACACTGAGGATTTTTGTCCGAAACAGAACGATTCTATGATCTTTGAATTTTAGTGTACTTTTCTGTATACGTGTCGATCAGTATTTTCAGAAAAAACTTCCTGAAAAGCGACAATTCCTCTTGACTTCGGGAATTGTCGTGGATAAAATAGCAGTATTCAGGTTGATTTGTGTCAATCTGGTTAAATTTTCGTGAAATATTTTCGAAAAGAATCCAATCATTTTTCCAAACAGGAGAAAAACCATGCAAAACTTTACTTTGTGTTCAAAATGTCAAAATAGGGGGGGGGGGTAGTCTGTACTGGTTCTCGTGTCGTAGAAGCCAATGCTGTAGAGGCCAGTGCTGCCGATGCGAAAAGTGCTGCAAACAGTCCCCAAAACTCTTTTGTCCGTTCCGAATTCACTGCCCCATCGGGTTTGACTGTCCGAATCGCTTTCACCCTTGTCGAACTTCTCGTCGTGATTGCAATCATCGGTATCTTGATTGCTCTTCTTTTACCCGCGGTTCAGGCCGCCCGCGAAGCCGCACGACGTATGCAGTGCAGCAACAATCTCAAGCAACTTGGTCTGGCGGTTCACAACTTTCACGATGCCCACGGTCGTATTGTGCCGCACGGACCTAACTACGGAACAGAGGGGAATGGTCAGCGGCATTCCTACTTGGTAGGTCTCTGTCCGTTTATCGAACAAACGGCCGTTTATGAAGACGCTAAAAGTCAAGACCGTTCTCCTTATGTTAGCACTTCACGTCCTGGCGCCAATGGTTCGGCGTTTGCAGAAAACATTTCGGGATTTATTTGTCCTTCGGATGGAAATGCCTCACGTATCGTACCGGCGCTGGGAACCGGTCCTACGAATTATCACTGCTCCGCTGGAGATACATGGTGTCACTGGGAATACACCACTGCAAGACGTAATTTCTTTTGCCGGGAAGTCAAGGGGAAACCCACGTTAGGTTCGACAACGGACGGCACAAGCAACTCCATTCTGCTCGGCGAAGTCGTGACCGCTTCCAACACGAGTCAAAACAGCGGAACGACCGGAGCAATCAAGGGGTCCATTGCCTCTATCAAGGAAATCAAAACCAATGACGGCAATACAAAACTTCCCAAAGTTTGCATGGATTCCAAAATTTCCGGCTCCCAAGTCGGTAACGGGGCGGATGTTGATTGCAATTCCATCGGGGCACGTTGGGCGGATGCCTGGGATGTCTATACTGTTTTTTCTACGGTTCTGCCGCCTAATTCTCCCAGTTGTTCCACACAAGGTCCCAATCTCAACTACTGGTCGGAACGGGATACAATGGTCGCGATGAGCAGTTTTCATACCGGTGGTACCAACACGGCCATGGCGGATGGTTCCGTTCATTTTCTTTCTGAAACCATCAATTGCGAAACACAGGGAACACTCGGCTTGAATCATCCCGCACACGATGAAAGTGTGGTCAAAGCCGGTCAGTCTCCTTATGGAGTGATGGGGGCACTCGGTTCTATTAATGGCGGTGAATCCGTCTCACTTCCGTAATATTTAGAAGGAAAACATTATGTCAAACCGATTCCATTTGTTGGTGATTTGTGGCGTTTTTTGTGTTGTTTCTTTCCTCGGATGTCGCCGCAAACCGGAAGGATTTCCGCAGGTCTGGCCGTGTTCCGTGACCATTGTGAATGGCAGTACTCCCATAGAAGGAGCAAGCGTGACTTTTCACTATGAAGCCGGAGCCAACGCACCTGTTACCGTGACGGGAGTCACTGGAACCAATGGTACGGCTGTCATGAAATCCATGCAGACCTCCTACGTCACCGCAGGGGCTCCGGCAGGAAAATGTAAAGTGGTCGTCAAAAAGAATCCTTTCGTCCCGGACACAAGAACGAACGAAGAGAAAAAAGCCATGTCACTCGACGAAACAGAAGCGTATAAACAGTCGTTGATTGATGCGGCTGATAAAATGCCGAGGGAAATTCCTCCGATTTTGGAAGGTCCCTGGTCAACCCCAATTGCGTTTGAAGTGTCGGAGTCCCAGGCGACACTCACGATTGATGTTTCAAAAATATCAAAATGACCCGCGTAACAGGACGGCTTGAGAGACTGGGACATTCACTCAAAGTCAAAAGAACTTGATCGTTCGGTCTCGGGCCGTGACTGTCATTGCGAAACCGGTTCAGGAACGGTATCAATCCGGCAGGATTTGATCTGTCTGTGTTTGACGCAAATTCCCGAATCGGTTATAATGGAATCCGTTACGGGGTTCGAATATCCATCGAAACAGAAAGGTAAAGTATGACGAAACGAGTTTTATTATGTCTTGAAGGGATGTTGATGCTGTCCCTTTTTTCGGGAGGAAGTTTTGCGGACGAGGTGTACATTGATCAGCTCGACCTCTCCAAAACGACTTGCGGCTGGCAGCAGACAATGGCGAAAATGTCCGTCGGCGGCAATCCGCTTTCCATTGCCGGACAGAAGTTTCCGCATGGTGTCGGGCATCATGCTCCCGGTGAAATCCGGTTCCTTCTTCCGCAGTCGAAGGGGCGTTTCACCGCGGTGACGGGAATCGACGATGAGGTCGGCGGTCAAAACGGTCACGCGGAGTTCCTTGTTTACCTTGATGAGAAACTCGTCTGGCGAAGCGGCTTCATGAGGTGTTCGCAGCCGGGCAAACGCTGTGAAGTTCCATTCGGCGCGGACAACCGTCAGATTCGGCTTGTCACGGACACCGGGCCGGAAGGTTACGCTCACGATCACACGGACTGGGCCGAAGCGAAAATCGAGTTTGAGCCGAACGGTTTCACCGGTATCAAAACCGTCATGCCGACAGTGACTCTTCGGGATGATGAGGGAAACATTATTGAGCGGGACAATGAGACGGCCTGTGAATATCTTTCATTGCAGCGGGAGATGAAAAGAGGAATTGAACCCGGACGGGCGGTTCAGGCACTTCGTCCGGAATCCGCATTCCTTGCAAGCGACCGGAATCCTGTGGACGTGGTTTTACGCCGGACACGGGCACTGCTCGAACATCTCAAGACAATGGAAAACGCTCCGGATTTTATGGAGGAAACCGCCACACTTGATCAACTGCAAGCGGAAGCGGTTTCTACAACGGATACGAAAGCGGTTTTTGCGAAAATCACGGCACTCCGGGAAACAATTGCTCTTCAGAATCCGTTGCTTGACTTTCAGAACATCCTTTTTATCAAGCGGCATTGCCATCCCGAGCCGGAAAAGAGGGGAAACCACATGGTGGACCAGTTTTTCGGATTTCACGCGGTGCCGGGCGGAGGACTTTTCGTTTTGGAGAATGCGTTCGAGCCGGCAAAACGCCGCGTCAAAAACCTGCTTGCCGAAACCGTGGTCCGTGAAGGTTCGCGTTACGCCGGAAAAAAACTGGACAGCAGTTGGGGATACCTTGCACCGGAACTTTCGTTTGACGGCACGAAAATTCTCTTTGCCGCAACCGACACGTCCGAGCCGAGACACTCTTACACATGGACGGACAACAACAGTTACCATCTTTTTCAGGTGAACACCGACGGTTCACAGCTCGTCCAATTGACCGACGGTCCCTGGGACGACATTGACCCGTGTTATCTTCCGAGCGGCCGGATCGCGTTCATTTCCGAACGCCGCGGCGGTTACGGACGTTGCCACGCAAGGCCGTGTCCGAGTTACACGCTTCATTCGATGCTTCCCGACGGGAGTGACATTGTCCTTTTGAGTCCGCATGAAACCAACGAATGGGCACCTTGTGTCGATCGGAACGGCATGATCTTCTACACACGCTGGGACTATGTGGACCGCGGATTCAATCAGGCCCATCATCCCTGGATTACGTATCCTGACGGCCGTGACCCGCGCGCCGTTCAGGGGAACTACTCCGAATCGGAACGGTCGCGGCCTCATTTTGAGACATCGTTCAAACCGGTGCCGAACTCGTCCAAACTCGTCGGAATCGCCCAGGGACATCACACGCAATACTTCGGTTCGGTGATTTTGCTCGACCCGAATGTTCCCGACGATGAAGAAGGCGGTGACCCGATGGCTCCGCTGCGCCGTGTGACGCCGGAACAGCCTTTCCCGGAAGTGGAAATTGCCTCGCATAGTCGGGAACCGGCGAATTATGGTCAGCCGTGTCCGTTGAGTGAGGATTTTTACCTCGTGGCGTATGATCCGTTCAGTGCGATGAATAAAGGTCACGCGAATGACTACGGCATCTATCTGCTCGACTCGTTCGGCAACAGGATTCTACTCTACCGCGACCCGGAAATTTCGTGCCAGTGTCCGATTGCGGTCAAGCCGCGAGTGAAACCGCCGGTCATTCCGCACAAAACATTAACCGGTCTGCCGCCGGGAACGGAACCGGGAATGGAAGAGACATCGGAACTGCCCCAAACAGGAATCGTCGGGATCACGAATGTGTATGAAACGAACCGTCCGTTTCCCGAAGGCACAAAGATCAGAGAACTGCGGATCGTTCAGATATTGCCGAAAACGACTCCCAATGCCAATGTCCCGTGGATCGGCTACGGAAATGAAACCGGAGCACGGAAGGTTCTCGGGACGGTGCCTGTGGAGCCGGACGGGAGTGTGCGGTTCGAACTTCCGGTTGACGTGCCGGTGTATTTTCAGGTACTTGATGAAGAAGGTGTTGCGGTTCAAACGATGCGGAGCGCCACTTACGTCAAACCGGGAGAAATGTTGACGTGTCTCGGTTGTCATGAAGGGCGTCAGCACAGTACCGCAATACCGGCGGCTTATCCGGCGGCATTCCGCAAGACTCCTTCCAAAATCAAGCCGGAAACGGCAGGCTCCAATCCGTTCAACTACCCGACACTTGTCCAACCGATTCTCGATAAATATTGCGTTGCCTGTCATGAAGAGGCGTCGCAAAAACCGGAGACGGCAAAGATTGTCAAACTCGGCCGCGGTCAACCGGTCTCGAATCTGACGACACATTTTTTCGAGTCGTATCTCCATTTGCGTCCGTATGTCTTTGTCTTCAAAGGGATTCATCAGAAGCAATCTCCGGAACTGATGGACCCGTTGCCGTCGAACGGCGGAGCCTGGAACTCGTTTGCACCGGCACGGACATTTCCCGGCAGGTTCGGAGCGAACGCTTCCCCGCTTTGGCAGCTCTTGAAGAAGGGACATTACGATGTTTCGCTGAGTCCGGAGGAATACCGCGCGATCGCTCTTTGGCTCGACAACAACGCGGATTTTTACGGTGCGTTTGAACTGGACACACTTGAAGCCCAGCGTAACGGTATTGCGGTGAAACCTTCACTGGAGTAACGGGGGAGAGAACCGCCGGACCATGTCTGTTTTCGCAGAGGTCTCTTTGATTGATAAACATCAGGTTTCATATTTGAATCGGCGGTCTCCTCATTGGCCGGACACAACGGCTCAAATGCTTTTCAAATCGGCAATGTAAAAACTGCCGTAAGTGTGAACGCGGCACTTTTCATGGAGCGCCGCGGCTTCTTCCGTGTGATAGGTGAGCAGGTCGCCGAGCATAAATTCCTGTCCGTTTTTCTTAACCGGTACGGTGTCGATGTATTCCGTCCGAAGTCCGCCGCTCCGCCAAAGAATTTGCGTCTTTTCCGCCGCACGGTCGAGAATGGCGTCCCACTCGGAAACCAGCCAGTTGTAATGCTTGTCGGAAAGCCAGTCCATGTGGTCGAGGAGAACGAATTTCGAGATTTTCACCTCATTCTTCCGCAAAAAGCCCTCCACAGTGTCCGTTGCAACGGTGATTTTATCAACGAGTCCCTCTTTGAGGGCATAAAAATTCTTCTCTTCGAGGTATTCCGGGCAACAGGCCGGCGTGTAACTTCCTGTGGAGTAAACCCGCCAGAAATAGTTGTCGGAAATCGGAAGCTCCGCAAAAACCGCATCGAGACAGTCTTGAATGAACTTGACGATTCCTCCCTCATACTGTTTTTCAATCTGCATCCGCTGGGCACGAGGGACGCCAAGAAGCGAAAGTGTCGAGTCACGGTCCATTGCGTACTTGATCAGCCGTGACCAAAGCCGGTCACGGATTTTTCCGTACCAGATTTCCTTCTGCTCTTCGACCGTTTTGGCATTCAGAATATTGTTCACCGATGTGCGGAATTTGGCGATTCTGTCAATATAAATATTGAACCATCGGGCAAATGCGCCGGAAGTGCCGCAGAAATAGAAACTTCGGCGTTTTCCGGCAAAGAATTTTTTGATCCGTTTGTCCCAATAACGCTGAGCCTCGCGGGGCAGTCCATGACGCAATTTTGTACGGTAAAGATCGGTAACACCGTCGTGCCGCCCGATACCGAACATCCGAAAAAAGTCCCAGTATTCAAGATTTTTGATTCCGGCGATTTTCAGATTCAACAGTGCGTTCTGCCGGAAATTCATGTCCACCGTGTAAACATGATTCAGACCGGTCAATGCGTAAGAAAGTGCATTGCAGCCGGCGGAAGTGATGACCAGAAGATTGTCCTCCGGCTTCAGGTTGAGAGCAGTCTTGTCCAGCCGGGGATCTTCCCAGCAGGTGTTGTAAACAAGATTATTGCCGTGAACATAGTTAAAAACTCTGGCACTGACCCATTCTCCAAAACGACTCATCATCAAGAAACCTTTCTTGTTGAATAATGAATTTGAAATCCAATTAGCAATCCCCGTCATTGATTTCCTGAATTATACCAAATTGTAACAGGTTTGCCATACAACAAACCGGAAAGGCGAAAATGTTCCTCGACGGGAAAATTGTACGAAATTTTTCAAACATGATTCTAAAACACAGAAAAAAACTCGTCTGTTATAGCGGTTATGACAACTTTGCCGGCACAATCATTAACACCACCGGTAAAATTTTGATAAACTCAGGATTTTTCCTCAATCTACTATGATTACATAATGTAATATTAAGATGTCAGTGTTGCTTGTGAAAACGGTGACACCTATTGTAACAATTAAATGATACTTAGAGAGATGCCAGAGGTCATCCCATGAAAGTTTCTGCCAAAACAGAGTATGCCTGCATTGCCGTGATGGAACTGGCAGCGAATTATGGTTCCAAGGACCCCGTGAGAATCCGAAATATTGCCGATCAGCACCTTGTGCCGCCGCGATTTTTAGTACAAATCCTTCTCCAACTCAAAGGAGCCGGAATTGTGTCCAGCACTCGCGGAGCCGCAGGTGGTTATAACCTGATTCCGCGACCGGAAGAGGTCACATTAGGACAGGTGATGAGTATTATTGACGGACCAACCAATCCTCAACGACGGATGATTGATACAGCGAACGAGTCGAAAGCCTCACAGGTTCTCAACAAAGTTTGGGAAACCGCAGGAAACAAACGTCAGGACTACCTGAACAATATCACGTTTGCGGACCTTGTTCAGATGTGCTACGGAAATCGTGAAAAGACGGCTCCTTCTCCGGCAAACCCTACTTTTGATACCGGAGCGAATACGGTCATTCAGACACCGACCTATTCGTAAAGGAATGGATCAACATTGAAAGACCATAACCCCGAGGATTTCAATGGCAAGTCACGCAAAAGATTCACAAAGTCCGTCGCGAACCGTTCCATTCTGTCCGGAGCAAGAACATGATTCGTCATGTTCTTGTTTTTTTGTATTAGATTTTTTCGAAAACGGACGTAATTTGTTGGAATTGTCGAAAAACACGGGATTTTTTACTTAACTCAAGCACCTGTTTTTTCTATTTTCTTGTTTCCGAACAAGTCTAATGTAGGAAAACACTTTACGGTCGCCCTGAATCCCAGACGAAAGAATAAGGGCGGCCGCGAGTCGGGAAGTCCCGGACGCCATGATTTCTTTGTTTGTAAATTTTTACACGCACTTGCCGTTTCACTCATGTGTTTCCTCGTTGATTTCCGGGAGTCCCGTCTCACGACGAATACGGTTCGCTTCCTCAAGCGTGATATGATAAATGTAAATCGAATAACCGATCCTGTCAACAGGTTCAAAGTTGAGAAAATATCGATATTGCTTTTCCCGGTCGTAAAGATAATTCACGCTCAATGCGTACCAGCCGGGCTGCGGATCGTTCACTGGCGGCATTCCCCTGGACGGCACTTCCGTCAGTTCAAGCGGATAACTGCCCCAATAAGCGACTCTCATCTCGTCAATTTCCGGGTGCGTCTTGCACCAACGCTCCAGATTGAAAAGGTCCTGTCCCCAATTAATATTGCTGTCGAGCAAATGACGCGGTCCGTTCCGCGGTCCGGCATTGAGTATCCACTTGGTTTTCTGCCGGAATGTTTTCGGCGACTCTGTCGGCTTCGGATAATTTTTGTCTTCCGGTGTCGGCAACACGGCGGCGAGTTCGTTGAAATAAGACAAACTGTGCGGATAAACCCATAAAACTGCTCAACACCGACCACGCCAGTAAAACCGATGTAAGTGTTGCAACAACCGGACGCTTCAATGAAAACGCTTTGCCAACCTTGCTGATCCAGATGAAGAAAAACGGCAAGGCCGGAATGATGTACCGCGAATGAACGGAAAAACCGGTTTGACTGCTTACGAAAACGAGTAGCGTGATTCCCGGCAACAGAATCACCATTTCATCACGCCATGATGCATTATAACCTTTTTGAAAGAACGTGCAAAAGACGGCAAGCAAGAATAGTCCGATGGTTCCCAGCGGCGTTTTGACGAGTAATGCGTAAAGGTAATAATGCCACCAGCCGTGGTCCGACCATTCGCCGCGAAGATAAGACGGCAAACCGCGTTCAAAGTCGAGCCTCTGTGTGTCGATCCCTTGAATGAAATTCGAAGGCAACGGAACCGGAAGGTAACCGAGCAACGTGCCGTCAAAACGGTTTGCTCCACCGGCAGGGACTTCCGCAAGAGACTTGCAGCCGGTAAAAAGCATGGTTTGAAAGCGGTAATTCCGAAGCGGTGTCAACGTGCCTTCGAAGAGGTAACCCATGTTGATGAGGAGAAGACTCATGGCAAACATCACTGCAAATTGTTTGGATTGCTGAAACCAGTCTTTTTCTGTAAGTGTTTTAATCTCCGGCAATTGATAGAGCAGCCACATCACAATGAAGAGCGGATAAAAAATCAACAGCGTGAATTTCGTGAGTTCGGCCAGACCGAGAAGGATTCCCGCGGTGAACGCTTCGAACATTTCCGGACGCTTGAGCCACTTCCGAAAGAAATAAACGGCAGCCACCGCAAAAGCCGCAGAAGGAACATCCGGCGAAACTAATGTTCCGTGACCGATAATGTATGGTGAAAATATCCATATCAGACTCACCAGAGATGCCGCAAGGACATCATATAATGTTCTTGTCCAATGATAGCAAAACATCAGACCAATCAAAATAAAGATTGATGAAGCAAACCGGCCATAAACCTAAACTTGACCCATAAATTTTTCATTTTTCTTAAACACTATGATATAATGAACAAAAACTTGGGAGGGCGTTATGTCTGGAGGGGAAAGTTTCAATATGGCGGAAGAATTCGCGGG
>JAISQK010000169.1 GCA_031274255.1 Planctomycetaceae bacterium | reverse complement strand
GTGTCACACTACGACCCGGTGCCTCCCCCGGCGCCCGGTTGTGTCCCTTTCCAGGTACGCAGGCTAAAATTCCACCCCCCCCCCCCCCGATTCTCTCTCTTCGCCATTTTCGTCGCCCTCTGTTTCCGGCTCTTCTTTAAGGATTGGCATTTCCTGCGGTGTTTCCGACGCAATCCCCAGTTCTTTCAACCGTTCCACTTCTTTCGCACGTTGTTCAATCATGCGTTCCCAGTCGTTTCCTGTTGGAGACTTCGACCATTCAAGAGCAAGAGTTGTAAGATTGTTACGTAACTTAATTTCTTGAGCCTGTGCTTCTTTCACCGGATCAACATGTTCGCTGCCGTCCCAATACCATTGACGTCTCGTGTTTCTCAAATCAACGCCCCAAAGATCTGGATCAACTTCCATTGCTTCTTTTGCCCACTCGTTGAAAATCCGGTTGACGATACTGACCCCCATGCGGAACTGTTCAATGCGGATCGTCCGGCTGTAAATCTGGAAATCCAATCTTCCTGAGGCGTAGTTGTAGCCGTCGCTGCGGCACGCGATCACATTGTACGGCACGTTCCGGCATCGTCCGATTTCGCAAAGGATTTCATCCTTGAACATCTTGTAAGTCGTGACCGGCTGCTCCGCTTTAAGTTGCGACATTTTATAGCCGGCAGGCAACGTGATTAATGCACCCGGAGTCAAGTTTGTCAATTCTCCCGTATCCACTTCATCAAATTCAAGGTTTGGCAAACTTGTTTCAATCACACCGGCCACCATCGCCGCGATTTCAAAAGCCCGCATTACCGCCAACGTCGCCCGCCGCAACTGGGCGAACAGTTCCAGCGTCGATAATCCCGGAGGAAGCCCGCGAAGCTGCCCCGGACGCAGCGGCTTGAAATAATGCAACACCTGTCTTGCCGGATATTTCTCATATTCGCCGAACGCATTGGCAAGGTTGTATCCTACGTCGCCGGGATGATACTTCAAAAAATTATAGGAAACAGGATCGTCAAAATGATCGAACTCAATCCCGTCAATCTCATTTTCTTCAAACGGCGACAAATACGGCGTTGTACATTGATCTGCTTCAATCACTTTGAAATCCAGTTTTACCGCATGTTCCACTCTGCGATTCGTTGACATGATTGCAAAGGATTCGCCGTCGCGTTCATATGACATTTTCAACATCGTCAGCATATCGACAAGACCAACTTCGCAAGACCAGGCGTAAAACGAATCCTCTACATAACGGCTGATTTGCGGGTCGGGATGCAACAACTGCAACTTCGGACCGGTGCCGATCATGTCATTCGTGAGCGTCAGCAGCAATCCGCTTGCATAGCTGTTGTTCGCGATTTCATAACGGGAACGCTCCCTCAAAATCTTTCGTATCTTCGGGCTTGCCGCCGCGTTTGCCGATAACGCATCCGTTCTCGACCAGTATTTTGCATTTGTTCTTGTTGTTTCCGCCGCATCGTATCTGGCAAGCAAACGATGATAATTTTCATTGAACGCATCAAGGAACAATTGCCGCTTGGACGGCTTCGTTCCTGAAAAGATGTTTGCGATGCGTTCAAAAATGCTCATCGTTACTGTCCCAGTACATTCGGAGGAATGACCGTGCTGACTTTGATCCCGCTGAACGGTTTTTTCGCCGCTTCTTTGCGGTCGATAAAATCCGATGCCTTGATCACATCGTCCAACGACCTCCGCGTGATGCTCGATCCGTCCACCGACGTCGAAACCGGCTTGTCGAGCGTCTCGATGATCTTCCGTTCAAAATTTTGTGTGTGAATTTCTTCCGTCATCAGGAATTCTCCGTTGCTTGTTACGGCAATAATAACAAGAAACCGCACCGAAACAAGGCGTAAAAAAACTATTTGGTCACATCTGACCAAATAGTTCAATATTTTCCATTTTCCGCCCCGCCGAGAGGGATTTTTAACCCGGATTCCTCTCTTTTTCCTCAATCTGCTCCTTCGTGTTTTGCGAAAATCCGCACATCTCGCACAAGCGGATCCGCTTCACCACCCCGTTGTCATAAGTTTTCGTCTTGTACACGCGAAATGTTTTCCGTCCGCACTTCGGGCATGGGAACTTTCCTTCACGTTTCACTTTTTTTTCTTCCGTAACGCTTTTTTTCATCAGAAACCTCCCATGTCAAAATCGAATCCCATGTCAAAACCGCCGCCGAAACCACCGAACTCTCCGTCTCCGGTGTTTCTGCGTCCCGATAATTTCTTTTTTTCTTTTTTCAATTTGGTTTTCACTTTTTCCTGCGAGTCGAGAGCAAACCCCTGCTCGGACAATGCCACAAAGCACATCGTGAGGCAGTCCCAGAGATGGGATCGGTTCTTACGACCCGGCTTGTCCTTCCATTTCGTCTGGATTGTATCACGATTCTTCGTTTTCGTGTACACCTTCTCATGCTGCTCCGCCGTCCAGTCCGCAATCAACTGGGCGTGATGGGACTTGTCGCCGCTGTAAATCGTCAATGACGACTTGTTCCCCGCAGAGGATTGGATCCGTGCCAGGGCAAAGCTTTTCCAGTGGTTGCCGTCATACAAGACGTGCCGGACATCGCCGTAATTGGCCGGCGGCGGGATCACCCACTTCCCTCCGCTGTCACGTTTCTCGCCGATCTTCTTTTTCGCGTTGTAAATGTCCTCGTTCGCGCTGAACGAATGCAGCACCACATCCGGATACCCCGTGTTCTTGCAATATTTCCGGACGGTCGGCGTTAATGGTCCGTACTTCGCATCGATGAAGATCCTCACGATGCGACGCTCCACGCCGTCCTCGCGGGTGTACGTGCGTTTCATCAATTCCGCAACAAGAGCGTTGATCGCTTCATAAACGGCATCCTCCGTTTCCATGTTTTGGAACACGTCGGAAATCTTTTTAGGCACGCTTTCCGGCTGCACGACGGAACGGTTCGGCTGTTTCGGAAACACGCCGTAATCGCACACGTGTGTTGAAAATGATTCGCCGCCTGCAAGCACAAGATAACTCAACATCTCGTTGTGAATATCAATCGCGGCAACAACGGCCTCCGTGTCCCTCGGAATCCAGTATTGCTGGAACGGAAGCCGCTTCGACATGATGGTGTCGATGTCGAGATCATCCGTGTCTTGCAACAGTTCGGCAAGAGGACGGTTCATGTCCTCGGACCAGAACGATGTTTCATCCTCGATCCAGTTTTCCATCACCGCCTGGACCGGCGTGAGATGAACGGGTGTTTTTGCGTACTCCCAATGAGCTTTGAAACCGGCTTCCAACGTTTCACAATGTGCCTTGTAATAGGCGTTGAGTCCGTTGCGGAGAAGAGACTCCTTCGTTTCCGGAGGGAACACGTCGCGGTGCTGATCAAGGAGCCGCTCCTGTTCCTCCGCGTAAGCCCGCCACGGCGTGAGGTCCTTCGGAATCTCATCAAGGGCACCGCACCGCTTGCCTGTCCATCGCGGATCGTTGAGGTACGTATCCGCCAAATCGTCGCGGTTTCGCACGGTGCAGTTGATCACGATCTTGCACGGCTTCTTTTTGTCTGTGAGGTATTTGAGCGTCTTCTGTACCTTCTTTTTGATTTTTTCCGTCTGCGAGAAACTGCTTGAACTCTCTTCGTCCTGGATGTCGTCAAGCAAGATGAAGTCCGGCCGCACAGCTCCCTCCTTCGTCCGAACGCGGGTGCCAAGCTGTTTGCTTCCGATCCCGCACGCCTTGATGATCGCCCCGGAACAGGGAGATCCCTCCACCACCGGAAACCGGATTTGGCCTGTGTTGATCTTGATGTGCGTCCGCTTGCCGTCGAGCTTTTGGCCGAGGCTTCGCGAGGCACGGCTCTCCAACGCATGAAACGGCCAGCAGACGTCGGGGAAGTCGGCCAGAAGATTCGCGTTGCTCTCCAGTTCCACTCGGATCGCTTCGAGAATTTCTTCCGCCATTTCTTCGTTCGCGGCCACGATGTACGCAAACGAGATGTCGCTGCGAAGGATCAGATATAAAATCACGATTGTCATCGTCGTCGTCTTGCCCCAACGCCGCGGAAGATTGAACACGTGCCGCAGACTTCCCCGCGTTCGAACGATCACGTCGATGTTCCCGCAATGATTCCGTGAAAACGGATCGGGGAACAGTTCCGGAAAATAAAACTCCGCGAACCGGTAAAAATCCGAAAGATTCTCCTCGCGGCGTTCCGCGTCCGCCACCGCGGGGAGCGGGCCGATCTCCTGCCCGAGGGCAATTTTTCGACGGCTGATCTCCGCCTGCTTTTCTTGGAGTGTGCGTGCCATTTTTGATTACTCTAACTAATTTTCTATCAACAGATGAAACATCTGCGAGCGGTTAGGAGGGTTTTTGGCTCAGGAAGGACCCAAACGCGAACAAAACCCTTCGTGACCAATTTATCATATCTTTGCTAAAAAAAATTGTACAGTATCATACGTCTCAAATTTGAGGCATTACTTTTGAGTATCCGGATTATCAATCAACTTTTCGATTTTTTCTTTCCTTCCCGAACGTACGGGAGTCCACTCGTATCCATTTGCCTCGAAAACGTCTTTTGCGTATTTCGCGATGTGGATGTATCGGGAATTTATCGCTCCTGATTTCTGCCGTTCAAACGCTTCTTTTTTAATTTCGTTGATTGCCGATGAATCAAACCCCGGAAGTTTGAGCACGATCCCTGCGGCAATGCGTTCGATGAGTTCATGTGAAATGCCTTTTTCGGAGAAAAATTTCATGAGCTTGTCCCTGTTCACGGTGAACGCTTCCGAGTTCATATCGACTGTTCCGAAGATCGGGTGCCGTTTTTCCGTCTTTGTTTTTTTTTCAGAAACTTTTTCGTTATTGCAACAAAAACTTTTCTCTTTCTTTCTTTTATTTCTTTTAAATATATTTACTTTACTTTGTCGCATTATCTCTGCATTAACCGGGGTTATTGCATCATTAACCGGGGTTATTGCATTTAATAAATTTATGTCCGTACGGATAGACACCGCTGATCTTGCCTTGATTTGAAGATAGCGTCGCTGAATTCCCGAACTTGTGAGAACGCCTGCCACACCAAAGGCACCTTGATCAAACAACACACCAGAGGCACAGAAGGTTATGATCTCACAAACGAGAGATTCGGTCAAATTAAGCTGATCGGCTACGTCGAACACGAAATCCTCGTTGTAATCAACATAGTAACCACGATCACGGTATATCTCACACAGGACAAAGTTATAGACCAAATACCCCGAGGGTCCAAACATTTTCAGCAACTTCCTGATTTTTCGATCACTGAAAACACCCGTATCCATCGGAAAGTAACGTAGGCCTACTTCTTGTGGCCTTGCCAATTAAACCTCCATTTCAAATCAAGTTTCTCTTTATAATCCTTTTTCCTATCCATTTAACCACCGGCACCGCCATGCTGTTTCCGATCATCTTGTACCGCTGCGTGTCGCTGAATCCTTCCGTAAACCCCGGCGGAAATCCTTGTAAACGCTCGCACTCGACCGGCATCAGACGCCGGACGCCCTGCCGCTGCAACACGGGATTGTTCACTCCGGCGTTGTTACCCGCTTTGGCGGGATTCCGGCAGTTCAACGTCGTGATCGTTTCCGCGATCGGCACGCAATAGCTTTCAACCCTGTCGGGGGATGTTCCCCGGCTTGTTCCCAATGTCCCGGTAATGTAGTTGTCTTTTGTCACGTCATTCTTGTTTCCGCAACTCGTTTTAAGGCAGTGAGCAACGGCTCCTTGATTTTTCTCCCGCGTTTTTCCGCACGTTTCAGGATTCCGCGGCACATTTTCGGCGTCAAAAAGTATTTCTCCGGCACACCGTCCGTCTCCAAGACATCCGGCAACGAACACGCGGCGGCGTCTTTGGGGCACTCCAAAGTATTGAGCGTCAAGCACTCGCCACGCCACGCCATACCCGCATTCATCAAGCGTGGTAATGAGTTTCCGAAAGAATCTTCCTTTATCAATAGAAAACACACCGGGGACATTTTCCCACACGAAATATCGAGGGCGTAACTCACTAACGAATCGAAAAAATTCCACGGTGAGAAATCCTCTCTGTCCGTCTTCTCCCAATCGTTGACCCGCAATTGAGAAGTCCTGGCACGGCGTACCGCCGATAATGATGTCCGGTGTTTCTTTGATGTCCCAGTCCTGCCAGTTATTGAGATCCCCATAATTCTTAAATCCGTATTTGGTTTCAATCAGTTTGTTGCAATACTTGTCGATTTCTGACACACCGACGCACTCAAAGCCGAGCGGAATCCATGCGGCATGAGCCGCTCCGATCCCGTCGCAGACGGAAAAGTATTTCATTATTTCCCCATCTAACATAAATCTTCGATTTTCCATTTGACATGAAACAAGTCCTGAAACAGCACGGGACAATGTTTGCTGTAGCAGTTCGTCCCGTGTATCTTTATCAAAACATGACAAAAGCCTCCCGGAGAATAGCCTCTGTCTTGATTGACCTTGCAAATTTCGCACAGCCTCAATTCGTTTCTTACAAACCTTGTTTCCGTTTTATCGACGGTCGATTGCGGGATGATTCCGTCAAGGAACGATTCTTCAATGCTGTAGGCTTCCCCGTTTTTATCATATAAAGTAACCTGATATTGCATGATTTTTCATCTTTTATTTGCCGTACAGATACGCTCGTTAATTTTCTGTGCAAACCCGGGAATCCAATCGACCGGGTTAAATCGCAGATTCAAATTTGCTTCGTAACCATTCTTATATACTGCCTTCTGCAAAATCTCGCGAAGCTCCGCCTCCTTCTTCTTGTACTCCGCTTGAAGTTCTTTGGTAAACAAGAAGACCGGCAAATCATCGTGAAAATCTCCTTGATCCTCGCATATACTCTCCGTCAAAGCATCCAGATCAATCAACTCCTCCGGAACGTGGAAGACAACCGGCTGACAGGCACAAAGGAAATAGGAGGGAGGTTCCAAAAACTTCAGCACTTCATCCTCGGTAACAGGACTGGTTACGCCGGTATTCTCCCTCTCCCAGGTCAATTCGTCTATCAGTCCCTCTTTCGTAACAAACGAAAATCGTTTCGCACACCAAAGCACCTCGTCGTTATCTTCGTTTATAAATGTCACCCGAGTAAAATGAAGTGATTGATACCACTGTAAATTTTTAGTCATCACAGCCCCTTTTCCTTTCCGTACCATGCGATGAGCAGGGCATCCGCCCTATTGTGAGAACTTTCTGCGTAGAGTTGATCAATCAGAGCGGGAAAGAGTTGCAATGCCCGCTCGCGGCTCTGATTTTTACGCAGTACAGTTTGTTCTGCTTTCGGCAACTTGGAAGATACGGAGGAAAGCCCTGCATTACGCCGCCAGATGACCGGCTTGACAAACGTGACCGGATAACCGGCCACGTCCACCGCGTCCCTCACGGCACGGTAGGAATCGGAGAACTGCCATGCCGTAAGAGGTGTATCCCACGGCATGGGACCGACCTCTTCGCAAAACACTTCGGCCTTTCCGCACGTTTGCAACAGTTCGACCAGCTTCCGGAGATTGACCATTTGCCTGGATTTTCCGCTCAGACAATGAGGCGTAGTCGGAATATCAAATACGGAAGCCGTCTCGCCGATCATCGCGACAGCTCCCCCGATGCCTGGATCAATTCCTATGATCTTCATTTCGCACCTCCTTTATAGAGATTCATCATGGCGGCCTTGATATTGATGTCGCGGTTTTCGGGGGAAATTTCGGACAGGAATCTCATGTGCGTCGTGTCCGCCTCGTAAAATCCCGGCCTTCCTTTCACGTAAAAAGGCACGACGGGGCGGATGTTCCGAAACATCAATCTGAAGCAACTATAGCTGTTGTACTCGCGTTCGTAGTCGTATGCCACATCGTACAGTTCCGCCACACACACGGCATGGCCTTGATACGTTTTCGTCGCCGTGGACACGATGAGCAGGTCTCCGCGGTATTGCGTGTTCCATGAACGGAATTCTTCCGGCTTCTCTCCGGACACGATTTCCTCGCAGTATTCAGGATGTATTGATATGGCCTTCATGCCTTCGCCTCCTTAAATGCTTTCAATGTCAACTTAAACGGGATTTTTGCTCGCGGTACAGGTCTTTGAGTTCGCTGATTTCGTCCGCGATCAGTTCTCCGGTTTCGCCGAAAACCTTGATCTGCTTTCCGAGCGATTCCAGTTCCGATGCCGTGTTGCAAGCAAGAATCCCATTCCTCATCAGTTCAAACGCCGAAAGTTCCTGTTTCTTTTCTTCCTGCTTCGTCGGTGAAGGGGGAGCGGTTTTTTCCGGCTTTTCCTTCTTCGGTTTTTCTTCCGGAGGATTGGGAGCCGCCACCGTTTTGGAGGCCGGGAAAAGTTTCGCCTGAATTTCTGCGTTCGGAACATTTCTCACGATTTTGATTTGTCTCGCTCCGTTATCACGCGGGACGAACGAACCGGCTTGCGAGAACTCAATATATTCTTCTCGTTCGCCCCAGTCGGCACCGGAGAGGATCCCAGGCCAATGGGTATCAATCGCCATTTTGACGGCACGGTAAGCCAGCATCTTTTGAGGCTGACTTTGCCAGACCATGCTGTTTTTCTGTGCCGACTGCAACCCTTCCTGCATCGTGAGCGTGAATTCCACATCCCTCACAGGAAGATAATCGCCATGTTCGTCCACCCGCGACGTATCCACAAATGTGACCGTGACCGATTCGCGTCCGTTGTGCCACTGATACCTCGGCTCCATGTGATAACGCTCTTTTAAAACCGAGATAAGGAACTTGGTATTGAATGTCACCTTCCCGGAAACCACGAACGCATTCTGCAAGACCTCCCAATGAGAGAAACCGAGATCGCGTGCGTAAGAAACCAGCGTGAGAAGGGCTTTTGGGTCTTTACGGAGAGACTCCGGAACGAGCATCGCCGAAGCTCCAAGCACTTCGTTGACGATCAGTTCACACGCCTTTTGCTCTGCCGCCAGTTCATCGACCGACCGCCGTAACACAGGCATATCGGCAGATCTGATTTTTGATTCCTTTGCCGGAATCACGGCTGTTTCCTGATTCCGTTTCACCAATTCCGTTGTGCTCATAACATCCACCTTTCCGGTAAAATAAAGTCTCCCTCTTTTCCGCCTTGCAAGGAATTGAGTGTCCAGTCATCGGTTTTCAATGATTCGGCGAGAAGTGTTTCGTATTTCGCAATCGCACGTTTCCCGAGGTCGATCATTCCGATGTCCTCTCCTCTGTCGGGGGACGGAATAATCCTGTAAACCGCGACATCAAACGGCTCCTTGTTCCGTATCGCAATCACCTTGTGATCGACTTGCACATCTTCTCCGGCGTTGGCTTTGAGACCTTCCTCATACCATGCCGCCTGAATGTGATAGCCGTTGCTGTAGTACGCTCTTTTGAATTCATCAAGATTCGGCGATGCCGTCGTTTTGAGTTCGAGAATGGTTGCAAAACGTTCGCCGTTGAGGTTGCGGGTGAGGATCATATCCGGACGCCCTTTCTTTTTGAAATGCGGACCGTCCCAAAAGAGTTCCTGCTCGACAACCGTTGCTCCGTTCCAGTTCAATTCCGCGTGATCTTCAAAGATTTGCTGAACGTAAGGATTGCTTTCCAGCTTGTCAGACATGGCAAGGGCGGTTTTGTAATCCTTTTCAAGGACAGGGACTTTTCCGTATTCAAAAGCCGTCTCGACTTCGGCTTTCCAGGCATTGCCTCGACGGTCCGGGAGTTGAATCACATGAAAATCCATACTGAAATTTTCCTTTTCGAGAAAAAGACAGTGAACCATGCTTCCGAGCAGCATCGCATCGGTCTGTTTGTCCTGAGGCGTAATTCTCAACACATAACGGTTACGATAGTTTTCCGGAGAGTCGATGAACACCTTGAGCATCGACTGCGAGACAATGGAGGTGTCGTTGTAATCAAGTAATTTGGTTTCAGACATCAGACGTCCCCTCCTTTCCAGCCTCTTCTGTTTCGTTCTCTTCTTTCCATTCAAACTCCATCGGTTCCGGCACGCTCGTCCGGATGTTTTCGACCGATTGAATCTGTTCCGGCGTAATATACTGGTGTTCACTGACCCATTCACGGATTCCGGCAAGTGTACCATACGCAAAATCATAGCAAGGTTCGCCACTCATTGCTTCAATCTTTTGGATCCATTCATTCCATTCTTCATAAATTGAAATGGTATTATCGTTTTTCATTTCTTCCGTGAGATTTTCTGCTTTTATCAGTTCGCTCTGAATGACCGGCTCATGAATTTTGTTGACGGCATCCTGAATGAGTTCCAGTTTTGCCTTGCCGATTCCCTTTTTCTTCGGCGGGTCCGGAAGATTAAGCCAATCAACAAGATCGCCGACATTCTGAAAATGATCCTTGAGTTTTGTGATCAGGTTCTCTTTGAGGTCAAGCGATTCAATCGGCGTTTCCCTCCAGATCTGCGAATCCTCTATCTGTTCTTTCGGATGTTCTGCTGTCGGCGTTTCCGATTTTTCCGCAAGGTCAAGGAGCGGCCTGTTGAACATTCCGTCCGGTCCCTTCTGGATCGCCTCACGGAGTTCGGCTTCCAGCCGTTTATGGCGTGCGGAAAGGTTTTTTCGTTGATCACGCACACTGTCGATTTCCGAGAGAATCCCTTCCAGATGCTCCGTAAATTTGAATTTATTATCAATCTCCTTTTGAAGTTTGACCGAATCCTTTTCCGTTTCTTCTTCCGGTGTTGCTTCGGCAGGTATCGTTTCTTCCTCTGCCGCGGCATCTTCCTCCGGAGCGGTTTCCTCCGCGGCCTCCGTTTCTTCCGTTGCTGTTGCTGTTGCGACAGATTTACTTCGGTCCTCTTCGGTTTTCAGTTCGTTTTCCGGTTGAGACGTTGAGAATCCCTTCCAGATGCTCCGTAAATTTGAATTTATTATCAATCTCCTTTTCCGTTCCGGGTCTAATGTTTCATCAATGAAATCCGTCTCCGGTTGAACCGTGTCACTCTTTTTTTTAGCCATTGTTTTTCTCCTGTTTTCTTTGGGTTTGTGTTAATTGGAAACATTGATGCCGCCGAGTGTCGCCTCCGCGGTGAACACGACGATTCGGTGTTTTCGTGCGAGGTCACGAACAAGCTGCTGATTGTCCGGGTCGAGCGATTCCCATCCGATCTGAGGGATCGTGATGACCGGAAGTTTTTCTTTCGATTTCCGGATGCGTCCGGAAAGAACCTGAAAAGCCACCTTCCAGCGTTCGCCGTCCGAGAGTTCCGCATAAGGTGTTTCGCCGCGGGATGTGGAGGTCACAAGACGGCCGTTCCGGACGCGGATGACGTTATCCTCCCCAAGAAGCTCCGTGAGAACGGTGTCACAATCCGCAGCAATCCTGCGGTAGCGGTCCGCGGTTGCCTTCAGTTTGTCGGCGGACTCAAGAATCTGCTTCGAGGAATCCCGTCTCTTTTTCGCGGCATCGGCGAGCAGCCCGCGGTTGTAAATCCTTCGGAGTTCGGAGGAACGCTTTTCCGCGTTCGCTACGGTTTCCTCCGTGATTGAGCCGAGTTCAATATCTTCCGCGAGTATCCTGCGATGCTGTTCCAGTGTAGCCAGTTCGCTTTGAATGGAATCCCGCGAAGAGCGGAGGCTCCTGAGCGATTGAACAGAGGCCGCGTGCCTGCTTTTCGTCACGGCGAGTTTGTCCTGCAAAAGCCGGATTTGTTCTGTGAGGTCATTGACTTCACTGTTCAGATCTTTGGTTTCGTCCTCTGCTGTTCTGATTTCATTTTCAAGAGACTCCCTCCGTTGTTCTTTTCCGGACACGTCAAAATCCTCGAGGAACTGTTTCGCCGCTTCAATCTGATGGATGCGTTCCAGTGATTTGTTGTACTGCTCTTTTAACTTTCCGGCTTCGGAGTTGGCGTTGCTGATGGCGTCAAGGGCCTCGTTAAGGTTGATCAGATCGTCAGGGTTAAAATCGCTGGCGGCAAGAGCGGCATCGTATTCCGCCATCCGCTGCTTGTGCTGTTCTTCTTTGATTCGTGCGTGGCTTTCGACATCCCGCTTGACTCGCTCGGCCATTTCCACCGGATCGCTGGACTCGACCGACTTGACCGAGACGATGGTTTTAAACTCTTCGGGCGAAGAGAAAAGCTGCTCGAACGTTTCGGCTTTTGTTTCCTTGCCGACCAGCGTCAACAGAGCTTTGATCCGGCGTTTGTCCGCGGCCGCGGGGGAATCAATTCCCGGATCAACAAGATCGGAAATCGAGAAACGGCTCTCGATGTGATCCACCACCGCCTCAGCCTGGCCGTGCCTCCGTGTCGCGGATCCGAGCGTGATCCTTGCCCCGAACCCGTCCACCCCTCCGTTGTTTGCACCGTCCCGGATGGGGATTTTTCCCTTTCCGGAAACCAGAGAAGAAACCGCATCCAGTGCCGTTGATTTCCCTGTTCCATTTTTTCCCGTAAGGACCACGACACCGCCATCCGGAGGAACCGGTATCGTCAGCCTCTCAATCGCTCCCACATTTTTGATTTCAATTGTTTCCATTTTTGTTCTCCATGATAAGTTGTTGATACAATTTACAATTTTCTCCTCATGTTGTTTCATTCCTCATTAAGTGTTTTTGCGGTTTTTTCCATGGGATAAATTGTTTCAAAGGTTTTTCCTTGATCCACGGCTCGACGCCCCTTTGGTTCTGCCTTTCTTCCAGAATCTCCTGATAAATTTCATCGCGGTAAACATCGTAATTCGCCGGAGCGTCAATCCCGACCGCAACATGAATTTTGTCGTATTGAAAATTCCGCGTGCTGACAAATTGAATCACAATGTTGTCACCAATCCTGAAGGAATCGCCCTTCATAAGTTTTTTTGTTCTTTCCGATTCCGGCCATCCGGGGGCGTCAATTCCGAGCGTAACACATATGATTCCGTACCCCGAATGATAGGCATCGGCAATCGTAATCACGATGTCATCGCCGATTCGGATGGATTCGCCCCTGTCGCGTTTCAAAACAAGCATCTTATGACTCCTTAAAAAGCCGCATCCTTGCGGCAATCGTCATCCCTGACACATGACAAGCATTGCCGGGAAGCCCCGGCGGGCGGTTTGCCTTCCGGTCTCTGCGAGACGGTCGGCTTCGGCTGGAAACGTTATCCGGCCGATTGCCCCTTTTTGACAATTGCCGGGGCCGGGCAAAGGGAGGTCACGCGGTATGATCGCGTGAGTGCATAACCCCCAGATGAATATATGCGCGTTGACCAAACCCTCCCGTAAAAGTGATCCCGTTCCGGGGGGATCGTTATTACCCGTCAGCCGTTTTTATTGCACTACCGGAGAAAAACCGCACAGGCTGACCGCACGGCCAACGTAATGGCGTTGGATCCCGATTTGCTCCCGGCCTCTTCGAGGCGGTCGCTTTCATTGTTATCCGTTTCCCGTTGTTTCGCTCACCGATAACAGTGAGCAACGCGAACGGGTTATTGCTTCGGGACGGCAGTCCCCTCTGCGGAGCCGCGTGCCACGCTGCCTATTTCGGGTTGGACGGTTCCGTATCTTCTCCCGTTCCTTCCTGATCCTGATCCGGCATCGGGATGGTGTCGGGGATTGTCTCGTCTCCGATACTCGGAAGATCGGTCCCTTCCGCCACCGATTCAAACGCCGCGGAAAATTCGCCCGGTGCAGGCGGTGCCGTATTATCCACAGCGTCCCGAGGTTCGCTCCATGTAAATTCGCCGGTATTGCCTGCATGATCCCGGCAGGCCACGCCGACCGACACCAGCGGAGTTCCCTCCTTCACGAGGAACTCGAATACCTCCGACGTGGCCGGCAAGGTGATCTCCGAACTCACCTGTCCGTTTTTTGTGACGGCCTTGATGTTGCCGTCCGCAGTGACGCGGACCACAAACTCTTTGGCATCGTCCGCCGAAGGTTTCGGCAATGTCACGATCGCTTTCAAAAATCCCATTCTTTCACTTTCCTTCCAATACAAGGTTGGTCTTATCCAATGCAACACAAAACGTTTTGTGTCGCGCAGTTCCTTTTGTAAACCCCAGAAGTTCGTCTGGTAAAATTGCCGCACTTCCTTGAGGTATTCGTTTGTTCGATAATGATCCTGTTCGTGTGCTGTTCTCGCATCGCGTGTTTCGTCCCGGATGTTTTTGATGATCCACTGCACCGACAGGAACAGTAAAAACGCATAAATCATGTAGCCCGTCATCACCATCTCCATCGTTTTCAATCCTCCTTGATTTCTTTTTTTCGTTTCCGGCGTGCGGCGAGTTTCCGCATCGCCTCGTTGTGTAACGCTCTGTCGGCACGCGATAAAAACGGGAGCGGGGAAGTCGCCGGTGTCAAACGGCAGGCAACCGGCGTACTGATCACTTCGAGGAAATTTTGCAAATTTTCGTCGTCGATCAGTATAAACTTTCCCCGCTTCACCGCGGCGAGGTGAACCCCCTGGAGACCGTAACGTATCCAACGCCGGATCGTCGGTTCCGAAACCTGTGCCACACCTGCCGCTTCATGAATCCGTAACATGTTTTAATCCACAAAAAATCCCGCTCGCATTTCTCAATTGTCAGGTTGAGCTATGCTTACGGGATATGATTCTTTCAACCTGACGCGAGATAGTTTAGCAGACAGGATTTGAGAAAATCCGCCATTTTTCCACAATTTTTGGCGGATTTTTGGCGGATTTTATTTCAATGCAAAAAATCCGTTTGCACATGAAATTCGCTGTTTGGATTTAGCTTTTGAAAGAACTCTATTTATCCTGTCACGAAGATGATTTACGGAAGCTTCGTCGAGTTCATCTTCATTGAGGATTTCCGCTATATCAAGAAATTCTGTTGGTCCGTTTTGAATAACATGATTCAATGTTTTCCAGCATTTGATAGAAATGTAAAAACGTTTTCCATTCACTTCGACAGTACAGATTTCAGGGCATCGTATTGAACAATGCGGCTTGGGAATCACCGCACAGAAAGCAGGAACATCAAGAACCAAAGCACGTATTTCTTCACGCCCTTCCGCCGACATGAGCGGCAGAATGCTTTTGAAATAGCGGATTGCTTCTTGTTCCAGGCGTTCCATCAGCACAAATTTCAGGTATTGTACAAAGATATTCATGGAGGGCAGCGATTCGTTCCCCCCCACCTACTTCATAAACATTATTTTACACGGACGTGTAAGACTTCTCCAAAAGAAAATATATTTTGATTTTTGTGTGCAAATCTCAAAATTCTTTCTTTTAAGGCGCAATACCTTTACGACCACAAGAAATGTGATAATATTAAGATGTTACGCCAA
Source organism: Planctomycetaceae bacterium (assembly GCA_031274255.1). Taxonomy (GTDB): domain Bacteria; phylum Planctomycetota; class Planctomycetia; order Pirellulales; family Thermoguttaceae; genus WRMR01. Next base: position 11,180 of record JAISQK010000169.1, on the reverse strand, counting down.
TTTCGATTGGTTGTTAATTTCCGTTTCGTGTTAGTCTTGCCAGATCAGGCACGAAGCGGATTTTTATTTTTCTTTCTCAATTTTTATGATTCTTTGTTCGTGATCAGCGATTTTCCTTTCTAATTCCGACAATCTTTCATTAGTAGCAACACGTACAAGAACGTGATTAATGTAACCATTTACAGACATACCCAATTCTTTAGCCTTGTATTTGACTTCTTGATGTAACTCTTCTGGCATTCGTTGTATCAGTTTTGCATTAATTTTCCTCACCTCCTTTCTGATAGTAAATATATACAACTTTTACTATCTAGTCAATATACTTTTCGTCTAATGGGCAAAAAATCTTGATTTTTTATTGACTCCCGTATTTTTCCAATTAAAATAATAGCAGTGAGGGGACCGTATCCCTTTATCTGTGTTAATAAGCCGTCCTGTAGAATTTTTCTGCGGGGCGGTTTTTCGTTTTTGTCCCCCCGCTAATTAGCAATTCCCGTACCAATTACGTAATCTCAATTATATCTTACCTATCTTATTGTTTTTGATTTTTGCTCCATGTATTTTTGTAAATCTTACAAAAGCGTTTTACCATTTTTGTAAGAATTACAATTCAAACAAGATTCTAATTTTCCGAAAAAAAGAAAATTTTGCGATTCCTCTTGCATTTTTCCGGAAATATTTTTAGAATAGATATTATTGCACAATTCAAACAAGGAGAAAATGATGGATTTTAAAGACCAAATACGTCAGCTTGGGAAAAAAGTTTCCGAACTGAAATCACATATCCAAACAGAGGAAGCAACGAAGAACGCTTTCATCATGCCCTTCATTGGGCTGCTGGGTTTTGATGTTTACGATCCGCGTGAGGTGGTTCCTGAGTATGTCACGGACATAGGAACCAAAAAAGGCGAAAAAATTGACTATGCGATCTTCAAGGATGGTTCGCCGATTATTCTTGTTGAATGTAAGCATTGGGAGCAGAATCTCAGCATTCACGAAGGGCAACTCTTGCGGTATTACCATGTCTCGCCGGCGAGATTCGGCATCCTTACCAACGGGATTCAGTACCGGTTTTATTCCGATCTCGAAGCCGAAAACAAAATGGATGAAAAACCGTTTCTCGAATTTGATATTACATCCATTAAAGATGTCCAGATCAACGAACTCAAGAAATTTCATAAAACGGTATTTGATGTGGAGAGCATCACGAACACGGCCAGCGAACTCAAATATACAAACGAACTTCGGCAGGCGTTTCACCGTGAAATCACGGAACCTTCGGAATCGTTTGTCAAACACTTCGCGAAGCAGGCTTACGGAGGAATGGTGACATCGCGGATTCTGGAACAATTCACGGTGTTGTTGAAACGATCCATCACTCAATATATCAATGACCTGATTACGGAACGGTTCAAATCGGCGATGGAATCGGAAGAACAAAAGAAGTCGGAAGAGGAAGATAAAACACAAGCTCTCCCGGAAGAACCGGGGCAAGAAGACGGTATCATCACCACCGAAGAGGAACTGGAAGGCTTCCGTATTATCAAGGCGATCCTGTGCCAAAAGCTGGAATCTTCGCGTATTACTTATCGGGATTCCAAATCTTACTTTGCGATTCTTCTTGATGATAATGCCAGAAAACCGCTGTGCCGTCTTTATTTTAATTCAGTCAGGAAAAAACATATCGGCATTTTTAACGATCCTAAGAACTTTCAGGGAAGCGGACAAAAGAATGATGTCCGCATTGAATTGGAATCACTGGAAGATCTTTACAAGCACTCAAAAGAACTTCTTGAAACGGCGGATTATTATCTGAAATCCAATGAATCCGCCATTGAGACGACGTCCGAATTGAATCCGGAGTAACACATGTACGCATACTTTGACGGGACAAAATGGATCACGAATCTTTCAGCAGACCGGATTAAGCAATTGGCCTTGTCCGGAGTGATCAAACCGGATACATTGGTTCGATCGCCAAGCGGATCGGAAATGGAAGCCGGAAATATCAAGAGTTTGAAATTTGAAGAGTCAGTGCCTGCTCTCAAGCAAAAGACTGAAAAACAAACAAAACCGTTTCGATATAATAAAAGTTCAGCGGAATCATTTATTGAGCTTTATCTTGCTGTTTGTTTTTTTGCATCATGTGCTGCGCTTGTTGTAGGACTTGCCAATCAGTCACCAATCGGAGTGGCAGGGATAGGAGGGATTCTCGGAACCGCGTCTCAATATTTTTTTTACGCTTTAATACAGAGTATTCGAAGAGATACACAGGAAATCAAGTTTATTATCAAAAGCACTATGGAAGATCATTCTAATGAAACGTAAGCTGCTTATTGCATTTGCGATTCTTCTTACTGCGGTTGCTCTTGCTATAGCCGCCGCTCCGCCGAAAGCCGGGTACGTGTACGTGATCTCCAACATCGGCAGTTTCGGGCCGGACGTTTACAAGGTCGGCTACACGCAGCGGAAACCGGAGGATCGCATCAAAGAGCTAGGCGACTCCTCTGTACCGTTTCCGTTTGACATCCACGTTGTAATTGAGACGGATGACGTGCTTGGGCTGGAGCGTGCGATTCACAAAGATCTTGACCAGTACCGCGTCAATAAAGCGAATGCTCGTAAAGAGTTTTTCCGATGCGATCTCGACATAATTGTTGAGACGATCCGCCGCCATCACCCCGACCGATTTGAGGTGATCCGCGAACCGAAGGCGACGGAATGGCGGGGATCAAAAGTCATCCCTTAGTTAAAATGATGAGAAACCAGATCAATAGAATCAGCGGAAAGATTGCACTGACAAGCATCGGAAATCCTATCATGAATTTCCAACAGGGGAGACAAATTGCCGGGTCTTTTCCAGCCTCTCCGATAAAACCATCATCATAATTTCAGTCTTTTTTATATTTTTCTTCCAATGTTCCCCTGATTTCGGCAGGGACAGTGATGTTGTTTTTTTCCGCAGCCTCTTCAATCGGGTCGAGAATGTCACGTGTCAGATAGATCATGACTTTCTTTCCCTTTTTGTTTTCCGGCTTGGGTTTCCTCCCCTGACCGGGCCGGACGCCGCCCCATGTTCCTTTTTTCTTTTCTATTCCCATGATTTTGAAAACTCCTTATCCGCAAACAACGCGGCGATTCCGGTGATCTGTTTGAGCCGTAACAGCTCGTCTTTATCCATTCCGATGTGTTTCATGATCCATTGATCCGACATACCGCTTTTTACGAGGTCGGCCACGATGGTTTTCATCAGGTCAATAGAATGGGAACCTCTTGCCCTGTTGTGCCGGATCGTCGAAGCCATTCTGTTATTGAGGTCTTTTTCAATCACCGAAACGGGGAGCATTCCATTTTCCCTGTCCCGTATCCGTTTCGATGTGAGCATCACCGTGTACCGGTGGTATCCGTCCACGACCTCATAAATATCACGCTCTTTGTCGTAATAGCAGACAATCGGCATGGTGTAGCCATCTTCCCAGATGGACGTTTCGAGCAACTTCATTTCCGGTGGAGCCACCTTGTTCGGGTTGTACGCATTCGCCTGAATCTTTTCGATCGGCACGGCGATCACGCGATAAACAGGGCTTACGAACTTTTCTTTTCCCATCGGCAAAATGTTCCTTTTTCTTTTTCAACGGGGGTAAACTTGAATTTCTTCCAGATTTTGGAATCCTTTCGGTCGTTCGTGAAAACCAACTCCGCGGCTTCATTATCCGACAAAACGGACTTGATCAAGGATTCCTGATTGACCGTATCCTTTTCATCCGCGGTGAATAAAAACCGGATATGCACCGACCCGTTTTTTGCGGTGCGTGCCTGCAAAAAGCCGGAATCATTCACATACCAGACATCGCCCGGAAGTGCGGAAACGGCAATACCCAGCCTTTTATGAACCTCCGGGGAGACACACCAATGCCCCACTTTGGCAAAAAGTTCAGAGTCCTTTTCCCCCTGGACAAACTTATAAATCCTTGTATTTTTCGATGGCTTCGGCACGGCGTTTCGCCTCCTCCTGTGTTTGAGAAAACCCCATGTATTTACAGAGGTGATCATTTTTCATAATACAAATCGCCATACGCTTGTATGACGGCACGCTTTGAAATTCTTTCACGTTCAGATCGTCCGGGTAATCTTCAAAAACAACCCGTGTTTTATCGGTCTTGTAATTGCTCTTTCCGTTTTCCTTGATGTCGATCCCCATTGCCCGAAGTTCGACGATGGTGGCGTCTGTCAGAACACCGCCTTTGGTTCTCCAGAACTCAATCGACGTTGCAAACTTTTCCTCATACGTTTTTCTTGTTTCTTCCGGCAGCGTGGAGAGCAGAAATTGAACGTAACTTTGCCAGGTATGACCGGGCGGCAAATCAATGTTTTTCCATCCGGCCGCCTTCGTGCCGCCGTAGATGGAACAGAAATTAGCCCCCTGGACACGTCCGATCATGGCCGCCCAAATATCCGGCTCAATAACGCGGTAAAGCTTCAAGCTGCCGATCGCCCAATCGTTAAAAGGACTGGCAACACGCATGGAATGGAGCGGCACACCGGAATAATAAAACAGGTCATAAAGTTTATTATAGTCAAAACCAAACCGGGCGTTAGCCGTCCAAACATCCTCCGTTTTCCAATCATAGACCGGATAGGCCGAATAAACATTTTCTTCGTTTCGGGTTGTCCATTTAATTTTTCGGTACGTTCCCTTTTCCTGCGTGATCGCCCGCCAGCGGTTCAAACTTTCCTGTGCCCTGATTCCCACAAGTCCGATTGTTTTTCCTTTGCCTTTTCCGATAAACCGGTGATACCATCCGCCGAACGCCGCGTACAAATCCTCCTGCATCATGGCGTGAGTGTAAAAATCAAACTGATGATTCGCAAGATTAATGCAGTTTTCCGGCATCTTGCGAACCCAGATGTCTCGTTTGGCTTCGTCCCATGGCGTCCAATATTGTTCGTACATGGACGTTGCCGTTTTACACGACATCGGCAGACAAACCCAATACGGGTCAATCATGTCGGCATGGTCGGCAAAAGTCCGCTTGACGTACTTGGTTGTTTCCGTATATTGTGCCTCAAAATCCTGATGAAACAGACCGATTTTTCTGGTGATTCCTTTGTCCCGCATGTGTTGAAGGCACAAATTCAAAACAAGACCGGAATCCTTGCCGCCCGAAAACGACACATAGATGTTGTCGAACTCGTTAAATACAAGCCCGATTCGTTCCATTGCCGCATCGTAAACGTTCTTGTTTTTGTATCTCATAACTCTTGAAGAAACTCTTTGATTTTTTCCCTGTTGTCCTTGATTTCGCGGATTTCCCGCATGAACTCACGGAAGGCGTTTTGTTTCCGGTCAAGGCATCTTTTGATCCTCCGGTCCATTCCTGTTGCCGAAAGGTCGTGATAAACCACATCCTGTGTTTGGCCGATCCGGTGAAAACGGTCTTCAGCCTGAATCCGTTTTGAATACGAAAAATCATTGTCGTAAAAAACGACGTTCCGGCACTCGACCAGATTCACCCCGCGTCCCATCGTTCCGTGAGTCACAACAAGCGTGCCCCCGTTCGACCTCCACTGTTTGAGAATCACGCTTCGTTTCTTCGGCGACACCTCTCCGGTAATCAATCCGGCATTCAGTGATTCGGCAAGGTGTCCGGCCGCTTCGATAAAGGAACAATAGACCACATTACATTCAGTCAACAGCGGACGAACCGCGTTGATCCGGTAATCATCAAAATCACCGGGGGTAATCCCCGCCGCGACTTTCCTGAACATGACGAAAAAGTTCATGACCTGTTCCGTCCCGTATTCCTCAATGGAACGGAACATCTTATCTTTGACACATTGATTCGCCTCATGAATCCGGTCGGTCGGCTCAATGGAGTGAGCCGAATACCGCTTTTCCGGCAACTCGACACAATCCCTCTTTTTCGCCTCGTAGACATAAGGGTTGATTTTCGCGGCCAAATAGTCCACGTTCAACACGTTGATATAGTATCCCGGACGTTTCGGATGTTCTTCAAGGTGATTAGCCTTGAACTGGTTGAACGATTTATAGCCGAGAATCTTCTCGGATAAAAACGTCATTTGACTGTACACATACTCCTTTCCTTCGGTGAACGGCGTACCGGTCAAAATGGCCCGGTATCGTGCTTTGCTTCCGATACACATGGAATATCTTGTCCGCTTTGTTTTATGATTCTGGAGCAGGTCGCTTTCGTCAATCACAATCATGTCGCGGACGGTAATTTTCGCGTCAAGTTCCAAAAACAACGTCTTGGACTGCGACAACGATTCTATGCCGTGAATCTCAATCCATGCGGGAAATTCACCAAGAATCTTTTCAATCTCGTTTCGCAAGCTCTCCCGCACGTTGCACGGCGTGAACCAATACACCATGCCGTCGAATCCGGCCGTCTCCATTTTTCGCCGGATGATCTCACATTGTGTCAGCGTTTTTCCCGTCCCTTGTTCCAGGAACAGCCCCCACGCTTTCAACGGGGCAAGTTTTTCCGCCGCCATCCGTTGATGGGGCAAAAGACTCATCTTTAAGTTCATCGTCGGCCTCAATGCTTTCCGGTATCGAAAGCACGGGCGGAAGTCTCAAACCGCGGTCCGCAAGGAACCAGCCCGGTAAGAGCAAGGCTCCCTGCCGGTATGTCATCAGTTTTCGCGGCACCCAGGCTAACACTTCCTCGCCGCGATACCTGATGACACATTCGACCGCTTTTTCCGTTTCCCTCCCCCGTGCCTTCAAAATGACAGGGTGAAGGATGTTCATTTGCTTGGTGCCCGTTCTCCGGTGGACTTGTCAAACCACGCCGTTTTCTTGCTGGAATACTGGAGTTTCTTTTCGCGGAGCACCCATTCCGCGATCCAATAAGCGTCGGATTTCCCGACTTCGTAATCCTGCCCGAAAACCTGCGAGACCGGGACGATTCCCTCGGAACCGTCGAAACAGCGAACTTTGTACGCCTTTTCCGTGATCTGCGTGAGATATTCGACGCGAACGGAACAGCATTTCACTAAATTGGATTTTGTCATAATAATCAATCCTTTCCTGAGCGGGGATTGATTGACAAACCACAATTCTTGTGATATAGTCATCATATCCTCGCTGCCTATGTGTTGTTAAAAAAGTAGTTGAGGTTAGCCCGGAGGTTGCAGCCTCCGGGTGTTTTGTTTCTTGCTCAGACTTGCGGGACTTTATATAACTTGCCGCCTATACGTAAGCATATCGTTATCAGATCCCGATCATATCCTTCGTTACACAGTAATTCTTTTGCAGCTTTTTCGGCTGATTCCGCGGTTTTGTATCCGTCACAAATCCCGATTCCGTTGTACCAGATTTCATAATGTGTTTCTTTGGTCATGATTGTTCTCCTTGCCGTTAGAGGATGTTTTTGTTTTGAGCAATTGCTCACTGTTGATATATTAAGTATATCGGCTTTTTGTTTAATGTAAACCGCAAAAACAAGATTTTTTATAAAATTTTTAACACAGTTTTTATCGTTGTGTTGAATCCGAGATCCACCTTCGGACTGCGTCGCGAATCGCATCATTGACGGTGATCCCCGCCGATTCCGCTTTCGATTTCAATTGTCGATGGAGTTCACCAGACATTGACAGGGAGATCGTGACGGCCTTTTGTTCCTCCGGTTTTCTCCATCCGAGCGGTTTTCCCGCTCCTTCCCTTTTTCCGCCTTTTGGCATATAATGTCTCTCGGTTAACCTTGTTTAGGGTTGATTATTGATAGTCCGCCGGTCACAAGACCGGCGGGCGTTTCTTTGTGGTTCTTACTCGGTTTCGTAGCAATCGAGCGTGTTTTGGATTTGGTCACACACCCCGTCAGCCTCACTCTTGAGTTCTTGGTTTGTGATGTTGGATTGCAGCCAGCGGAGGGTTGTGATCGCTTCCCGACAGGCATTTGCAAGTTTTTCAATCCGGTACTCTTCTTTTGTCATTTTCAGGTTTCCTTGTGTTTTTGGATTTTGAGCTTTCCGCTCCTTGATTATTGATATGTATAGTATAACGGCATTTCTGATATTTATCAATGGCAAATATCAGAGAATCTGAAAATTTTCCAAAAAAATCCCCGGAAAAATTTTTTCTGAGGACGATGTAAAATTTTATGGGATATTTTGGGATGTTTTCTTGCTTTGGGACGTGTTCGGTAATCAAAAACAATCAAAGATAATCAAAATAAATGATCTATGAAACAATAGAAAAATCAGAAATACCCCGTAAAAACAAGGTTAAAACGAATTTTTATTGAATTTTTCTTAGAAATATATTCTGCTTTCACACGGCAGGGGTCACAGGTTCGAGTCCCGTATCGCCCATTTGAGTTGTTGTACACATCCGCCGTGAGTTGCAAGACACCGCAATTTACGGCGTTTTTGTTTCCCGTTTCGTTTATCTGCAAGCCATTTCCGACGCTGACAGCTACCGGTTTGGGACAAAATGTCTGTTCCTGCGGATTGTTTTTGGAAACCGCAGGCCAGAGAATTTTACGGCCTGTTCCAAAGGGCTTTCCGTGACCTGCCTGTAATGTTTGTCGGTAATCTGCGTGTGTTCCAGCCATGTTGCACGATGCGCAACAGCTCTTGTGTATGTCGTTTTCTGTCGATGTCGCCGAAGTCTCTTTTTGAACCCAAATCTACCTGAAGAATTATCTGGTTCTGTACAGGGTCATATGCCGTTTGGAAAGTAGTACCTGTAAACCAAGCACATATTAAACGTGCGTTATGATCGCTTGTATGATTTGTGCGGTAATCATGGTACGTATCAAATCCATTAAAGAATCCTGCCGGTTCGTCCTGTCCCATCACACAACCGAACGGGTTTTGTTCCGGAAGTTCAACCACGGCTTCCATCGTTGCATCATGGATCAGTAACTGTCCTCTGGTGGGGGCATCCGGCTTTTCCGGCATGGGCTGTGTTGCATTCATTCCTTTTTTGCGGCTCTGTTTCCATCCGGCAAGTTCAACATCATACCGTTGCATCTGCTCATCAAAGTCCTTGGAGTCCTTTCGGTCACGGTCTGATAGTGCTTTTTCCATGTTGGTCAATGGATGGAGAACACTTCTGAAACACGGAGATTTTGCTTCGCCGGAATCCGCTACTAATACCGTCCAGATGGTCGGGTAAACATTAAAACCTTTTTTGATTTCCAATTGAACCAGACGTCCGATTGCCCCCGACACAACAGACAGTGCAAACATTCCGACAAATGCAGGATCAACACCGATACTGTCTGCCGACTCGACAATGAACCTGCGTAACTTCCGAGGAAAACAATCAACGGGGCACATGCTGTTGCATCGTAGCCGGGAAGCCCCGGACCGCGGTGGGCGGTTTGCTCACGCTCACTGCATTCGGTTCGCTTTCTGTTGGATACTCTTTCCACCTATTCCTCGTTGTTCCGCTCACCGACACCAGCGACCAACGGAAGGCAGCATGCAGCTGCAGCCGGGAGGTAAGTGTCTGTTGCGACTCGCGGCCGTCCGCACGTTGCCCGAATCAGCCGCTGAAATGGAACAGAACGACATCCCCTTCCTGAAGAACATAGTCTTTCGGTTCGCGGCGGATGAGATTTTCCGCTTTGACGGCCCGCTCACTTCCAAGACGGACAATGTCCTCGCACCGCATGATTTCCGCACGGATGAATCCTTTGGCAATATCGGTGTGAATCTCCGCTGCCGCTTCCACGGCAGTCCCGTTTTTGCGGACGAGCCAGCTTCGCACCTCTTTTTCTCCGGCGGTGAGAAAGAGCATCTGACCGGAAATACTCAGAACCGCCTTGAGAATGGCGTCACGGTCCGAAGCCGCAAGTCCCATTTCGTCGAGGAACGCGGTTTTTTCGCCGTCAGTCATCTCCATCAGTTCGTTTTCCAGCCGGACCGACGCGGCAAGAACCGGACACGTTTCCGTCGCGAATTTCTGAAACGGAGCAAAATCGGTCTCGTCGTCGGCGGCATTGAAAAAGAGGAGCCGCGGCTTTTCACTCAATAATCGAAAAGCACGGGTTGCTTTCTGTTGTTCGGGGGTGAGTTCGTCTTCCCGAAGCGGCTTGCCCGATTCCAGTGCGTTTTGCACCATTTCCAATGTTTCCAGCTCAAACGCGAGTTTTTCCTGGTCCGCCTTGGCCAACGGACGCTTTTTTTGTTCACGAATCCGTTCCACCCGGTTACTGACAAGTTCGAGGTCGGCCAAAATCAAATCTTCATGAAATGTACGGATTTCCTTTTCCGGATCCGCGGTCTCAAACGCCGGCACAACACAAATCAGGCAGCCCACCTCCCGAAGTTGAGCGAGTCTTGCCGCGTTCCCCACCTGATCACGGGAAAGTCCGGGCGTGTCAACGATTTCGACGGAAGCGTAAGTGACCTTTTTCGGTTTATAAATGCCGCATAACTCCGCGATTCGGGATTCAGGAATCGGCGTCATTGCGGACTGCAGCGTGTGAGCCATGGCCGGGTCGGCCTTTTCTCCTGTCAGCCACTGAAAAAGGAGACTTTTCCCTGAGTTTTTGTATCCGACGATCCCGATTTTCATTGATTTCCCCTCTTTGACCATAAACAGAAACCGCACAATTTCCTTATTATAAGGAAAAGCGGCATTTCATCAAGGCAACGGACGGGGAACATGCTGTTCCATCGCAGTTGCCTTCGGCCTCCAGTTGGAAAGATTTTCTCTACCTCTCAACCTTAATAAACATCTATTTTCAAGATTGTCATAAACTGAGATAATTCTCTTTTTCGACTTAGAATAAGTCTTCAAAAGTATCCTTTTCGATGTTGGTAGGTATTTGAGTAGTTGCGTCGTAATTTAGGTAGTTTTAGTAATCCTTTTTGTCACATAATAGAGCGAAGTTAGTACGATTTTCGTTTCCGTTGTTCTTGAATCGTAATCGTATTGCCGGCACAAACTTCGCCAGTGCTTCGTCCAGCCTATCGAACGTTCCACCACCCGACGCTTCGGTATCACCTCAAACTGATGCATCTCCGGTCGCTTTACCGTTTCAAATAACGTGCCGCCTCCGCTTTCATCTTATCGCCCGTGTAGCCGCCGTCCGCCAAAATGTTCACCAATCTCGGCAACGGCTGTGTCGCCGCCTTCGCCAAGACCAACTTCGCCCCTTCCCGCTCGCCCATGTTCGCCGCGTGAACCACAATACAAATCA
>JAISQK010000118.1 GCA_031274255.1 Planctomycetaceae bacterium | reverse complement strand
AGAATAACCGGCTCGTCAGCTATCCGTTTGATGGTTCCGTTCCGGTGCGCTTTGATTATTTCATCCCGGTCAAACTTTTCGTTTCCCAGCAGGTTATAAATCGCTTTGGCTTCGGCACGGTTTTCCGCGCTTGTCCATATCGAATTACCCGGCCGCTTTGACAGTGTTTCCATCGTCCGTACAAACCGCTTTTCAAGCCTGGCCTCATTGAAATCCACGTCCGCGAATTCTTCCGCCATATTGAAACTTTCCCCTCCTGACATATTGCCCTCCCAAGCAGTTGTTCATTATATCATAGTTTTTAGGAAATATCGAAAATTTATGGGTCAAGTTTAGGACATCCGGGTGCGGATGTCTCTCATTGAGGCGGCGGCTCGTTGAACCGGTTGAGTGTAAGACTCCCGACCGGATCATCACGACGCGGAAGTCCTCCGTCCTGAAATTTCTGCGGTCAAACAGAACGGCATGTTTTTCTCGCGTTCACCGACGAGAACACTTTCTGTATGTAAAAAACGGACGCAGGACACTGTTGACGTAAGGGAAGTTAAGGAAAAAACGGGGGTAACTATCAGTTGGCAATGGTCGCCGCCGCTTTCCTCGTGTTTACCAAATAGATAGTCACCTGTATCAATCCAATAGATCTTCACTCACAATAGATTCATGATGCTTTTATTCCAAGTTTTGTCAAGAATGCGGAAAAAATACTATTTTATGCTGAATAAACACTATTATCACACAGATTTTTTGCTATAATAATACTGTTATTATAGTGTCATGCCCGTTTGTTTTCAACAGTTTGTTATTCATTATTTGATTGTGCATAAACATGAGAAATTCACGATGGATTTGCGGTATTGTCGTTTTTTGTGCTTTATTCGCTTTCGGTTGTTCCGAGCCGTTGCCGGACGGAATGCCGCCGCTTTACCCCGTCACGCTCACTTTTCAGCAGGAAGGGGCTCCGCTTGAGGAAGCCTCCATCCGGCTTATTCCGCAGTTTCCGTGCGAATGGATTTCAGGAGGAAGCACTGATGCCGGCGGCCGCGTCCAGTTGAAAACGCATGGAAAATATCATGGTGTCCCTGCCGGAAAGTACAAAATTTGTGTCAATAAGTTCCATTCCGAAGGAGAACTCCCTACAATGGACAAACCTACCAAACCAATGACTCATTATAACCTTGTTGAGACTCAATACACATTGCCCAATCAAACGCCGTTGGAAATTGAGGTCATTGCAGGTAAAAACGAATTTCCGCCATTCGACTTGGGAAAAGTAACGCAAATTGAGCTTGCGGCACCCCAATAATCCGATTTTTGTTTTCAAACATGCTTCTCAAAGGAAGTGTGTTATTTTTGATTCCGCCGTTTTAAAAGAAAGGTGACTGTTATGCCGGATTTGAAGAGACTCAATGTTAAAATAGGGGGGGGGGGCTGTCTGTGCTGTTGTAAAACGGCTTTTACCCTGGTTGAACTTTTGGTGGTGATTGCAATCATCGGGATTTTGATTGCACTTTTGCTTCCGGCGGTGCAGGCGGCACGGGAAGCGGCACGTCGCATGGAGTGTACGAACCGGATTAAACAGCTTGGTCTGGCACTGCACACCCATCATGATGCGTATAAGAATTTTCCGGCAGGATGCGATACGATGGACGGTACTTTTGCAGGAGGCACTGTCGGAACTGCGGTTTATCTGATGCCGTTTATTGAACAGACCGTCCTTTATGAAGCGATCAAAAATCGTTCCGGCATGACCGGAGCCAGAGGAAGCGGTGCCCCGTGGAATGTGCTGGAAGTGGGAACAGCCGATGTCATTTCCGCGTTTGTTTGTCCGTCCAACGGCAACATGGGCAAGACAAGTCCCGGCGATCCCACTTACGGCGACCGCCTCGTGCCTCCCAATAACTATGTGTACAGTCTTGGGGACGGACTTTGGGCACAGGGAAATCCGGGAGGAAATCATGATGTCCGGTCGCGCGGAATGTTTTACGGAAATATTAAAAAGTCCTTCGGAGATTGTACTGACGGAACCAGCAATACGGTCGGTGTCAGTGAGTGCAAATCTCCGTCACAGTATCAGGGCCAGGAAGTGGGAGCCAATGTCGCGATGTACAACGGAATCTGGGACGGACGCCCCAACGGGCTTCCCGGCAATTGTATGACAGGGCTTGTCCTTGAGGCGGGAGATTCCAAAAGGTTCGCCGCCTCACAAAAAACCAGTAGTTTCCGGGGGATCATGCTGACAATGGGATGGCTTGACGCCAATGGTTTCACCACACTGACTCCGCCGAATTCACCGCTTTGTCAATACGGCAGTAACAGGAATGACTGGGGAGTGTTTCCTCCGGCAAGCAACCATACCGGAGGAGTGAATGTCGGTATGATGGACGGCTCCGTGCAATTTATTTCCAATACGATTGGTTGCGGCAACCTGAATCAGCTTGCCGTGCAATCCGGTCCGAGTCCGTTTGGTGTCTGGGGAGCACTCGGCACACCCGGCGAGGGGGATATGGGACAACTTCCCTAAATTATTTGGAATTTTCGTTCCTGTTGAAAAATTTTTCCGCATCTGTCATAATGGTACGGATGCGATTTCCTGAATTTGTTGGTCAAACCCAAATTTGCAAGAAACAAAACCCTACTAAGTAACACTCTACCAAAAGGAGACTTTTATGTTAAAATCCACACGCCGTCAATTTTTATCTGCGGCGACCGCCGCGGTTGCCGCGCCGCTGGTGATTCCGCGTTCTGTTTTGGGGACACTTGAGACCCCCGGAGCCAACGAGACCGTCAAAGTCGCGTTGATCGGTCTTGGGGGACGCTGCACAGGAATCTATCCCCATGATGTCAAAGCCGCCAAAGGTGTCAAAGTCGTTGCCGTCAGCGATATTTTACAGACACGCATCGACCGGTTTATGGACCGTTACAAAGACTTCACGCCGGAACAGGGATTCACCGATTTCCGCAAAATGATTGAAGAAGCGAAACCCGACGCGGTGATGTGCGAGACCACCACGCACCAGCGAGCCTGGACGGTGGCTCATTCCATCGTGAGGGGATGTCACGTTTATATCGAAAAACCGATTGTGCTGACGATTAACGAAGGGCGGCACCTTGTCAAACTGGCTCGTAAGCATAACGTTGTCACTCAATGCGGTTCCCAGCAAAGGTCGCTGCCGTTGTGTCAGTGGGCTTGCGAGCAGGTGCAAAACGGACGCATCGGCAAAATCAAGGAGATTCTCGCACCGAATTTTGTCGGTCCGAATCAATGGACGGACCAGCCGGGCGAACCTTACAAAGACGGTTTGACGGATGAAGCGTGGGACATTTGGCTCAATCAGGCACCGTACCGTCCGTTCCATCCGCAGTTGTTCTACAACTGGTCGAACTGGTGGGATTATGATGCCGGCGGACTTTGTTTCGGCGTCAGCGGCTGGGGAACACACTCTTACGACCAAATCTGTATGGCGTTGAAAATGAACGACACCGGACCGACGGAAATTCTGCTCGAAGAACCGTGTACGATTCAGGACAGCGGCAAGTTCCAGACCCGGCGTCCGACGGACGAAGAAACGGGGGCGGCGTATTACGGAATGGCGAAAGTCAAAGGTCCGCGTGCCAAGGTGACGATGTGGACGAAAGACGGTGTCGCAATCAAATTGCACCTCGACGGCGATTGGGGACCCGGTTTGGGCTGTATCGTTGTCGGCGAAAAGGGGAAGATTGAAATCAACCGGCACAAGATTTCCTCCAATCCGAAAGAGATTGCGGAGGAAGGAATGAAGGAACACAATAACCCGAGGAGCGAAACGGTCTATCATGTCGAGAACTGGGTTGAGTGTATCAAGTCCGGCGAAAAAGCCAATGCGGACATTGAAATCGGGCAGCGGGCGACATCGTTCTGCGAACTGGTGAACATTGTCCGCGCCACCGCGCCGGTTGGGCGGAAAATCGGTTGGGATCCTGCCAACGAAAAATTCATCGGCAACGACAAGGGAAACGAAATGCTTTCCCGTCCGCGGCGCAAAGGATATGAACTCCCTGAACTTGCGTAACAGGCAACTTCATCACTCTTCAGACTGGCGGATGTGCCGCCGCACGAAAGTGAATGTCACGATATGAACGGAACGATACGCTGCCCCGACCCGTAAGCGGCGGGGCGGCGGTTTTCTTTGTTTTAACCCATCCCCATTGAATTGAGTTCTTTATGAAAACCAGATTATTTTTCCTTGCTGTTTGGACTTCGTTGTTTCTTTTTGCGGCCTCTCTGTCGGCTTCGGACTTTTCCAAGCCGGATAAAGAAGGTTTTGTCTCCATTTTTAACGGTGCCGATCTTACCGGCTGGGAAGGGGGGCCGGACGCCTGGCGTGTGGAAGACGGCGTCATTATTGGAGAAAGCACACCGGAAAAGCCGTGTAAGAAGACTCATTATCTTTATTGGACCGAAAAGGAGCCGGACAATTTCCATCTCAAACTGACATTCCGGCTTCGCGGAGAAAGTGCCAATTCCGGGATTCAGTTTCGGAGTGAAAAGCGTCCGAATTGGGACACGTTCGGTTATCAGGCGGATGTGGATCAGAGTCTGCAATGGACAGGCTGTTTGTTTCACCATACACGAGGTGCCGTCGTTCAGAGAGGATTCGATAACAAAATCGCTCCGGATGGAAAGGTCGAAGTGCATCAGATCGCTGACGGTAAAAAACTGGTTGAAGTCTACAAACCGAATGATTGGAACGAGTACGAAGTGATCGCCGACGGAAGTGTACTCACACTGATTATTAATGGAAAGCAAATGTGCCGCGTTGACGACCGTCATGCAACCGAATCGGCCCAATCCGGGGTTCTTGCCCTTCAGATGCACCAGGGTGCCCCCATGAAAGTGGAGTTTAAAGACATTCGGATCAAACTTCTCCCGAAAGAAAAGGATTCTGACGCAAAAACCGGAAAAGAGTGATTTTTGCTCTGGTTTCAAATAAAGCAAACGGCGGCATGTTCCGTATAAAATTGGATTTTTTTCAGCGAAAATTTTCCCGTAAAGAAAATGAAACCTATACTTTATCATGTATACGGTGTTCGGACGAGGTTTCGGACACCGCCGACGTGAGAATTTTCGTATTGAAAGAGTCGTATAAAAAGAAGTGAGAGAGGAACTGTAACAATGCCGCTCGTTGAAGTTGATTTTATTAATCCGGTGATTTCGTCGCTTGAAGAAACTTTTGAGACCATGCTCGACTGTAAACTCGCGCGAACCGGTCTGGCTTTGAAAGAAAATAACACGACACTCCATCCGATCAGCGGGATCATCGGCATCAGCGGCCGGATGGCCATCGGAACAGTGGTTCTTTCCCTTTCCATTCCTGTGGCTCTCCACGCGGCTTCGACGATGCTGATGACGGAAATCACCGAACCGGACGAAGATGTCATGGACGCGGTCGGCGAACTGACGAACATGGTTTCCGGCTCCACGAAAGCCAAACTGTCGAAATACAACCTGTCGATGGGGCTTCCCAGTGTCTTTCACGGGAGCAACTGCCACATTCACTTTCCGAGCAGTTCGCATCCGATCGCCATTCCGTTCCAGAGTCCCTGGGGAGCATTGGCTTTGGAAGTCGGTTTCAGTTTCATGAATTAGATTTTTCGGCATGTTTTTTGCCCCCCCTCGACATGAATGAGAGAAAACGTATAATCTCCTGAAGTTGACGCGGGGTAGAGCAGCCCGGTAGCTCGCGAGGCTCATAACCTCGAGGTCGCAGGTTCAAATCCTGTCCCCGCCATTTATTGTTTTGATGCGGTTTACTGTTATTGTAACCTCCTTTCTTTGAACATCCGGTTTTGCGAAATCGGATGTTTTTTTGTCAGGCTGCCTGATGGGGAACCGAGAGGATTAAACATGTACAAAATTCTCCAGATTATCCCGACATTGGACCGGTGCGGCGCGGAAAAACAATTGACGCTTCTTGCCGCAGGGCTTCCCAAGGATCAGTTTGAGGTGCATGTCGCGGTTTTGACGCGGACGGGACCGCTTGAACAACCGCTTCGGGACGCGGAGATTCCGCTCCATTTCATCCACAAGAAGCTGAAACTTGACCTTTTTGCTTATCTTCGGTTGAAATCGCTGATTTTGCGGCTCAAACCTGACCTTGTGCACACATGGCTCTTTGCGGGCAACAGTTACGGTCGTTTGGCAGCGATGACGGCGAAAGTTCCCAAAATTGTGGCTGGTGAACGTTGCGTTGATCCGTGGAAAAGCGGTTACCATTTTGCGATCGACCGTTATTTTGCCCAAAAAACCGATGTTCTTGTGACCAACAGCGGCGGTGTGGTTGACTTTTACAAAAATCACGGCTTGCCTGAGGAAAAATTCATGGTGATTCCGAACGCAGTCCTTTCTGAACCGCCGAGTCCGATCACCCGTGACGAAATGTTCCGTGAACTCCGAATCACACCGTCAAGGTTTGTCATCGGAATTGTCGCAAGACTCTGGCCGCAAAAACGGATCAGAGACGCCGTTTGGGCGGCGGACATGTTGAAATTCGCCGGAGAAGACATTCATCTGCTGGTGTTCGGCGACGGTCCTGAACGTGACGCTCTGCTGCGGTATCGCGAAGATGTCTGTATTTCGGACCGGGTGCATTTTTTCGGCAACCGGAATGATGTGCCGCGGTTTTTGCCGCATTTCGATCTTCTTTGGTCAACCAGTGCCTATGAAGGTCAGTCCAACTCGATTCTCGAAGCGATGTGCTGCGGCGTTCCGGTGATTGCGTCTGACATTCCCGGCAACCGTGATTTGGTTCAAAACGGCGTGACGGGTTACTTGATTCCTGAATTCGGAGAGGATTATCGGCGGCGGACGAGGGAACTTGTTAAACGCACGACGGAACTGCTCGAAACTCCGGAACGGCGATTACAATTCGGACAGGCGGGACGGTCTATAGTGGAATCGCAATTCACGCTGACCGCCATGATTCAACGTCACGTTGAATTGTATTCGCGTCTTCTGAAATGAAACGGTTCGAACACGGATTTTTGTGTTTTAAAAAACAAAACAGCCTGTGGGAAGGAGGAAACCCAGCAGGCTGCTTGTCAGGAGAAAAGACGTACCTAGGAAAAGATAATGTACGGAAACAGGAGAAAAAGGGTGTTACGATTGATTGTCAGAGAATAGACGCATATTGCGTGCCAAAGTGGAAAAACGCCATTTTTCGGCAAACGGTGTCTTAAAATATTGCTTTTTCGCAACACACCGCAACATCACCTGACGTAAAAAGACAACAGAAGTATCACTTGATTCTACAAACCGGTTAAATTTCCAGACCGTACCGTTACTTGAATCCAACGGAGGTGAGTTTCCCGAAACGGAAAAGTTTGCTACGTCGGGAAAAGATTCGCAATGTGGGGAAACTGCAAGAGTTCTTTTACGGGTCGGAAAAGTTTTTTTCCTCGGACAACTTCAAACACAATGGATACAGTCTGCATAAATAATTAAAACGCTCTAAAGGTAAAAAAGGTAACGCTTCAGCAGATTGGAGCAAAGGAGGTAAACAATGGTAATGCAAACACGTACTATAAAATTTATTTGTGTTATTTTATTGATATTGAACATGCTATTCCTTGCTTGCTCTCAAAAGCAGTACGAACAGATCGTGTCTGCACCGCCACGTGTTGTCGAGCCAGAGATAGTTGTTGACATGTCGAAATCAGAATTGATTGGTCGTATTGTTTCGGATAATCGCCTCAATGTAGTTAACACTTATATAATGGAATTAGAACGCCGTATAAATACACGTACAATTACTGATATTGACGACAAATACGACATTTACAACAAAATCAAACAGTGCGGTGATAATTTGATAATTTATAAATTCGTTTACTTGCTTTCAAAACTCCCAACTGATAACAAAATTCTTTCGACAGCTAAAAGAGACTTAAAAAGTCATGAAATTTCTCATTTTATTGCTGGTTATGCATACTTGATAAGGAAAGATGAAAAATATCTTACCGAGAACTGTAAATTTGATAATTATGAAAATATTGATCCTCTAATAAGGTATATATTTTTATCAACCGCTCCCATTATTAGAAGCCGTGAACAATGGATAAAAGTCAATATTGAAAATTATCTAACCTGGAATCCCAGAGAATCTAAAACATTCATCGTAGATCAAGGTAATCCTTATCGTTTAAAATTACTTCAGGAATGTAATCATGTCGCAGAGTATATTGTGTCACGAAATAAAGAATATATTGATCCGGTTTTGCCGCATGATTTGATTTGGCTACTTGGTGAGATTGGTGATTCATGTTCATTTGAATTACTATTGGATGCTCATTGTTACAAGCCTGACTATCGGACAGCGATCAGTCTTGGAGCATGTGTCGGCTCATTGCAATTAGAAAAAATGTTTACAAAATCAGTAGTTTGTAATTTTCTCAATTAGTATTTCCTGTCGCAAGTTCTTTTCTGTAAAATGGTTGTATCACAAACCTCTACCTTTTTTCAGGAGTAAGCACGATGCGTCCGACAAGGAACAATTATCGACAATCGACAGAAGCAGTCAAGAGCAACTTTGCTCTTTGCGTCCAAAAACTTTTTACCGCCGAACGGCACGGTTATAAAATCACCAATATCCTCATCATCAAAATCCTCACCGCCGCCCTTTGTTATTGCGAATCGATCTTCGCTGCTTGTCGATCCCTTGCCGACTGTCCGACAGATAAAACCATCGCCGACAACCTCATCAAACTCCTGCCGTCCTATCAAAAACTCCAACAACACATCAACCTTGCCCTTGCCGGACAACTGCCGAAAAAGTTTTTCAAGAAA
>JAISQK010000150.1 GCA_031274255.1 Planctomycetaceae bacterium | reverse complement strand
AATCCTTCATATAACCACCCCATTTCAATGTACGGACACAACATGAACAGAGCGGAAAATCTGTTTTGGTCAAGATTGACGACCGTTCTGTGAATCGTTGTCATACCGGAAGGGAGTTTTTTGTTTGTATCGTGGAAGTTTTGTACTGCCAGACCGAGTTGCTTGAGATTGTTCGTACACTGCATTCGCCTTGCGGCTTCGCGTGCCGCTTGAACTGCCGGTAAAAGAAGAGCAATCAAAATCCCGATGATTGCAATCACCACAAGAAGTTCGACGAGGGTAAAAGCGGGACGGGCAGTCAAACCGGATTGAGTCGTGGATTCGGAACGGGCAAAAGAGTCTTTGGCATGGCTTGCAGTGCCTTTCGTATCGACAGCATTTACATCTGCAACATTGGTTTCTACGATACGGGAATCGGTACAGACTACCCCCCCCCCCCATTTTGACATTTCGGACACATAGTTAAGTTTTGCATGGTTTTTCTCCTGTTTGGAAAAATGGTTTGATGATTTTCGAAAACGTTTAACGAAAATCCTGTACAGATTGACACAATTCAACCTGATGACTGTATTTTATCCACGACAATTCAAGAAGTCAAGAGGAATTGTTAATTTTTCAGAAAATTTTTCTGAAATGAGTTGTTTCCATTCAATCCAGCCCATTTTGAGAGGTGTGAAGTGCATAAAAGGAAATTGGAGCACTCCAGTAAACAATGGGCGGGCAGTAATCCTTATTTGAGGAATGATTTTTGCCTCCGGCGGCCAACGCCCTTGCGTTGGCGGATGAAGCGGCACGCTGCCTCTATTTGAGTCATCACTCTCCGGATTGGAATTCGACAGAAGAGGATCATGTCTGACCGCGCACGGTCATGCGGAAAGTCACGGTCCCCAGCCGGCATCCGCCGGATGAACCGTTTTTCCCTCCGCATGAGATTGGAGCCTCCGGATCTTCTCTTCCGCCCGCGCGACTTCCGCGGCCTCCTGAAGAAATTCCAACGTCAGGTCGAATTCCCGCGACTCTCCCGGAGCAAGCGGGACAACACGTCCCTTGCTCTCCTCGAAGCTGCGCTCATTCGGAAAGTTGACCGACGGTTCCATGCCGGCGACGTAACCGTCCGCATTGGCAAGACGGCTTTTCCAGAGCGAAAAATACGGGAGCTGCCGCTTGTTGAACTTCAGAAGAATCGCATGGTCCTGTTGCGGATTCATCAGCATCACTTCGGTATTCTGCTGTTCATCCGCCGCAGGATCGAAGAAAAAGACAACCTCTTCCGAACCGGACGTTTCAGGACCGCAGAGATTCCATGCCGGCAGATCGGCTTTCGCCGCCGGAGTCCGCGGAGCCATTGTTTCGTAAGGCACCGCCGCTCTTGACCCCGGCACAACAAACGGCTGACCGGTGTTGATATGATAAAGCAATTGCATGGAACCCGGTTCCGCCGACAGATTGGTCACCACGTCGCGGCTCGTGAACGACGGTTCTCCGGCTTTTGTGCGGTACGTCACCTGAAGCTGAAGGTTCCGGCTGAAAATCCTCGCTTCATGGACCGTTCCCGTGACGGTGATTTCCTGAGTTTCCGTGTCGAGGACAATCTCCGCATACGACGCCGGAGTATTCGAAATGCCTCCGTGTAATGAATAGATCAGTCTCCCTTGAGCGTCGAAATCCGGCGAACCGTTGCTCTGAAGTCCGCAGCGGACGAACCATTCGTCAAATCCGTACAGCCAGCCCAATCCGGACGGCTCCCTGCAAGGAACATACTTGGGGTGAACCGGCCCGCGGACCGGGGAGTCCCATTTCAGCGGAATGCCGCCGCAGTTTCCCCGCCAGATGTTCATGCCGCGTGTGAGAAGCACCGTAAAACTCAGTACCCCGTTGTCCACTTCAATAATGTCAATCCCGTCACGCAGGCCCCCCTTCAGCCGCCGTTTGATGATTGCGACGTCCCCTTCCCTGATGCAAAGCGAGTCAACATAAACATCATTGGCGGTATCCAAAACAACCCATTTTCTGATGGCCATTGGTCTGTCTCCTTTTCGGGTTTCGGTTGAATTGTCATGTTGAAAACCGTTGAACCGGTCAGTATAACAGATTCCCCGGCAAAAATCACCGGGGAACATCGGAAAATCCGGGAAAAACCGCCTCTTTGCTTGATTGACAAAAATCTCCTTCCCGATACGATGGATTTGTATTGAGAAAGTCTGTGATTTCAACTCTTTCAACGGCAATTTTGGAAAGGAGCATCCGCCATGAAACGTCTTTTCAGGTTATTGATGCCGCTTTGTCTGTGCGGGATCGTCCGGAGTTTGATGTTACCGGGTTTGATGTCGCCGGTGATGGCCGCCGCGGAAACCGCGGAAAAGCCGAACATTGTTTTGATCGTCTCCGATGACCAGCACTGGGGAGATTACGGTTTTATGGGACACCCTGTCATTCGGACGCCGAACATTGACCGGCTTGCCTCCCAGGGACTCGTTTACACCAAAGGCTACGTCCCTGCTTCGCTCTGTTGTCCGAGTCTCGCGTCGCTCATTACCGGTCAGTATCCGCACCGGCACGGGATCACCGGAAACGATCCACCCAATCCGCAGAAACTGAACAATGCGGATTTTCACAAATCGGAAGCTTATCTCCGGGGACGGCAAAACATGGTCGAAAAAATCAAAAAGGCTCCGGCACTGCCGAAACTCCTTGCGGAAAAAGGCTACCTTTCCCTGCAAACCGGCAAGTGGTGGCTCGAACATTACAGCAACGGCGGATTCACGCACGGCATGTCACTGGGGGGCCGTCACGGAGATCACGGGCTGAAAATCGGACGCGAAACGATGCAGCCGATAGAGGATTTTCTCGACCTGGCCCAAAAAGAAGGGAAGCCGTTTTTTCTGTGGTACGCACCGATGCTGCCGCACCAGCCTCATAATCCTCCCGACCGGCTGCTCAAAAAATATACGGAGAAAACCGGTTCCCTTCCGCAGGCACGGTATTGGGCGAATGTGGAATGGTTCGACGAAACGTGCGGTCGGCTTTTTGACACTCTGGAACGCCGCGGTTTGCAGGAAAAGACCGTCATCATTTATGTGGCCGACAACGGTTGGATTCAGGACCTTGAAAATCCGCGGTACGCACCGAAGTCCAAGCAGTCCCCGTATGACGGCGGACTCCGCACGCCGGTCCTCCTCCGATGGCCGGGAAAGATTCCGCCGCGGTTGGACGACACGCACCGGGTTTCCTCCCTCGACATCGCCCCGACCATCCTGCGTCTGGCCGGTCTTGCTCCGGCGGGCGGACAAACCGGAATTGATCTGCTTGATGCGGACGCGGCGGCGGAACGTCATGAAATTTACGGGGAATGTTTCACGCATGATTACGTTGACCTCGACGATCCGGCAAAGAATCTGCGGTTCCGATGGATGATTGAAGAGGACTGGAAACTGATCGTCCCTTCCGCAAAGGAAGGGGGTTCACCGGAAATTTACCATCTGGCGGACGATCCTTACGAGGAACACAATCTTGCGGAGCCGGAAGCCGGACGCATCGAAAAAATGCTGCTGAAACTGAATCGTTTTTGAGTTTGCCGCCGCCCTTGCCCTCGCCCGCCCTTACCCCTGCCCCCGTCCCCACCCCGCATCAACAAACAGGAGCGGAAAACTCCCGCTCCTGCATTTGAGACCCTGCTGTATTTGCCCCCGGTATTTGACACAGCTCCGTTTGACACGGCTCCGGCGTGTTTGATGCTCTTACCTCAAAGCGCCGATCTTCATCAGATAATCGGTACTTTGCGTGATCGGTTCGTCAACGGTTCCGGAAGTTCCTTTGACTTTGCCGCTGACGTGTCCGAACGCAAGGAGCCGGTAAAGTTCCGTGTCGTCGCAAATCATGCTGTAAACATCGGTGTCCGTCTGAACATTCGTGCCGTTGGACGGCCGCACCAGCGTCGCGGTGTCCGTTGCTTTTCCGAGGACATTGATTTTAGCGAACCCTTTCAGAGTCTGGGAATAATCCGCCGCCGTCAATTGGGCCTGAGCCGCTTCACCGACAAACGTGTTGTTGACATTGCTCTTGCCGCTGAGCGTGGCCGAATCATGTCCGCCGCCGCCGAGAACTTCAATCTTTGTCAATCCGAAGGCCGTGACCGAGGTGTGATAACCGCCGAAAACCATTGCCGAACATTCCGGGGTTCCGACATAGGTGTCGTCAAACTGCGTTCCGATCCATGTGGCCGTGTCGGAACCTTCTTTGGTGTTCACATAGACATTCCTGAATCCTTTGGCGACATTGCGGTAAGTGCCGGAGATCAATGAAGTCATGTTGGCACTGGCGACGAGAGAATCCGCCCCGGTTGTCCCGTACATATTGACGGTGTCGTTTCCCCTGGCCGTGTTGGCGGTCACGGATTTGAATCCGACGAGAGTCGTATTGTAACCGCTTCCGGTCATGGCGACCTGTCCCGGAGACATTTCAAAATGATCATCACCAACCGTATCATAAAGCGTGACGCGGTCCGCGCTGCCGAAGGACTCCGCATAAAGTGTCTGGAATCCGTCGGCTCTGTAACGGCTTTCCTTTCCTTCGAGAGTGAAGAGTCCCGCTCCGGCTTCAAGGACGGCCCCTTCCGTCGAAGAGGTGACAACGGAAAGCGAGCTCTGACCGCCGCCGGCATTGAGAATCACATCCTCAAAATTCCTGGCAACGAGACTGCAGGAGCCGTTTTTCGCATTGAAGTAAACACTCTTTTCCTCGGTGTTCAGTGAGGCAAGATAGTCCGCCGCATTTCCGTTGATGGTGATCCTGTCATTTCCGCCGAGACCGTCAAAAGTGAGATTGGTCACGGAACCGGAAACAGACAGTTTTTTCCCGTTCAGAACGACCTGTATTCCGGAGGACGTGATGGAAATTTCAACGACATCATCTCCTGCGGTTCCCTGAAGGGACTGGTACGCCGGATTATCGGCTCTGCTGACCCCGACCCCGGCACTTTCGTAAGTTCCTGAATTTCCTGAACCGCTCTTGCTTGCCGCATAAACATATTCATACGGGGAAAGCGAATTGACGCCGCTCATCGTATGATTTCCGCTCCCTGCCTGATAACGGTAAACACGATAATAAATGTCTGTCGTGACATTGGAATAGACGACAATGACCGGTTCGGCTTCAGGATCCGTCGGGTCTGTGACGGAATAGGAGTCGATATAATCCGGACCGACCCAGGCGACGGAAAAGCCGTCATTATTCATTGTCACCACCGAACCTTGCTGGTTGCCGATGATTTCATGGTTGACACGATGTTCCGGGGAACTTCCGCCGGGGAAATAGACGGCTCCCGAAATATCATTTCCCGTCGTTCCGTCAAAGGCACGGACAAAAACACCGTTGTCGTGGATGAGAGAGCCGGACTGACCGGTCACCAGACCGGTTTCCGGGTCCACCTGATAAAGGGTTTGGTAGTTCTGTCCTTCCTGATCGTAAGAGGTCCAGGTGATCGCGAAATTCCCGTTCGGTGCGACGGACACATCCGGCATTCCCTGCATGTATTGGGTCACAACATTGATTCTGGCGTCGGAAGTGGTTCCCAAAATCGAGAGAGCCTGTCCGTTAAGATTGAACCGCCGTGCGTAAATCCCGAGGTTGTTTCCGTCCTGATATTCACTGGCCCAGGTGACAACAAAAGTCACGGGTTTGTTCGGAGTGCCGGAATCATAATCGGAGATGGCCGCTTTGGGAGTGACCTGATTGTCCTTTGTATAGGTATTGACGAGGAAGGTGTTCAGCGTTGTCGAGAAGGATGCCGTGGAAGTTCCTGAGGTGGCGAGTGTGACCACTTTGGCGTAAACATCATTCGACTTGGTGGACGGGTTGTACAGATCCCATGTCAACACCATATTGCCGACATTGTTCATACTGACGGCATATTCGTTAATGGAGTATCCCGTGAAAGAGACGAGGGTAATTTCCGCCTGACCGTTCGCAAAGGTCTTGGGCTGCCCTTCGGCGGTGAAGACCCGTGCGTGAATCGTCTGGACTTCATGATTGTCGCTGTATTCCAGCCATGTGACCACAAGATTGCCGTTGCCGTCAAACGCCGCCTTGGGAGTCAGATGTTCTTTTGTGTAACCGGCATTCACCTGAAACTGAACACTGACCGGCATTCCGTAAGAATCATAAATCCTGCAGAAAATCCCGGAATTGATGAACTCGCCTTTCCCGCTCCAGACCACCGCAATGTTTCCAAATTGGTCCATGGCCACATCCGGTTCCGACTGGTAGCCCGGTGTGTAATTGTTCACAACGGTTTCGGTCGCCCTCGGGTTTCCGTACTTGTCATAGGTCCGCATGACGATATTGCTTCCGGTATAAACCAGCGATCCTGTCGAATTCTCCTCTCCGTCGGGAACCGGCACTTCATCCTTGTAGTCCACGCCGACAATCACGAAACTGCCGTCCGGTCTTGACGCAATCGCCGGTTTGTTCTGGTCGAAAAGGTTGTTCCGCAGTGCGGGCTGATCCTCCGTGTCCGGAATACTGGGGTCTTTGTTCGGATCATCCTCTTCTTCCGGAAGGTCTTCCGTGAGGATGTAGAATGTCCGTGTGAAGTTCGCTCCGGCCTGACCGTCATAATTTCCGTCCAGTTTGTTCTTTTCCAGGTCGGTCGCAATGTCTTTGATGGTCAACTGGTAAGTCCCGCTCTGAAGAGGCTGTTCTCCGGGCAGACTGCTGGAGTCGAACGTGATGACCGCTTCCCATTTGTTCGTTTCACTTTGCACCAAACCGAGTTGATAGGTCATGTTGAAACCGAATTGGATGTTGTCCATAATCAAACCGGGAATCACGATTCCGTTTCGTGAAAGCGACCAGTTGGCCGCATTCGTGATCCGCGTCGGATCGTTCATCTGGTTGTACATTTCCTCGCTGAAGGTGATGACGATCTGTTTGACACTCCCTTCGAGAACGGCACCTTTTCCGACACCTTCGATGACAGGATTCGGTTCCTCCACGATATGACCATTCTCGTCACGCACAGGAATACGGTTTCCTTCGGAGTCAAGGACAGGATTTCCGTTCCCGTCCACCTGATAGGACGGTTTGTTCAGGACGGCGTTCACATCGGTCACAATCGGCGGAGCGGTGTCTTTCTGCAGCGGCAGAAGCCGGTAAACGACATCTCCCGGATTTCCCGTCTGACCGGCAATCTCGCTCTGGAATACGACCACCGCGTCGCCGTTCCTGTTGACCGCAACGGCGGCTCCGGTCTGATCTTCCTCCAGATAGAGCTTATTGACATGGATTTCCCCGCCGAGTTCTCCGTTGTAGCCCACATAACCGTAACCGGCTATGTAATACGTGGCGTCAGGAAGTCCGTAACGGGGGGTCAGTTCAATCTGACTGACGGTTCTGTTAAAGGTATTGGTATTGATATACCGTTTCGCGTAAATTCCATAATTCAACGGCGAATCGGAAAGGTATCCGGCCTGACCGGTGGTGCGGTCCTGATAACTTTCCCATGTGATGATGAAATCCCCGTTGCCCGCCATGTCCACCGAAGAGTAGTACTGATCGCCGAGAATATAGTCGTTCACGAGGAATTCATGGGCCGCTTCATACAGACTTGTCTGCGGATTGAAGACGCGGGCCGGTGTTCCTTCCAGATCAAAGCGTCTGGCATAAACGCCTCCCTGACCGCCGGCATAAGCTCCGGGGCCGTCGCCGCCGTTGTCCTGACCGTAGCTCGTCCAGGTGAAAATGACTTCTCCCGACGCGCTGATGGCCACATCCGACCAAATCTGATTTCCGATTTCGGTTTCGTTGACACGGTACTCCGGCGACGCATTGGAAACAATGGAATCGATCCAGTCCGCGTAAGCGGAAACCTGAACATCAACGGCAAACTCGCCGAAACCGGAGTCCAGACCGGGGGTAAAGTCCTGATTTCCCGGCAAGGTGATCCCGTAACTTGTGACTCCGGCAATGAGCCGGTTTCCGGAAATGTCGGTCACGAAACCGGGACCTCCGGAATCGCCGGGAGCGGTACTGATTTCATCGTTGCCGAGTCCGAGATCGTTCAGGCCGAAGAGCTGTCCCAGCGCATCATGGGCTCTTGTTCCGTCATCGAAGTCGAAGACCAGGGTATTGGGAGTGAAATACTGATCCGTAATAATCGTTCCGAAAATACTGCCGTTGGCCTCGTAACGGTTCAAACCGGAACGTTTGAGCAGATCAACCGTCGTGCCGCCTGTCGCTCCGGTTCCGGTGGTTCCGTAACCGACCTTCGTGACAATGGAACTCATTTCGCCGGAACCCCGGTAAATGTCATAACGTTCCACCGATTCGGGAGCGGTCGTTTCGAGACGGATGATCGCGAGGTCCGTTGTTCCCGTGTAGTCGCCGTTATAAGTGTTATGCACGAAAATCTCCGCCGCCGGAATCGTCACCATACCGGAAGGCAGTTCGAACGACACAAGCACATCCGCCGGGTCTGCGGCGTTCCCCAGGGCATCGGTGACAACGTGTGCCGCGGTCAGAATATGATTTCCGCTGACAAGCAGTGATCCCGTTCCGAATGTTTCACCGCCGACAGTGATGAGAACCACACCGGAATATTCTTCCTCCATCGTATCAATCACGTGATTGGCCGGATTGTCCGTCGTCACAATCATAGGACGGATGAGTGTCTTGAAATCTTCCGGCGTCTCTTCGCCGAGAGGCAAAACATATTGACTCAATGACGAAGACGGTGCAATGATTTCTTTCAGAGACAAACCATTCGTCAATCCTGTGACGGAATCATTCGACGGAAAACTCTTGGCGTAGATGTTTGATTCATACGCGGAGTCGGCCTCCTGCCCCCAGCTTGTCCAGGTGATGATGAATTCCCCGAGCGGTCCCATCGCAATGGACGGGTAACGTTGATTTCCAAGGGTCGTATCGTTGGCCTGCTGTTCGCCGGAAGAACCGTCCAGAATGGAACTGACCGTGATCGCCTGGGTGAGACTTTTCAGACCGTTGACCTCCACGACCTTGATCAAGTCCATTTTTTTCCCTGCCCAGTAACCGACAAACTGGATGAGAATCCGGTCGGAGGAAGCGGCTTCCACTTCGACCTCCAGCGGAACCATTTGGCCGTCCACATTGATTCTGAGACTGTTCAGTGCCTGCCGGATTCTTTCCGCGGTGATGTTGGTGTTCTGAGCGATCTCGATTTTTGGGGTTTTGTACGTCACTCCGTTAAAGTTGAATTCCAAAGCGAATGAAACATCGGTGGAAGGACGTCCGGTGAACTGAATCGCCTGGATTTCACTGATTCTTTCCAGCGGCGTGCCGGAGGCATCGTAACGCTGATAGTAAACACCGTATCCGCTGCCGTCCTGTCCCATGCTTTCCCAGGTGATCACAAAATCCCCCCGCGTGTCCATGGCGATTTTCGGATAATTCTGAATGCCGTCGGTGAAACTGTTGACCGGTTTTTCCTCTCCGGTGCCGCCCATCAGGGAATGATCCACATTGGTCCGCGCCGTTCCATCGGAATTGTAAGCTCTGGCGAAAATGTTTTTCGAGGTTTCCACCTTTCCTTTGGAGTTCAGCGCGGTGGAATCCTGAACCCATGTGACCACGAAATCACCGTCCGCGTCCATCGCCACAGAGGCGTAACCGGCGGTTGTCTCGGCGGTCACATGGAATTCCTTCACGGACGTGATCGTGCTGATACGGTTTCCGTAATCGTCCGTGACAAATTCCTGTCTGTAAATTTTGGCCCAAACTCCCGTCTCGCTTGTCCAGACGGCCACAAAGTTTCCCTGATCATCACAAGCCACCGACTGCGGATTGGCCGGAGTGTCCTGACCGTAATCATCGCGGGTGTTCTGATCCCCGGGGACTTCAAGGTTATTCACACGTCTGTCGTCGTAATTCGGATAATTTCCCTCGGCACTGTTGTGAATATCAAGGAGGCCGTCAATCACGGAAATGGAGAATTTCCGCGAGAAATTGGAACCGTTGACATTGAGTCCCTGACGGTTGAGAGCGTTGCCGGCAACATCAGTGATGCTGCTCTTGGCAACCAGTTCGTACTGTCCGTCGCCAAGTGCCAGAATTCCGTCCGCCATACCGTTCGCGTCAAACTCGATCACCGCTTCCCACTTGTTGGTACCGTAGGAGAGCAAACCGTCTGTCGCAAAACCGTCCTGCATCGATTGATTCATCCCGAAGTAAATATTGGTGATGGCTCCCTGAATTTCGACGCCGTCCTTAATCAGTGCCCAGTTTTTCGGATTCAGAACGCTGTGGGCCCATTCGGCGGACTTGGGGTCGGAAACGGCATTGAGTTCCTCGTCAAACGTGACGACCACATTCTTGACGGCACTGGTCGTCATCTGATTGTTTGCCAGACGGTTGCCGTCGGGGAGAAGAACATCGGTCACCATCGGACCGGCCTGATCCTGGGTTTCCGCGAAGTACCGGTAATTCAGGTTGCGGCCGACAAGCTCCCCAGTTGTGGTGTTGACATCCGTCGCCCAGGTCACGACATAGGAACCGTTCGGCAACACGTGGAGACCGGGCGTCTGCTGTTGGGTTCCCTGATCCCCCAGACTTTCGACGGCATATTGGATTTCACCGGCGAAATTTCCCTGGAGATCGGCACGGGACATCGTGGTACCGCCCAAAACACTGTAATCAAACTCACAATCATGCGCCCCTGCCTGGAGAACGATTTCATAAACCCAGTAACCGTCGAGGTACTCGGAGTTGGCGCCTTGTGTTTTATAAATTTCACTGACATAGGGAATTTCCCATGCCGTACCGATACGTGCCATGATTTCGGAATCCTGCAGAAGCGACACGCTGGCGTTCACATTGAGGGCGGAATGGTCTCTGTCCGTACTCGGTGCGAAAAGTTCCACGTTTTGTAAAACACCGTTTCCCGGCTCTCCCCAGGAATTCAAGGTTGCGACGGGGTCAAACACATTGTTGGTCACTTCCAGAGGAAGGGCCACATCCTCGTTGCCGCTGGAAGACACCCAGCTATTACCTTCAGTCAAACCGCCGGTGATCTCGGAATAGCGCCAAAAACGAAGGTTGATTGTTCCGCCTGAAACCGGGGCAATGGAATATTTGGGAATGGCGATGTACATGCGGTAGTTTTGACCGTCACGGACGGAATTGACGATGGCATCAGACGATTGCGACCGTGTGAAATTCTCGCTTCCGGTACCGTTTCCGGTATTGATCTGGGTGGTCATGATGTCATTGGCACCGCCGCGGAGTGTTCCGAACACGGTTTCCAGAGCGGCATTGAGACGTCCCAGTTGTTCGTCACTGGCACCGCGTTTTTGCGCCAGGGTAAGATAATAACGGATGGCAAAATCCACATCAACAGAACCATAGGAACTGAGAGGCGTCTGAGAGGACGGAGTCGTGCTGTACCCCGGCTGATTGGTGTACCCTACCGTAATGGCTCCATAACCGTACATACTGACAATATCATTATCCGGATTAAAGAACATCAGAAGGTCGCTGTTTTTCGTGCCGTTGATGAGTGTTTTCATGTAGTTGATGGTCTTGGTCAGGGACGCCGTATCCGAAAGCAACTGACCGGTGGAGAAGTCCGGCCCGTAACCCTGATAAGCGAACACCATATCGCCGTCCGCATCAAAACCGCCGACGGTATTGTACTGCGGCAACGGCCATGTCCAGTCGGTATCCGTCCAGACATCAAGACCGGAAACACGGAAAGGTTCTCTCGTCTGTGCCACCGTCACGTACAGCAAAGAAGGAATATTCAATGCAAACGATTGGGATCTGCCGGCTTCCGGGTCCGTCTCGGGATCCGGTTCAGGATCCGTCCCCGGGTCATTGGGGTCAGGCAATTGCGGATTGTTCGGATCATTGGGATCATTCGCAGGCGGAGGGGTTAATGAGGTTTCAATCGTGTAAATTTCCGCATAGGCGTCACTATACTGTATCCAGTCATAAGTGGGATGATTTTGTGTATAAGTGATCATGAAGCGGTTGTTCCAGTCGAAAGAAACATGCGCATTGATGGAGATTCCTCCGCCGACAAGTCCCTGGGCAACCGGTTCCGAATAGTAACCCGGAGCGTAAACGACATAACGGCTTGAGGAAGCATTCGTGCCGGAATCAACATTGCTGTCCAGCGTGGTGTAATAAGTGATGACGGCGTAACCGTCATTGCTGATGGCGACGCTCGGCTGCGTTTTCGGAAGATTTTCTTCCGGCGAAACCCGCACATCACTGCTCATGACATTGCAATCGCGGTCGTACCATTTGGCCGTGATGCCGGAGAACCAGGAATTGTCCTGCCGGAAGTCCGCCCAGGCGATAATGAAGTTGCCGTCCCGGTCCATTCCGATGGACGGCTGCATCTGATAACCGTCCTTGTACTCATTGACGACGAACTGGTCGGCAAAAGGACGCACTCCCTGAACCGGCTGACCGGTTGGAATGAGATTCCCGCCGTCGTCGTAGAGATAATCGCCGTAGATGTCGGTTTTATACTGCTGGGTGCTGTAACCGTCGGAGTAGAACGAGATTTTCGATTCGTCCTGGATCGCCTGCGGCGTGAACCGGCGGGCGTAAATATTGGTCGTCAGTGTATTGTTGGCACCGCGGACTTCTCCCTGCCATGTGATGACAAAATCACCATCCGCATCCATCGCCACCGAAGCATTCATCTGATTGGTCGCGCTCGGAAGGGTACTGTTGGGATTTTGCGGTTCCGGAGCATTGACGCGGAAAACACCGCTGGATTCTTTCAAGGTTTTGACGGAATAGGAAGCGGTGTCGTAACCGACGTATTCCGCTTTAAATTCATCAACGGCACTGGAAATCATGAGTTCGGGAATATCCATTTTTCCGGAACCGTCCACAAAGGTGATGTCGAAAACATTGGGCAGCACGTTCCCGCCGGCGTCTTTGACGAGACTGACTTTGGTGGTCGGTCCGGTCACGTTCGTGATGATCGGGGCATAAGAAGGATCGCTTTTTCCGTTGACCGGGGTGTAATACTGCACCCCGGCGGAAATGGTAAGCTGTCCGTTACTGTTGTAAGGGATTTTACCGGAAAGCGCCGCCTGAATGTTGTCCGCGGTTTGCTGCGGATTGGCCGGATCAATCTTGATTCCGACGGAGTTGCCGAACATGTCGTAATTCGTAATCAATAAAGGTTCGCTTACCGTTGTGATAATGGCCCCGGCGTAAAAACCTGTCAGACCGGACTGCCGTACCTGAAGTTCCGGCATGTTTTCCCCTTTGGCGGAATCCCCGAAGGTGATCGTGAAATCGTTTGCGGAGGTCGCCGTGACGGAAACATCGGAGAGTTTTCCTCCCAACGAACTGAG
>JAISQK010000145.1 GCA_031274255.1 Planctomycetaceae bacterium | reverse complement strand
GGACTGTCCTGACACAATCCCACAAAACACAACGGAAAACCTGTAACTCAAAACTCATGAAAAACAATTACGGATTCACAAGAGTCGCGGCGGCGGTGCCGAAAGTCTGCGTTGCGGATTGTGAGGCCAACGTGCAGGAAATCCTGACCATGCTCCGTCTCGCGGACGCACAGGACATACAGACGGTCTGCTTTCCCGAGCTGTCGGTGACCGCCTACACGTGCGGCGACCTCTTTTTTCAGCGGACTCTGATCCGGAAGGCCGAACAGGCCGTCGCCGGATTGCTGCGTGAAACCCGTGACATGCCGCTTTGTTTTCTTGTCGGGGTCCCGGTGGAACATGACGCCAAATTGTACAACTGCGCCGCCGTGATTCATGCCGGCCGCCTTCTTGGAATAGTCCCGAAGACGCATCTGCCGAACTATTCGGAGTTTTATGAGAAACGCTGGTTCCGTCCGGGAGCGTTCGGGGAACTGCCGATCCGCATTGAATACGCCGGAAATGCCGTTCCGTTCGGGAGCAGTCTTCTTTTTGACTGCGGCGGTATTGGTTGTGGTGGCATTGATTGCGGCGGGGCGAAGTTTGCCGTCGAGATTTGCGAAGACCTTTGGGCGGTGATTCCGCCGGGGTCCGTTCACGCGACGGCCGGAGCGTCGCTGATTTTCAACCTTTCCGCCAGCAACGAGCTGACCGGGAAACGGCAGTACGTCAAATCGCTGACCGCCCAGCAGTCCGCGCGGTGTCACGCCGCTTACGTTTACGCCTCGTCGGGATTCGGCGAGTCCACGACGGATACCGTTTACACCGGGAACGCTTATATTTATGAAAACGGCAGACTTCTCGCCGAAACCGAACGGTTCCGCTTCGACGGGCAGTTGATCGTCAGCGACATTGATATCGAACTGCTGAACGCCGAACGGAAAAAGAACACCACGTTTGCCGGCAATCCGTCCGCGGCTCGAAATTACGTCACGGTGGCGGTGAATCTCCCCCCCTGCCGGGAACCGCGGACGCTCCGCCGCGTGATCACGCCGTCGCCGTTCCTGCCGGACGCGGACCGTTACAACGAAAGCTGTGAGGAAATTTTTTCCATTCAGGTCGCCGGACTGGCCAAACGGTTCCTGCACACCCGGGCGGAGTCGCTGATTCTGGGAGTTTCCGGCGGTCTGGATTCGACGCTGGCTCTTCTGGTCTGCGTCAGAACCGCCGACCGGCTGGGGCTTTCCCGCCGCGCGGTTTGCGGACTCACAATGCCCGGCTTCGGAACCTCCGAACGGACGCACACCAACGCCGTCCGGCTGATGGAGCCGCTCGGCATCACGGCGGCGGACATCAACATCACCGCCGCGTGTGAGCAGCACTTCCGCGACATCGCCCATGATCCCGCCGTTCATGACGTGACTTACGAAAACACGCAGGCACGCGAACGCACGCAGATTCTGATGGATCTGGCGAATCAGAAAAACGGTCTGGTGGTCGGCACGGGGGATATGTCGGAGCTGGCGCTCGGCTGGGCCACTTATAACGGCGACCACATGTCGATGTACGGCGTGAACGCGGGAATCCCCAAGACGCTGGTGCGGTACCTCGTGAAGTGGGTCGCGGAAAATCAGATGGAAGCCGCCGCCCGTCAGACGCTGCTTGATATCATCGACACGCCGGTCAGCCCGGAACTGCTGCCGAAAGACCCGCAGGGAAAAATGACGCAGTTCACCGAAGACCTCATCGGGCCGTATCAACTGCACGACTTCTTTCTGTTCCACACGCTGCGGTACGGTTTTTCGCCGCGGAAAATCCGTTTTCTGGCACAACACGCCTTCCGCGGAACGTATGACGCTGCGGCAATATTGAAATGGCTCGACATGTTTTACCGCCGCTTTTTCAGTCAGCAGTTCAAGCGGAGCTGCATGCCGGACGGTCCGAAAGTCGGCTCGGTCAACCTTTCGCCGCGCGGGGACTGGCGGATGCCGAGCGATGCCTGCGTCCGCCTCTGGATACGGGAAATCGAAGAAATGAAAGAAGAAACGGAAAAAATAAGGTGACACATGTCCCGACGGCGAAGTCTTTCCGCCGTCCTGTCAGACGGAATCCGTCGCCGGTGTTCTGTAATACCGCGAGAAACACAACAATAATATTTCAACTTAAAAACCCAACCTCACAAATGAAAAGGAGTCTTCCCATGGCGAAAAATATGAAATCAAACAATGTTCCGCCGGCAGCCGCGGCGGCGGGAACCATTACGGCGGTGCTGGTGATTGCGGCTTTACTGATGAGCGTCCGCACGGTGGACGTCGGGCATATCGGAATTGTCACGTCGTTCGGCAAAATTGTCGGCGACACGCTTGATCCGGGACTGCATCTGATTTGGCCGTGGCGGAAGGTGGTCTCCATCGACTGCCGCATCTTGCGTACCGAGGAGAAAACGCAATGTTACAGTCAGGACCTTCAGCTTGTCGAGGCCGACATCACCATCCTCACCGTACTCACGCCGCAAAACGCCGTGGCGGTGTACGAGAACATCGGCATGCAGTATCTTGAGCAGGTCAAGCCGCGGGTGTTTGAGATTCTCAAGCAGCATCTCGCGAAATACGAGGCGGAAAAGCTGGTCGAAAACCGCGAGAAGCTGCGTGACGAGGTGTTCAAAGCGTGTCAGGAGCGGCTTCATGAAATCGTCGATATCCGGGATATTGTCATTTCCAACTTCGATTTCAGCGACGAGTACGAGCAGGCCATTGAGCGTAAACAGGTTGCATTGCAGGACAGTCTGCGTGCGGAAAACGAATTGAAAAAGGCGAAAATCGAGGCGGAGCAGGCCATCGAAACCGCCAAGGGAGAAGCCGAAGCGATCCGCGTCCGCGGCCAGGCGTTGCAGGAGAGTCCCAATGTCGCCCAGCTTGAGGTCATTAAAAAGTGGGATGGCAAGGCTCCGCAGACGGTTGTGCTGCAGGGTTCCGAGACCAATAATATCCCCGTCCTTTTACCCATCCGATAGCAACGCACGGGCGTTGCATCCCGGAGGGGACTGCCGTCCCGAACAATAACCCGTTTCCGTTGGTCGCTGGGAAGCGTGCCGTTTCACCGCATATCGCAAGCGGCTGGAAAGATTGTCCATCGGAAGCCGACCGCGCAGCCGGAAGGCATACTGCCTGTCGCGGCTCGCGATTGCGATCCAATGTGTTACGTTGACGCCGGGACTTCCCGGTCGGGATTTTGTGCGGTATCTTATCAATACCAAAAGTTTCCCTCATCTCCTTTTAACGTCCAGTGAAAACACTCAGAGTTATCCCAACAACATGACCTTATGAACCGTTGATGGCATAGATTTATAAAAGGATGCCTCCGGCGGGCCGCGACGCCGCGGCGGGCGGCAACGCACGGGCGTTGCATCCCGGAGGGGACTGCCGTCCCGAACAATAACCCGCGTTGCTCACTGGAGTCCGCGAGCGGAACAACGGGAATACTGCCGGAACAAAAGAAAAGCGGCGGGAAACATTATCTATTGAAAGCGACCGCCTCAAAGAGGCCGTGAGCATACCGGGCGGCAACGTCTGCATGTTGCCCGGCCGCCACGTTGCGATAACCCTTTAACAAGAAAAAGTAATGATCATGTCCACCTTTGCACTTCCTGATTTTGATTATGCGTTGTTTGATGTTCCGACTCCGTATTACGTGATTGACCGTGCGCGGCTCCGCCGCAATATGCAGCTTCTGAAGAAGGTTCAGGACAGCAGCGGTGCCAAGATTCTTCTCGCGCTGAAGGCGTTTTCCAGTTGGGGGTTTTTCGACGAGATGATTCCGTATCTTGCGGGGACCACGGCCAGCAGTATTCATGAGGCCCGGCTCGGCAAAGAGGAGTTCGGCAAGGAGCTTCACATTTATTCCACCGCCTATTCGAAAAGCGAAATCAAGTATCTCACGACGCTTGCCGACACGATCGTCTTCAATTCGGTGAATCAATGGAAGACCTTTCAGCCGCTATTGAACAAGTCGGGGCGTGAAATCGAGGTCGGACTGCGGATCAACCCGGAGTATTCCGAAGTGCAGATCGAGATGTACAATCCGTGCACCAGCCGGTCGCGGTTCGGGATCCGCGAGGACGGACTTTACGGGGTCTCGCTGGACGGCGTGGACGGTTTTCACTTCCACACGATCTGCCAGCAGGGGCCGGACGTTCTGGAGCGGACGCTGCTGCATGTCGAGCAGCGGTTCGACCGTTATTTTCCGATGATCAAGTGGATCAATTTCGGCGGCGGCCACCACATCACGCGGCTCGGCTACGACATCGACCAGCTTTGCGAACTTCTGACCGATTTCCACGAGCGGACCGGGCTTCAGATTTATCTGGAGCCGGGGGAGACGCATGTGCTTTATTCCGGCTTTCTGGTCACGTCGGTCCTTGACATCATCGCCAATCCGAACAACCTGAGTGTGGTGATTGTGGACACGTCGGGAACGGCTCACATGCCGGACGTTCTGGAGATGCCGTACACGCCGGAAATTCTCAACGCCCGGCGGGTGGTGGAACTGGCGGACGCGCCGCTTGAAAGCGGACGTTACAAGTATATTGTCGGCGGCAAGACGTGTCTTTCCGGCGACATCATCGGGGAATACCAGTTCCGAAAACCGCTGATAGTCGGCGACCGGCTGGTGTTCAGCGACATGGCGCAATATACGATCTGCAAAAACACGATGTTCAACGGACTCCAGCTTCCGGCGATTGTCTCGTGCGATTCGGACGTTCCGGGCGGCGATGTCAAGGTGCTGCGTCAGTTTGGCTACGAAGATTTTAAGGAGCGATTGTCGTAAAAGCAACGCCGCAACGGCCAACGCGAGGGCGTTGGATCCCGCCGCTCCGAGAGCCACGAACCCGCTCCTGTTAGTCGCTGGGAAGCGGTGAGCGGAACAACGGGAAAAGAATAACAAGAAATGCCTCCGGCGGCCAACGCAAGGGCGTTGGATCCCGGTAGGCTCACACTCACTTCGTTCGGTTCGCTTCCAATGGATCGTCTTTCCAACCGCTTGCGATGTGCGACGAAAAGCGGCACGCTTCCCAGCGGGAGCGGGGGAACATGCTGTTCCATCGCAGTAGCCTCATGGTCACTGCGTTCCATTCGGCCTCCGTTAGATGCGTTGTTCAACCGGTGGATTCCAGCGAGCAACGAGAGCGGGTTTGTGGCTTTCGGAGCGGGAAGCATGCTGCTTCACCGCAGTAGCCTTCGGCCTCCAGTGGAAAGATTTTCTATTGGAGAGCGACCGTCTCGAAGAGACCGGGAGCCTACCGGGATGCAACGCCCTCGCGTTGCCGCCTGCCGCGGCGTCGCGGCCCTCCGGCACAGAAGGAAGAAGCGATTACAATACGGCCTGAAATTCCCCCTCGATCAGGCGGAAAAAAATCTCCTCCACATCCTCCTCCTGATACATCCGCCGCATCTGGGAGAGGGTTCCCTGAGCAAGAATTTTTCCGTAAGCGACAATCGCAACCTGATCGCACAGCCGTTCCACTTCCCGCATGATATGCGTGGAAAAAATGACGCACTTCCCCCGGTCACGGAGTTCCGCAATGGACTTCAGGAGCGTCCGCGCGGTCAGAACATCCAGGCCGACGGTCGGCTCGTCGAAAATCAGAATCGGCGGGTCATGAATGAGGGCACGGGCAATGGAAACTTTCTGTTTCATGCCGCTCGACATCTTGTTGCCGAGAACATTCCGCGTGTCCTGCATGTGAAGACGGTCGAAAAGCTCCTCCATCCGGGGATAAAGGATGTCTTTGGCGAGTCCGTACAACCGTCCGAAGTGACTGACCATTTCCCAGCCGGTCATGCGGTCGTAAATGGCGGTTCCCGACGAAACATAACCGATCTGCCGCCGCACTTCCGACGCCTGAGTGAGAACGTCAAACCCCGCAATGCGGACCGTTCCCGAAGTCGGACGAAGCATCGTGGCAAGAATCCGCAAAATCGTCGTTTTCCCGGCACCGTTCGGACCGAGCAGGGCAAAAACCTGACCCGCTTCGGCGCAAAAACTCACCCCGTCCACCGCGGTCAGGGAACCGCGTTCGAAATCGTCATAAACTTTCGTGAGATTTTCCACGTCAATCATGGGAAAAGTCTTTCTGAATTTGAAACCTCGCCATCCCGCCGAATCCCACGGCCCCCGGTGCGGTCCCCGCAATGTCCGCCGCCCCGTTCCCCCGTTTCTCTCCTGAGGAGGGACAGTCTCGCTCCCGGGAGGGAAAGCCTCACTCCCGGGGGCGGAAGCCTTACTCCCGGGAGTGGAAACCTCGCTCCCGGGAGAGAAAGTTCTACTCCCGGGAGTGGAAGTCTCGCTCCTCGGAGTGAAAGTCCTACTCCCGGGAGCGGAAGTCTCACTCCGAGGAGTGGAAACCTCACTCCCGGGGGGGAAAGTCTTACTCCAAGGGGGGACGGCTTTCCGGCAGAGGAGGGGCGTTTGTTTCCTGTTTGAGGATTCCGCCGGTCAGGAGCCAGTCGGTCAGGAGTCTGTCCCAACCGGCCGCCGGACCGCGTCCCTTGCGGAGCGCGTAGCCGTGACCTCCTTTGGCAAAAATGTGAAGCTCGCACGGAACACCCGCCTCTTTCATGGCAATGTAAACCCGGGCCCCGGCGGCGGCACGGTTTTCATCATCATCGGTGACGGAAAGGAACACCGGCGGCATGTCCTTGCGGATTGTCACCTCGCCGGCAAGCGGCACGCCGGCCCGAAACTCCTTCTCATTCTCCATCATGTACGCCGGATAGATCGGCATGACAAAATCGGGTCTGGCACTGATTCGGTCCGCGGCATCAACCGGTTCATAGGTCTTTTGATCGAAATGGACGGCCGTCATCATGGTGAGATGTCCTCCGGCGGAAAATCCGAGGACGCCGATACGGTTCGGGTCCACTCCCCATTCCTCCGCGCGGGCCCGCAAAATCCGGATTCCCCGCTGAGCGTCCTGAAGAGCGGGAAGATGTTTGGGAAGACCTTCACGCCGCGGCACGCGGTATTTCAGCACCGCCGCCGTGACTCCGATAGAATTGAAATAACCGGCGATTTCCGTTCCCTCATAATCATAAGCGAGGATGTTGTATCCGCCGCCGGGGCAAACCATCACGCAAGCGCCGGTGTCTTTGATTTTACCTTCGGCCTGGCGGGGCTTGTAAACGGTCAGCGTGGGAACCGTGACGTTTTCAATCCGAAGAATGTTGGTCGTGATTCCTTTCTCTTCCCCGGGATTTCCCTTTTCGCCGGGAGCCGTACCGGGCCAGAGAGGAAAAACCGCCGCGGCCGGTTCGTCCGGTTGGTAAAGCACTTCCTCTTCGGCGGGGAGGAACCATGGAATCAGACAAAAAACCGCTGCCGGTAAAGCGGCCGGTAAAGTGGCCCGTAAACAAAAGGGAAACCGCATAAAAATCTCCTTGGTGAGTTCTTCTTGTCTTGGTGTCCTCACGGCGTTTTTTCAACCGCGGGACTCAACGTACGGACGGTCACCCGGCCCGTGTCACTTGGCCCCGGAAAGTTCCTGAGATCTCCGTGTCGCCGCTTCGACCGCCGCCATGACCGCGGCACGAAACCCGCGGTCCTCCAGTGCGCTGACTCCGGCAATCGTTGTTCCGGCAGGACTCATGACACGGTCTTTGAGCACCGCCGGATGGTCGCCGGTTTTCAGCACCATTTCCGCCGCCCCTTTCAGCGTTTGGGCCGCAAATTGAACCGCCGTCGCACGGGGCAGCCCCATTTTCACGCCGGCATCGCTCATCGCTTCGACCATCATATAGGCAAACGCCGGACCGGAACCGGAAAGTCCCGTCACGGCGTCCATCAGCTTTTCCGGAATCTGCTCCGCGAGACCGACCGTCTCAAGGAGGGACCGCACCAGTTGAATATCGGCGTCTTTCGCATTTTTGGAAGGAGTCAGCGCGGACGCCGCTTCACCGACCAGCCCCGGCGTGTTCGGCATGACCCGGATGATCCGCGCCGACAATCCGAGTTTTTCCTCGAAAAAACGGATCGGAAGTCCGGCGGCAATCGTCACGAACAATTTTTCTTTGATGCCCGGCTCACCGGAAATTCCATCAAGCACGTCCGGCATCTGCTGAGGTTTGACCGCCAGAAACACGACCTCCGCGTTTTGCAGCAGCTCCGTGTTGGTGTCGCAAAACACCGCACCGGTTGCCGTCAAAAACCGTTCCGCCGCCGCACGGGACACATCACTCGCGTAAAGTTCCATCCTTTTCAGCGTTCCTGATTTCAGAAACCCCGCTGCCAGTGCCGTCGCCATCTGCCCGGCCCCGATAAATCCGATGATTTTTGTCACCCCATCACTCCTTCGCTTTTTTGTCTGATGAGGATGTCTCCCGCCGCTTGAGTGCCGCCAGAAGTTCTTCCACGGTGTTTGCCGTTTGAATCGCCCTCTCTTTGTTCGCGGTCAGAACCGCTTCTTCCGGGGATTCCGTCTTTCCCTCCGTATCGACAAACAATTGACGGGACGCGGCAATGTCTCTCACAAGATGAGCGATTTTTTTGTCCCGCTCGTTGATTTTGCGTTTGGTTTTTCCCTCTTCGCTGAGCGGACTCAGGTAGAAGGAGTCGAAAAGCTCAATATCCTTCGCCAAGCCTATAATTGGCGGCAATGCCGTGTCTTTTCCCGCTTCCGTTTTTTCAGCCGGTTTGTCAAACTTCGCGATTTTTCCGGTCAGTGCGAAAATGGTTTTTACTCTGTCCGCTTTCCTGGCTTGATCCGCCTTGGCGTTGTCCATCGCATCACGCTCAAGGAGGATTTGTTCCGCAA
Source organism: Planctomycetaceae bacterium (assembly GCA_031274255.1). Taxonomy (GTDB): domain Bacteria; phylum Planctomycetota; class Planctomycetia; order Pirellulales; family Thermoguttaceae; genus WRMR01. The sequence continues at coordinate 25,247 of JAISQK010000145.1, read as the reverse complement.
TACTGTAAAACCGGGCTTCGTTGGTGATTTTACCGAGATGCGTGCCGTACCCCATCACAATGGTCGAAAAAATCAGCGTCACAAGCGTGACAAAAAGAACGGTTTTGGTGTAACCGCTGCTTCCTTTCCACTCCTTCAGAGCGATTCCCCAAAGGGAACTGAAAATCATGATACTCGCCATGTGGAGCGGCCAGCTCGAAAACTGATAGGCTCCCATTTGCGTCTCGCCCATGGAGTAGAAAAAGAACTGAAGATACCATGTCGTTCCGGCAACGGCGCAGAAAATGTAGTTCGCCAGCATCGGCACACGGAAACGGTCTTCCGGTGTTTGCGGAATGTTGCCGCTGTTGTCGATGTATTTGGCGAAGAACTGTCCGCCGGTTTTGTTTTTGAGAAACAAAAGGAGACACCACACAAAATTGGCCGTGAAACCGCCCGCGAGAATCACGCAAAGTCTCGGCAATTCCGACCACATTTTGGGCGTCCCGTGATTGAGGGAAATGTCGGCGATAGGAGTTGCGGCGGCCATTCCAAACGACATCCCGGCACTCATGATTCCGGAAAACGTCGCCACGAGGAGACCTTTTGTGAAACTGAACTCCTTGATTGCGGCACGCTTCGCCTCCTCCGACATCTCACGCTCTTTCGACATTCCGGCCAAAGCGGCAATGACGATTCCCAGAATACAGATTCCAAGCCCGAAAAGAATGAGGATTCCCGAAGGTTCGCCGCAAACTTTCGAAACAAACTCGCGGCGGAATATCGGCGGCATCAATGTCCCGAAGACGGTGCAGTAACTCAATGCCACCGCCATGCCGAGCGACATGCCGAGATACCGCATGGTAAGACCGAATGTCAGCCCCCCCATGCCCCACATCATACCGAAAAGAAACGCCAGTCCGACACTGTTGAAATGTTCCTGAAATGCGATCCGAAGCACGGCACAGAGGTCATTTGAGAGGAGAAACGCGGCAACCCAGGGAGCGATGATCCAACTGAAAAAACCTCCGGTCAGCCAGAAAACCTCCCACGACCATTTGCGGACCGCACGGTACGGCACGTAAAAACTCCCGGAAGCCAAGCCGCCGAGCCAATGAAAAAACACTCCCAAAAACGGATTACCGCCCATAAAATTTCCTTGCTGAATCCTTTATTGAAATGAATTGGAAAACCTACGATGTGCTGTGCCGCATGGAATCATTTAATCCCGTGCATTTTCTTTTTCAGTACCGGCACCATAAACAGAGCAACGAAGCCGATGATTGCCGGAATAATTGCCATGAGCAGGAAGAAGTCCGCCATTCCCCCTTGTTTGCCGAAAAGAATCTCCACTCCGCCGCCGCGTTCAAATATCGCGGCAAGTTTTCCCGCAAGGAAATTTCCGATAAAACTGGAAAGGAACCAAACTCCCATAAATAACGAAGCATAACGCGTCGGAGAAAGTTTGGAGACCATCGACAGTCCGACCGGGGAAAGGCAAAGTTCCCCCCACGTTGAAAAAATATAACACCAAAGCAGCCAATGAGGAGCGGACAAATGAACCGGAGAATGTTGTTCCTGAATCGCCGCAGGAATCATCAGGAAAAATCCGATGGAAAGCATCAATACGCCGATAGCGAATTTTAACGGCGTACTCGGTTCAACACCGCGTTTTGCCAGCAATCCCCAAACAAGAATAAACAACGGTGCGAACGCGACAACAAATAACGGATTTGCCGATTGATACCACGTTGAAGGAAAGGTGTAATTGGAAATTTCCGGATTGTACATTTCTCTGGTTTTCGCGGTTTGCTCCGACATCCGTTTCAGCGTATCTTTGTATGTCGTCAGTAAAATGCCGAGTTCGTTTCGCTGTTTTTCCGCCAAATGTTCCGTTTTTGCCGCAGCCGCACGGTTGACGGGTTCTCCCTCAACAAGACAACCGGGGCCAACAAGATAACCGGGGCGTTTTTCGTCCGACGCACGTTCCAACAGGTCTTCCACGGTCGCCTTTTGCTCCGCTTTGAACGAAAACAGCCGCGTTACCCGTTCCCCGAAAGATTCCCGTTTGGAAACCTTTTGTTCGTTCGAATCAAGAATGTCGGCAATATTTCTTTCGAGACGTTCTGCGGCTAAAACTTCCGCTTCCAGATCGTCGCGAAATTCATTTTTAATCAAAATCGTCTCGGTTCCCGGAATGCTGATAACGGCTTGCGGTACGGCGCGGTTGGTATTGTTTTTGGCAAACATTGTCAACGATCCGCCTGCCTGCTCAAACGCCATCCAGAATGCCACCACAAATAACGTGAGAACGATGATGACAAACATCCGGTCGTAGTCCTGTTTGACAAGCGGACGGGTCTGTTCGTAAACATGCTTTTCGTGAACGAGCCGCTCCGCTTCAGGCATTTCCTCAACCGAACCGTGTTTGCGTTTCGGAGGAAGTCCCAGTCCTTTGAGGTGACGGCGGAAAAACAAAAAGGTGCACAGACCGAAAAGCATTCCGAAACCCGAAATGATAAAACCGAGATGAAAACCGTAAATTTCGCCGATCGTTCCGGCGACAAGCGGTGAGAAAAACGCGCCGATATTGATTCCCATATAAAAATAGGAGAAACCGGTGTCGCGTTTTTGTGATTCTTCCGGTTTGTAAAGCTGTCCGACCATGACGGAAATACACGGTTTAAAAAAGCTGTTGCCGATGATCATCAATCCCAAACCGGCATAAAACGTCATCAATGCCACAGGATCGGTTGTCCAGGTGATGTTTGTTCCGATTCCGATTCGCACAAATTCCGTCGCGGCAAGACAAAATTGTCCGAGTGCCATCAATGCGCCGCCAAGCAATACGGAGCGGAATTGTCCCAAATATCTGTCGGCAACCCAGCCGCCCAGAAGCGGAAGCAAATAAACGAGACTTGTGTACCATGCATACAAATCCAACGCGTCCGCTTTTGACCAACCGAAGCCGGTACCGGTGATTTTTGTGGAAAGTCCGACAAGGTACAAAACCAAAAGGGCACGCATTCCGTAATAAGCGAACCGCTCCCACATTTCCGTTGTACAAAGCACCCAGATTCCCGCCGGATGGCCTTTGCGTATCACGTTTCCATTTTTTGAATCATTACTCACGAAATTCGTCTCCCTGGTTGTTACGGCTGATGTTTATTCCCAATCGTGCCTGCCTCACATGGAAATGGTGATAACTTTTCCGCATCGACATCCGGTGATGTCCGGCGGAACGTCAAGTTTGTCTGTTGTCTTATACAAGTTTGTATTCTAATTTTGATGTATTATTGACCTGTCCGGTGAATCAATTCCCTATGGATCAATCCCCTGGAGTTCCTCGGCGAAAGCGGCGGGGGAAAGCGGTTGACCGGTCGATTCCACCACAAAATCCGGCCACGGGAGCAGATGTCCCGCTTTGAACACGGAGTTCATGAAGAAGTCGCGGTACTCGTCCGTCCCTTGCGGCACATTCACGGTGATTTTACGGATCATCGCAGCATAAAGTTCGCCGAGCATGTAGTTGTGGTAATAGACCGGAGCGATCGTGAAGTGCGGCTTTGATGCCCAATCCGCCGCGTTACGGTTTTGCGGACGCTTGAGCAACTGATACTTCTCCGCCATGTCCCACCAGAGCGTATTGAGATTCTGATCCGGGTTCTCATAAAGAGCTTTTTCGAAATGAAGCATCACAAGCACCCAGCGGCAGAAAATCAACTGTTCCCGGCGACGCTGTTTTTTGAGGAGTTTTGCAGCGGCATCCGCTTTTTCCGGCTCGACACCGAGATACTTCACCATCCAGTCCGGCGAATACGGCAAGGCTCCGAAATACATCGCGACTCCTTCCGTCGTGAAAATATGGGCCGCTTCACGCAAATTGTACGGCAGATTCCGATCAACATGAAGGTCGTAAACCGCGTGTCCGAGTTCATGAAGCTGCGTGTCCATCCACTGAATGGTCGGTTTCAGATTGACGAGAATCCGCACATCACCGGAATTGTCGATACTGGTACAGAAACCGTGCTGATTTTTCCCCGGACGGTCATAAAGGTCGCTTTTTTCGAGAATGGAATCGACCGGAATCCCGATGTCCTGATAAAACTTCCGTCCGATTTCCGCGATGTCCTGCGGGGTTTTTCCGGCGTAAAAACGGTCAAAATCAATGGCGGCGGATTTCGGCGGCTCCTGAAAAAACGGATTGTCGTAGTGCCACGGCATGATCTCTTCCGGCTTGATTCCGAACCGTTCCGCCTGTTCCGCGTCCATTTCCGTCTTCATTTCCGCAAAAATCGGAGCGGTAAGTTGGTCAAGTTCCTCGAAAATCTGCATCAGTTGTTCCGGATTGTGTTCCTGAAAGACGATTTCCATCTCCCAGTAATTTTTGAACCCCAGTTCAGCCGCGGCCTGATTGCGGACTTTGGCCAATGCGATGAGTTTTCCGCCAACCTGATCCCCGACCTGTTTGAGAGCCGCCCAAGCCGCTTCCCGTTTGGCGGAATCGGTTTCCTTGGAGAGTGTTTCGAGAAGCTCATTGTTGTTGTACTCTTTTCCGTCGAGTTTTGCCCGGTAATTCTGAAAGATCATTTCGATTTCCGTGGAAAGATCGACCATTTGCTTGAGCAGGCCGGACGGAATCTGGTTGGACCGGAACGAAATCTCAACCATGTCCGCGCAACGGTTTTCGATATTCGTCAGTCCTCCGGCATTTTTGCGGAGGTCCTGAAACTTCTGATATTTTGCCGGATCACTCAGATAAGTTCGGACGGCCAGACTTTTCACGCTGGCGTCATCGAAATCCTCCTGTTTTCCCGTGACGGCGGCCTGCCATTCCGCAAGATTGGCTTCGGTCACCATTTTTTGCATGACGGCGAGATGTTCGTCAAGGAACGCTTTGAACTGCATTTTACTCTCCTCACTTTCCGACCGCACCAGGGGTTCCGTTGGATTTTGTGCAACCTGTCCTGAAACCGAATCGGATACAAAAATCAAGCCCATTATGAAAACCTGTAAGGGAAAAATCAAGCATTTCATCCCGGCATTCCTTGTCTATAAAAATTTATTTTGAGTCTCAATCAAATCTTATTATACAACATCCGTACAATTTTGAAAAGAGAATACAATAATTTTGTACAAACCGCAAATCGGCACGGCTCTCCCTGCAACAGGTCAGGGCATTTGACCGCGAGTTGCAACGGACGGCAGCCCCGCACACTTCATCCGGCCCGCTTCGCCGATTTGAGAACATCCTGTAAAACAGAAGACAGGACAATGACTCAATATCGGCGGGGCAGGCGATTTACCGGACACATTCCCGCTTTATGTTGACCGCAATAAAATCTTACCCTTGCTGCTGGGCGGAGGTGTCGAATGCGGAGTCGAACGCAAAATCACTGGGGGGAAAATCCCATTTACGGACGAGCTGGCACGATTCCCTGGCACCGGCTTCACGTTCCATACCGGAATCTTCCCATTCGACGGAAAGCGGTCCTTTGTATCCGACATCGTTCAGTGCGCGGATGATTTCCTCGAAGTTGACGGAACCATGTCCCGGCGAACGGAACTGCCAGCCGCGGCGGTAATCGCCGAAGTTGATGTGACTTGCCAGAATTCCCTGAGTGCCGTCGAGAGTCACAATGGCGTCTTTGATGTGAACATGATGGATACGTTCTCCGAACCGGCGGATGAACTGCACCGAATCGACCCCTTGCCATTCCAGGTGACTCGGATCGAAGTTGAAGCCGAATTCTTCACGCCAGCCGATCGCGTCGAGAGCCATTTCCGCCGTGTAAAGGTCGTAGGCGATTTCGGTCGGGTGAACTTCAAGAGCGAATTTCACGCCGCATTCTCCGAAGACGTCAAGAATCGGATGAAAGCGGTCGGCGAAGAGTTTGAAGCCGTCTTTGATCCAACTCGGCGGAACCGGCGGGTAGGAATAAAAATACTGCCAAATGCTGGAGCCGGTGAACCCGTTGACCACCTTGACGCCGAGTTTTTGAGCGGCACGGGCGGCATCTTTCATGGCGTCGGCACAACGCTGGTTGACCCCTGCGGGGTTGCCGTCGCCCCAGAGAGCCTCCGTCAGAATGGATTTGTGGCGTTCGTCAATAACATCGCAGATTCCCTGACCGACAATGTGGTTGCTGATCGCGTAACACTGAAGCCCTTTGGATTTCAGTAAATCCCATTTTTTAGCACAGTAATCGTCTTGCGACAGGGCTTTTTCGACCTCAAAATGGTCGCCCCAACAGGCCAGTTCAATGCCGTCGTAGCCGAAATCCACGACTTTGTCCACAAGATTTTCAAGTTTCAAGTCTGCCCATTGACCGGAGCAGAGAGTGACAGGTCTTCCCATGTGAGTTCTCCTTGTAAAAAGTTTCGGGACAGAGGAATTTCTGTCCGCTGTAATGTTGAATCTTGTACAAATCGGTTTCCCGAATTATCCCTATTTTACAGAAACTCAACAAATTTTTCAAATGGCGGGAAAAAGATTTTTCAAAAAAAGAAGAATCAATCAAAAATAAAAAAATTACCGGCAGCGGCAGCGTGGCACGCTGTACCGCACTTGCCTCATGATCACTGCGTTCCATTCGGTTTCCGTTGAAAACATTTTTCCACCTATTGATAACAGTGAGCAACGTCACTTTGCCCGACCGCGAAGCTGGGAGGCTAATGAAGTGCAGTGGCCTTTATGCTGCCATCCGGAGGCATTTCTTCTGAACATCCGAGAGCGGATTTTGAGGTTCCGATGTCCGGTTTCGGACTTCCAACGCCGGATATTGAGCTTCCGAGAGAGAATATTGAGGTTCCAAGTGGTGATTCAGGGCTTCCGAGGGGAAAAAATGTACTGGTTTTTCCGAAAAAGTACCCCTTTTGCGGTTGGAAAGATTTTTCCAACCGACACCGATCGTCTCGTAGAGACTGGAAGGCTATCGCTTGCCGCGGCTCGCGGTCGGTTGTGACGGAATCGCAGCCTTTTTCCGCCCAAACAGAACGAAAAGACACTTGGCAATAGGGAATTGCACCGGAACAAAAGGGAATTGTAGGGCTACAAAAGGAAATTGGAGGACTGTAGTAAACAATGGGCGGACAATATTGAGCGACTGGAGGACAGTAAATCCTTATTTGAGGAGTGATCTTTGCCTCCGGCGGGCAACAACGCACGAGCGTTGCATCCCTGTAGGCTCACACTCATTGCGTTCGGTTCGCCCTCTGATGGAAAATCTTTCCAATAGGAGGCCGAAGGCATACTGCGGTGCAGCAACATGCTGCCTCCAGTTAGTCGCTGGTCGGAAAAACGTATCCAACGGAGACCGAATGGAACGCAGTGACGATGAGGCGGCTGTGGTGCAACGTGCCACGCTGCCGTCGTGGCTCGCGACCCGGACTCTGTTACGGTTGATTCGTTTCAGGAAGAATAAGCCGGCGTTCCTTCCATTCGATGAAGAACATCCCCGCAACGATCGGCCAAAGACAAAGTAGAGAAAAGGGAAACAACATCATGTAAAACCAGGTGATAAACGCATCACCGATCCGGTCAACCCATGCCGGACATTGGGTTTCGACCAAAAACCGGAACAACGCATTTCTCTGTTTTCTCACCAGCGGTTTGCGGGGAAACCGCTTGCTGCAAAAATCCGGCACGGAACGGCGTAACCTCATCAGTTCCTCAAAGGATTCCAGCGGATAACACTCCATCGTAAGGCCGTTTTGTTCCGGTTCCTCCGGCCGTTTTTTCAAAAGGATCGTGATAAACAGGGAAATGCCGCATAAAACATACCAAAGCATCCCCCAAATAAGAAGGCCGTCCCCAAACATCCCGGGCGTGTGGGAAACCGTGAAGCCGCATCCGCAAATCAAGGTGATGAGGATCATTCTTCCTGTGATCCGTCGGACGGTCGATCGGGGTGGTCCGGCTTTTTCGGTTTTGCATTCCGCGTCAGACTCCAGCAGCAGCCGGATACGGTTGAAAAATTTCCAGGTGACACAATCCGATTGCAGATGACAAGGAACGGAACCATCAATAAAAATGCCGGAAAACCACAAATCAACGGCTCTTATGAGTTCGTCTTTTGTTTTTCTGGCAATTTTACCAAAGAAAACCGCGGCAAACTCTTCAGGTGAAATTTTTTCGTCCATGCCGTCATTGAGGATCTGCAATAATTCATTCCGTGCTTCTCTGTCGATCATGATGACATGTCTCCTGCTTCATGGATGATTTTAAAGGTTTTCTCAGTAGGAACTGTATGCAAAGTAAAACTTCTTTGTCTTGGTTTTCTCAGAAAGATAATCTCTACGGCCGACACGAATCATTCGATGTCCTCCTTTTTTGTAGAAAGTCATCTCATTCTTACGGGAAAATAATGACTCATGTCCTTTCACTTTCTCCTGCCAATTTTGCTGTTCGAGATATTGCCGGTAGAACTGAAACACTTTTGGGGTTGCAACATTGCCTTCCATTTCGATAAAATAACCGGCACCGTCATCATAACCAAAGACAAGTGTTTTTGTTTGAGTTCGCGTCAGACCGGAGGGAATGGGGATGTTGGCAACTCGAATCAGATAATATCCTTTCACCGTAAGATATGGCAGAAAAATACAAAGGAAACAAACGATAACAAATATTTTCACCGTGAGATATTTACTGTATCTTTTTGAAGAAACCATCTGTTTTCCCGATATCTTTTTACGAACGAACCACAGAATCCCGCCAATTCCTCCTGTTATTAAAGACAGAAACGGGTAAACCCCAAATGATGCCCAACCATGTGTCACAATCAGTATCCACGAATATAACAAAAGACCTATGACAATGCCGAAAAAAATTTCAGGAGGTAAATGTTTTTCCGTTGTTATCCGCAAACGGCTTCGTCGATTTTCCAAATCTTTTTTCACTTCTTCAATCGTTTGCTGCTCCGGCAGTTCAATGGTCACCGTTTTTTTCATGTGATTCTCCTGTTTTTGATTTGTTTAACATTATAATAGCCACAAGTCAATACATCAAGTCTGTGTGATTTTGTGCAACCCGGCAGCAAATTTCCGACAGGTCAATCCTCCCGCAGGAAATGAATCAAGCCTTTGGATTCATAGAGGAAGTCCGGCATGTAGACGGTTCGCAGAAAATCAAGCACGAGTCCTTTCTGAATTTTCGACAAAGTCTTTTCCGAAGTGATCTTTTCCAGAATCGGATTGTCTCCCTGGGCAATCGCGGGAAGCGCCCGGCGTGAGGTCAGTTCATACGCCTTGACATGGGAAGGGCGTTTCACACCGTCGTCCGCCTCTTCGACCGCAATTTCCACCAGTGTGAAGTCGCCGGTTTCAGGAATGATGTTGCTGTTTTTCGCGGCATTGACGAAACCTGTTCCGGCATTGTAAGCCCAGCCTTTGCCGATTTCCCACGTTGCGACAAGACGCTCTTCCGTGCAGATGCAGTATTTGCTGTGAACATTCAACTCACGGGAAATCTTGCCCGCGGCGAGTGGCGGATTATTATCTGTCCGATTTTCAGAAATGATTTCCGCTTTCATCGGAACTTCCCGCGGCGGTGTTTCAGGAATGATTTTCACTGGATTTTTGCATTTCGGACACAATTTTACCTGTCCGAGAAGTTCGTCTTTCGCGTCCAACTTACTGTTACATTTTTTGCAAATTACGCGGATTGTCATAAATGTCCCCTTGCCCCCTTGGATTTTGGGAAAAAAATGAGAGAATATACAAAGATAAAAAAGATTGAACTGTGAAATTTATGACTATTATACTCAATTTATTGAGACAGGTCACGATAAAATGGGCTATTTTGCGTTTTTCTGTTGAATTTTGCCGATAATAAGCTTTTTACCGAAGACATTTTTTCCAATTTTGACACAATCACGGAAACAGAGATAATCATTTTTGCCGGTTTTAACGATTAACCGTGTAAGAGAGTTGTCTGTTCGCGGCGCGGAATCGGCTGTTTTTGTTAAAACGGGTTAAAACAGGAAGTTTAGAAAAATAAGTCCAACATCAATAATGTGTCGTGAATCACTCCACTTGCTCTAGAGAGGCAGTTAAATTGCGCAACGAAAAATTTTCTCCCACAATTTTTGGTCCTTCCACACTTGTTGAGCTGCTCCGCTACCGGACGCATGTTCAGCAGGAAGACGTGGCGTTCATTTACCTTGCCAATGGGGTGGACGAGGAAATTCCGCTGACCTATTTCGAGTTGGACCGGCGTTCCCGTGCGATCGGAGCGTGGTTGCAAATCCGCAAAATGGAAGGAAAACGCGTACTCCTCCTTTATCCGCCGGGGATTGACTTTATCGCCGCATTTTTCGGATGTCTGTACGCCGGAGCGATTGCCGTGCCGGTTTATCCGCCGCGGCGGAACCGGTCGATGGTGAGAATTCAGGCGGTGGCGTCGAGCGCGGAAGCAAGTGTCGCGCTGACGACAGGCGAGGTTTTGGAGCGGGTCAGGGATTTGATTTCGGACACACCTGACTTGAATCGGCTGGAGTGGCTCGCAACGACGGACATGGAAACCGGAATCGAAGCCAACTGGGTTTCCCCGGAAATTTCCGAGTTCACAACTGCGTTTCTTCAATACACGTCCGGCTCAACCGGTGTTCCTAAAGGAGTGATTCTCAGTCACGGAAATTTAATTCATAATTCAAGGTTGATTCATGACGCTTTTGAACACACCCGTTCGAATCGGGGCGTCTTTTGGCTGCCGAGTTACCACGACATGGGACTGATCGGCGGAATTTTACAGCCGATTTATTGCGGGTGTCCCAATATTCTGATGTCGCCGCTTTCGTTTCTGCAAAAACCGTTCCGATGGCTCTCCGCAATCACCCGTTATCAGGCGTCGACCAGCGGCGGACCGAATTTCGCGTACGATTTGTGTGTGCGGCAGATTTCGGAGGAGCAGTTGGATCTGTTGGATTTAAGCTACTGGAAGGTAGCTTTCAACGGAGCGGAACCGGTTCAGGCGGAGACACTGGATAATTTCGCACGGAAATTTGAACGTTGCGGTTTCCGGTACGAGTCGTTTTATCCGTGTTTCGGTCTTGCGGAAGCGACGTTGATTGTGACAGGAGGGATACTCGGGAAAAAACCGCTCATCCGCGCGATTGATGCCGACTCACTGGCCAATGGAGCGGCGGTTCCGGCATCGGACAACGCGGAAAAAGTCCGATGGCTCGTTTCCAGCGGACGTAACCTGATTGATCAGCGGACGGCCATCGTTGACCCGGAAACGGAACGGGAGTGTGAAGAAGGACATGTCGGTGAGATTTGGGTGTGCGGTCCGAGTGTCGCGCAAGGGTATTGGAACGCGGAACAAGCGACAGACTACACCTTTCGGGCTTACATCAAAGACACCGGAGAGGGACCTTTCATGCGGACAGGTGACCTCGGTTTCGTGCAAAACGATGAGTTTTTCATCACCGGAAGAATCAAGGACCTGATTATCATTCACGGCGTCAATGTTTATCCGCAGGACATTGAGGCGACGGTGCAAAAAGTGGATCCGGCACTTCGTATCGGAAGCGGCGGTGCGTTCATGGTGGATGACGGACATTCCGAACGGCTGGTCATTGTTCAGGAGATTGACCGGACATTCACACTGGAGCGTGAAACACTTGACAGACTTTTCAACGAGATCCGCACGGCGGTGGCCCAGGAACATGAGATCGCGCCGGATGCGATCGTGCTGCTCAAATCGGGGAGCATTCCGAAGACATCAAGCGGTAAAATCCAGCGTCACCGATGCCGTGAAGATTTCATCGCGGGAACGCTCAAAAGGATTGAACAGTGGACGGCGCAAGGTTCGCCGCTTGCCAAGAAAGAATTTCTCGACCGTGACGATTCTATCAAACTCGTGGCACCCGGCGACCGTCTGATTGCGGAGCGGCTCAAGGCTCGTGCCGCGGAAGCGGAGGAACGGGCGAAGGTTCTCAAGGATCAAATGCCGGTTCTTTCGGAAGACCCCGCCGCGTCGGGAAAAACGACCACGGTCTTTCCCGGCACATTCGAAAATACGGCGGAAACGGTTCTGGAAGAAGTCCGCAAAGTCGGACGGGAACGCACACAGGGACTCACGCTTGACACCGACATTACCACGCTCGGACTTGATTCTCTCGAACGGATGGAAGTTCTCGCGTCACTGGAAGACCGTTTCGGCGGTCAGTTTCCTGAATCGGTGCTTCCGACACTGTACACCGCCCGTGAAGTGGTGGAAGCTGTTCAAAAGTATCTCGGCGGCGGAATGCGTCCGGTGGTCCGCGCGGAACTTCCTACGATTGAAGCGATTCCGGACGACTGGCACGAAATCGCACAATTCCCGGAATACAAGGCCCTGCGTCAACGGCTTGACTTGGCGGATTCGTTAGGGCTCAACCGTTTCTTTGATGTTCATGAGTCGGTGACGAACGATAAAACCATTATTGCCGGCAAGGAACTGATCAACTTTTCCTCTTACAATTACGTGAACATGTCGGGCGATCCTGTGGTCACGAAAGCGGCCCAGGAAGCGTGTGCCAGATATGGAACCAGTGTTTCGGCGAGCCGTCTTGTTTCCGGCGAAAAGCCGCTGCACCGCGAACTGGAGAACGAAATCTCCAAATTTCTCGGAACGGAAGACACCATCGTCATGGTCGGCGGACATTCCACCAATGAATCCGTCATCGGACATCTCCTTAATGACAATGACATGATTTTAATGGACGCTCTTTCGCACAACAGTATCGTTCAGGGAGCGATTTTGAGCGGCGCAAGACGGCGTCCGTTCCCGCACAACGACCTTGACGCCGCGGAATGGATTCTGAAAAAACATCGCGGAGAGTACCGCCGTGTCCTGATGGTCGCGGAGGGAGTTTACAGCATGGACGGCGACTCCCCTGATCTGGAGCGGATGATTGCCCTGAAAAAACAGTACAAAACGTTGATTATGATTGATGAGGCGCATTCCATCGGCGTTTTGGGAAAAACCGGACGAGGTCTCGGCGAACATTTTCACGTTGACCGGAAAGATGTCGATCTCTGGATGTGTACACTGAGTAAAACCTTCGCCAGTTGCGGCGGTTACATTTCCGGCCGCAAGGAACTGATTGAGTACCTGAAATTCACGGCACCCGGTTTTGTGTTCAGCGTCGGACTTTCGCCTCCCAATACCGCGGCGGCCCTTGCGGCACTGAAACTGTTGGAACAGGAACCGCAGCGAGTGGACAAACTCCGCGAAAACAGCAGACTTTTCCTGACACTGGCCAAAGAACAGGGACTCAATACCGGTCTGAGCAGGGATTCCGCGGTGATTCCAGTGATTTTGGGAAATTCCATGTTGAGCGTGATGATGTCGAAGGCACTGTATGATTGCGGGGTCAATGTGCAGCCGATCCTTTATCCGGCGGTGGAGGAAAGGGCGGCGCGGCTGCGGTTCTTCATCACGTCGGCGCACAATGAGGAGGAAATCCGCTACACCATTGACACCACTGCCCGCGAACTCAGACGCCTTCAAAAGGAAATGGACACGTATTGATCGCCATTTTCAGACATCAGAAACAATGTATAATTTTATTGTTAAAAAAAAGGCAAAATCGTTTAACAGTTATAGATCGCCAAATAAAGGGAATATACCTGAAAAAGATTCTTATGCCTGGCATATTCACCGGGCATTGGAATTGTTTTGGCCTGATTTTGCGTTGTTGAACAGTGATTTGTATGGAATCGTTTACTATTTTTACAAAAAAAACAGTGGTATTGACGCCGATAACATCAGTAAACCGGTCTGGGATTCTTTGACCGGAAAATTATATGCCAATGACAACCAGGTAAAAATGAGAGTTGCCGGAACTTTCGATATTTCACGCCCGTCTCCCACTTTATTGGATTTTTCAAACCTCAAAGAAAATATGGTTGTCCAATTACTGTCCGCTATAGAAGAGGAAGATCATATTATCTATATTGAATGTGGTCATTTAAGTTACTCACTTTACAAATTTGGTATCGAAAACAATGGAAATTAAAGAACGAAACCTGACTGAGTATTTTTATGATGCTGCGATCAATCAGATATGTGACGATTACAGAAAACACGGGTATCAGGTGCGGAAAAATGTTTTCTTGGGAAGATTCTACGCGGACATTCTGGCTCAAAAAGGAGAAGAAAATCTCGTTATTGAAGTCAAACTGCGAAATAATACACTGTCTTCAGGACAAAAAGAAAATATTGAACAGCTTGCAAGCTATGTGAAGTCATTGGGGAATTATAAACTTCTAGTGGCAATTGCGGCACCTCCCAGAGAAAAGAAACTGGTCATTGCGGAACTTGAAGATTTACTGACCGGTTATTTTTCCAATAATCCACCTGATGAGATTGAAAAACTTCCAGGTCATTCTTCTTTCGATTCCGTCTCTGATATCGTGATTGATGAAATCTCGGTGGAAAACGGCGATATTCACGTCAAAGGGAGTGGCGTCATGACTGCCTCTTTGCAATACGGTCATGATGATAAAGAAGAGGGGAACATTCTTCATGACAGTTTTGCCTTTGATTTCAGCGTGTTGCTGGAATACGAAAACAAAAAACTTCATTTGAAAAGAATCGAAGAATTGAGTATTGACACCTCTGATTATAGCGATTAAACCAAAACCACTGTTTTCGTCAAGTACAAACTCGAAGGAATCTGAATATGTCACAAGATCAAACTCACGATCATCATGAGCGTCCCGCCGTTGTTTACCGTCAACCGTCCGGAGGTTCGCCGGCGGTCAACGGCTGCTTGCCGGGGCTGCTCTCGTTTTTTCTGAAAATCGCCGTTATTTGTATTGTGATGGCAGGCTGTTTTTCAATGCTGGGATACCTGTTTCACGGAGATGCCGGATTCGAGGTGACGGAGAAACACGTTTCCGGTCCGGACAAGGCAACAGACAAGATCGCCGTCATTACGCTTTCCGGTGTGATTGTCGGTGATGAGGAAGGTTCGTTCATCAAACAGCTCAATGCCGCCGAAACCGATCCGAAGGTGAAAGCGGTCGTGCTGAGGATTGATTCTCCCGGCGGAACGGTTTCGGGAAGCGACTACTATCACCACAAAATTCAGCAGTTCAAAGCAAATAAAAACGTGCCTGTCGTTGTCAGTATGGGAAGCATGGCCACCAGCGGAGGGTACTATCTTTCCGTGACAGGTCAGGAAATTTTCGCCGAACGGACAACGACCACCGGTTCTATCGGTGTCATTGCCAGCCTCTATGATTTTTCCGAACTGTGCGACAAAATCGGGCTGCACTCGAATCCGGTTACCAGCGGTCCGATGAAGTCCATGGGCGATCCGACCCGGAAAATGACACCGGAAGAAAAAGAGGTCTTTCAGCAACTCATTGATGACATGTTCCTGCGTTTCAAGGAAGTTGTGCATGAAGGACGTCCCCAACTGACTCCGGCAAAAATTGAGGAGCTGGCGACCGGTCAGGTTTACACGGCACTTCAGGCGGTCGATAACGGACTTGTCGACAAAATAGGTTTCGTCGAAGATGCGGTGTCGCGTGCCGGAGAACTCGCCAACCTGTCTGCCGGAAGTTACAAAACGGTGAAATACGTTCTTCCCAAAACGGCGATGGACTATCTGCTCGGCTCGAAATCCCAAGAGGTCCGTCCATCGGCAATGCTTTCACCGGAATTGGCGAACAACCTGGTCACGCCTCGGTTTTACTACATTTTTCCCCGTGCCGTCCCGATTGTCGGCGGCAAATGAATGAACGAATGTTTGACCCGTCGGGGGTATTGATGCCGCGGAAATCATCGACAGGTACAGTTGTCCAGAAGGGAATCATTACCGGCAGTCAAATCACTGAGTGTTAAAGAAGGAACACTCACGCCGGGCGGCGTGCAGTCGGCGGGAAATCTTGCACTGCAATGATAGCAGCTCACATCCCGCCCCAAATATTCGACACGAATCTGCAACCTTCGCCCGCATGTGGGGCACGACTGAATAAAATAAGTCACTGCACTCATTGATTATGATTCCTCCAACTCCTTTTTTCTGACAGTGTCTTCCGTCAACACACGGACATTTTTGAAAATACTCATCATTTCCAGTATAATCAGACGGCTGAGACACCACAACACAAATATACTCCAAATTTTCACAGTGTTGTCGATTCCAGGCTGCATTTTATCGGAAATCTTCTTTTCTGCAAGGTTTCATGATCACAAAGCGTATTATTTACCTCATGATTATTTTCCGCCTTTAAAATAAACAATGTAGATAGACTACACAAGGGATTCTTTCCGTAACATGCGACATTTCCACAAGTTATACGCCGCATGCAAGGAAAAGGTTCACGGAAAAAAAGATATTTTTCGCCAAGTTTTTATGATTCCGTACCGATAACACTTCCATTCCTAGAATAACACTCCAAAACGGTGTAAACAATGCAAAACCTTCCAGTTACCCCCCCCCCCATTTTACGAAATCTTCTTAATCGACTCACCGGAATATCCCGGTTCTTTCGATATTTACGACGGAGCATTGCAGAAAATATTCTTTGGGCTTCGTTCTGTCTGTTCAAAACAAGACCGGTTCGTTTCCGGCGTTTTGGCGTAACAATTTCTTGTGTCACCGTTCCGCTCGTTTTCCTCAGCACGAGTTTCGGTAACACGTTTTTGCAGTATTTAACAACTTGTATCGGGCGGTTCCGCCGCCTGACCATTTCCCATCCTTTACAAACAGGAGAAAAACCAATGTCAAAAAGAATCCGTTTCCACGTTCCTTTTCACGCCGTCCTGACGGTCATGCTGATTTCCCTTGCCGGTCTTTCCACCGTCCGGGCGGAAACTTCTGCGATCGCTCCGCTGCTGAAGGAAAACACGTTATTTCTGGGGCGCATCAATCTGAAAGGTCTTGATGTCGATGCCATTGCACAACAGGTGGTTGCGACGGCGTCCGCCGCTCTCGAAGACGATGAAGATGCGTTGGCAGAGACTAAAAAAGAAATCAAAACACAGGTTGCCGGTCAGAAAAAACTTGCCAAGCAAGCGTTAAACAAATTCCTTGAAGCCGGCATCAATGAAATTTACGTGATTTCGGTCATAGAATTACTGGAGGACTACCCGTTGATTGTTGCGATTCCCGGTCAAACGGAGATGGACGAAGATGTCGAAGAGCAATTTCAGGAAGCTTCGCTCGATTTTGCCGGTACGAAAGACGGCTGGGCCTATTTTGTTTACTGCGCAAGCGATGAGGAAGCGGAAACATTCCTCGAAGCGTTCGACGAACTGCCGGCAGAAAAACGTCCTGAAATTGATGCGGCTCTGAAACTTCACTCGAAACTTCCGGTTCAATTCGTTTATACGCCGTCCGCAGCAGTGACCGCCGGTTTGGAGGTCTTGCTTTCGTCTGTTCTCGAACAGTCCGAATCGCTTGCGGACATCGCTGACGAAGAACAAATCAACACATTCTTGAAATTGCTCCCGAAAGTGGAATTTGCCTCATTGGGATGTGATCCTGCCGCATTGCGGTTGAGTGTTGTTACCCAATTCGACAATGAAAATTCCGCCCAAAAAGCCGCCGCTTTTTCAAAAACACTTTTGACGCTTTTGCCGGAAACTCTTGACAGCGAAATAGAAGAAGAAGTCTCCGAACTTCTTTTGAAACCAATCCTGAAAGATTTGTTTCCCCAGGTGAAAAAGAATCAGTTATTACTGGAAATCAACGCGAAATTCTTTGAAAAACATGGACAGGCACTGGCACTGATCACGAATGCGATACTCAACGGCTCAATCTTTGATCAGGGAGACGGGGAAGATGAGGAGTACGAAGAAGACATGGACGATGAAGAAGAGGAAGATGACGAAACAGATGATGAATAATGTCAGATTTTCTCATTGTCCGATGTGAAGCGGCACGCTTGTCAAAGGCCGCCGCCAATACCGGTTAAACTTTAAGTTCCACCCGTACAAAGGGTGGAACGTTTTTGCCGGAACAATCACGTCAGATGGACTCCATTCTACTCCTCTACTCACCGCTCCGCGGCAGATGCACCTTACCCGGCATTCCGGCGGTTTCCTGAACGTATCGCGGAACGGCAAAGCCCGGAAGGGAATCCTGAAGTTTCCGTAAAAGACACAGCCCCTGCTCCATCGGAACTTCAAAATGGGAAGCTCCGGCAACACGGTCAAGCTGATGAAGGTAGTAAGGAATCGCCCGATTGTTGACAAGTTTTTCAAAAAGTTCGAAAAGCGTCGCAAAATTATCGTTGATTCCTTTCAAAAGCACGGTCTGACTCAGGACAGGCATACCGGAATCGGCCATTTTTCCGACCGCCGCAAGCACCTCCGGGGCGAGTTCGTTCGGATGATTCACATGCAGAACCAGGAAAGCCGACCTGTTTGCCGCAGACTGCCGAAACTTTTGAAAAAGACCGAGCAATTCCTCCGTCACCCGTTCCGGAATCATGACCGGCAATCGAGTGTGAACCCTGACCCTATTCACATGCGGCAACTCTTCCATATAATAAAACAGCTTTTTCAGTTGTCGGTCGGTGAGCATCAACGGGTCGCCTCCGCTGAGAATCACTTCGCGCATGTCAGGATTTCGAAGGCGGTTTTCTGTAAAAACATGCTCAAGTGAGTGATGTTTTTTCGGAAAATGACGCCGGAAACAGAATCGGCAGTGGACGGCACAGGAATCCGTTGTCAAAAGAAGTACGCGGCCCTGATATTTTTGGAGAACATCAGGACATTGGTCGGGATTTTCCAGCTCACCGAGCGGGTCGCAACAGAAATCCGCATGTTCGGAAAGTTCCGCTTCCCGGGGAAGCACTTGAAGAAGCAACGGATCGTTCAAGTTTCCCGGTTCCATGCGGCGGAGGTAACTTCGAGTCACAAAAACCGGATAACGGCGAGCCGCCTCAGCCGACACGGCGTCTTCGGGAAGCCGGAGGGAACGCACGAGTTCCGCAGGATCGGTCACGGCGTCCTGAAGCTGCTTTTGCCAAAAGTCGGACTCGGACATTTTTTTACAACCATTAAAAACAGATTTGAAACACCTATAGATTATAAGAAGGAATTGATTCATGGCCAGTTACAGCACAAGTGATTTTCGCAAAGGTCTTAAAGTTCAGATTGACGGCGACCCTTATATTATGGCGGAGTGCAATTTTGTGAAGCCGGGCAAAGGTCAGGCGCTTTACAAATGCAAGCTCCGCAACCTTCTCAAAGGGACGATTCTCGACCGCACCTACAAAAGCGGCGACGCTTTGGAAGCGGCGGACATCGGCGAAATCGACGCCAAATTCCTCTATGCCCAGGGAGACGAATACATCTTCATGGACAACAAAACCTACGAACAGTACGAGTTGAGCAAGGACGCGATTGACGATGCGTGGAAGTATCTGAAGTCGGACATGGATTGTAAGATGCTCCTTTTCAATAATGCGCCGATAGGAATGACGCCGCCGAATCACGTTGTGCTTCGGGTGGAGTACACCGAGCCGGGCGTCCGCGGAAATACGGCGACCAATGTGACGAAACCGGCGAAAGTCGATACCGGTGCGGAGATTTACGTTCCGAACTTTGTCGAGATGGGCGAGCTGATCCGTGTTGACACTCGAACCGGCGCATACATTGAACGCGTGAAAGAATAGACGGCTGTATACCGTTTCAACGTCAATTATCAGAAGCCCCGTTTCGTACCTCGCGGGGTTGTTCTATCTGACTCGAATGGAAAATTTTACAGGTTTTGTGACAATAAATACGAAAAAATTGCAGTATTTAAGCAAAATTGATACGATTTTTCCTCTTTTTTTATCATTTTTGATTTGTATTTCTGTCAAATTTATGTAAAATATTCATTAGTCCAAGGAGTCATTACACTCCAATAAGCAAGATAAACTTTTTCGCAAAGGGTCAGGATAATGAAAAAACTTTTATTCATGGTTGCTGTGACCGCTGTAGTTGCATTCGGCTCCGGAATGGTGTTTGCCGATATCAGCAGTGAAATCAGTAACATTCTCAACAATTTTAACAGCAAAAACAACGGGAAAGGAACATTACTGACATACTCCACGGCCAATAATAATTACGGCTATGAAGTCAAACTCACGGCACCTTCAGGTTCTGCGCCTTCTTTGGCGGCATATACAGGTCACAACACCGCTTCGGGGACAGCATTCAGCACTTTTTGTATTGAAGGGCATGAGCCTGTCAGTACAGCCGTTTCCCAGTACGGCAGGTTGAATTACAACACGAACGGAACAACCCAAACCAGTATCGGCAATGTTGTGACCAATGGTGTCGCCTGGTTGTATCAACAGTTTGCCACGGGGCAATTATCGAATTTTGCCTATACAGGTGCAAACCGTGACGCGGATTTTGTGGAACTGCAGAACGCAATGTACATCATGATCGGCGAAAATCATTCCGGTTTGACCGCTGGAAACAACAAGTATGTCTCACAAATGCTTGCGTCAAATACTGTTGATTACTGGTTGCAAAATTATCAGGTCGGCAGTAATGTTAATGGCGATACAGATGGTTACGCCGTGTTCGCCGTCCAGATGCAGCAATCGAACGGTTCTTCCATGCAGGACTTTCTCTATCTGGCGAAGGTTTCAAACAATCCCGCCGAAACGGTACCTGAACCGGCGGCTCTTCTCTTTTGGACATTCGGAAGTCTGGGTGTTATGGGGGTTTCCGTCTTCCGTAAGAAACGCCGCGGGACGGACATTGCGGTCTGATACGTTCACGGCCGGCATGTTCACGCTCACTGCGTTCGGTTCGCTTTCCGTTGGACAATCTTTCCAGCCGCTTCCGTTGGAATCGTTGTTCCGCTCGCGGATTCCAGTGAGCAACGCGAACGGGTTCGTGGTTCTCGGAGCGGCAGCTCCATCAGGGGTGCAGCGGCCTACCGCTGCCCGCCGGAGGCATCTTTTATAAGTCCTATGCGGGAAACGGTTCATGAAGTCACGTTGAGATCACCCGGATAGCTTTTCTTCCAATCACTCCACAAAAGACGTTGTTCCGCTCACCAAATACTAGCGACCATCGGAAGCGGGTTATTGTTTCGGGACGGGCAGCGTGCCGTTGCATCCGGCTGCCTCATGGTCACTACGTTCCATTCGGCCTCCTATTGGAAAGATTTTCCATCGGAAAGCAATCGTCTCGAAGAAGCCGGGAGCCTACCGGGATGCAACGCCCGTGCGTTGCCGGGGGGCGGAAATCGGTCAAAAGCGGGCGAGACGGTGTTGTTCATGGATGGAGTCCATTTTGTTCAAGCGGCGTTTCTTGGGTACTTATGGTGTTTCACCCGAATTTTCCTTCGCAGTCCTTCGGGGCGAAAACTTTGGAATGTTCCGGGAGCCTGCAACGCGATCAGCGAACAATGGACCGTCGTCGTGAACGACGGTGACATTACGGCGGCGACCGTATGCGAGATGTTGCGAAAATTGTCCGTGCAATAGGCGGGGCGGCCAATCGTAATCGTACTGGACAATGCACTTTATCAACGTTGCAAACTCGTGGAGGGCTTGGCGAAGGACTTGGGAATCACGTTACAATTTCTTCCGAGCTATTCCCCGAATTTGAATTGGATGGAACGGTTATGGAAATTGGTTAAGAAGAAATGTCTTTACAATATTTTACGTCGGGCATCAATGATTGTCTGAGCCGTGTCGAAACCGATTATCAATCCGAACTCGACACACTCATGCAACTCAATTTCCAAAAACTTAAAAAGGGGCAATTAATGGCGTTATAAGGTATAGAATTCGTTGGAAAGATTTTCCATCGGAGGCCGAATGGAACGCAGTGACCATGAGGCAACTGCGATGGAACAGCATGTTGCCCCGTCGCGGCTCGCGACCGCTGGAGTCCGCGAGCGGAACAACACCTCCAACGCAAACGGTTGGAAAAGATGATCCATAGAAACATGTTTCTCTTTGTATCACCCCTTCCGAAATCCTTCTTTTTTATGCGTTTTCCAACGGGAAAGGAATCACCTCGTCAATGCTCTTCGCGCCGAGAGCGACCATCACAAGACGGTCGAGTCCCAGTGCCGTACCGCTGCATGGCGGAAGTCCGTGCCGCATCGCGGCGAGAAGCCGGCTTTCCACGGGAAGACTCTTTTTCCCGTCAAGTTTCCGGAGCGTGTTGATTCGCTCAAACCGCTGCTTGAGTTCTGACGGATCAAGCAGTTCATGATACCCGTTCGCCAGTTCCATACCGTCAATAAAGAGTTCAAAGCGTTGCGAAACGGTGATTTTTTCCTCCGGCAGAAACACTGTCCGGGCAAGCTGCGGCTGCGTGTCAGGGTAGTCATACACGATCAGCGGCTGCAAAAAGCCAAGTTTCGGCTGAATCCTTTCCGAAAAAATCAGGTCCGTCCAGTCCTCACGATATGCCTCACCCGTGCGGTAAGAGCCAGGAAAAACCATGTCCGTTTCCTTCGCAAAATTTTGAAACTCCGTCACACCACACGTATGCGGATTCATTCCGGCATGTTGCAAAAACAGTGATCGTAGCGTGACAGATTCCGCCGGTTCGCGATTCAACACTGCATCAATAAGTTCACTGAGAAACCGCATTCCCGCAAGATAGTCCTCACCGACACGGTACCACTCCAGCATCGTAAATTCATGATTATGCACCGTACCGCGATCTCCCCGGCGGAAGACAGGACCGATCTGATAAATCGCCGTCATGCCTGCCGCGAGAAGCCGCTTGAGCGCAAACTCCGGCGATGTCTGCAAATAATACGCCGTATTACGGATGTCAACGGTGAACGGTTCCAAATGCCTGTCAACCACAATATCCTGTGAAAGAACCGGCGTTTCGACCTCAATAAAACCATGCCCGTCGAAGAACGTCCGAATTCTGCGAATCAGCTCCGCGCGGCGTACAAGGTTTTTCAGCGGTGATGTTGGTAAAAAAGACATATTAAACTTCAATGTCCACCACAAGCGATTTGCTGCCGATCGTACACCAGTTGACGACGCACAGCTTGCTTTCGGCGGCAGTGAGTTGCAGTTCCGAGGTTCCAAGCGGTCCGAGTTTTACCGTCTGCTCGGCGTAAGCGATTGTCATCGGAAGGCTGCTTTTGTTGACGAGTCTCCCTTTTCCGCCTTCCTTGCGGATTTCAACACAAGCTTTGAAGAGCGGTTTGACCCACTTTTCACGACCGATAATCATTCCTGCGGCACTGGCGATGGTTCGTTTGGCAAAGAACGCTTCTTTAATGGAATCATACGTTCGTTCTTTGGCAAGAATCAAGGTCATCGGACGGAGTGAATTGCGGACGCCATAGGTTTCAAACTCACTGCCGTGAATGTCACTGTTGGCAATGACCGCCAGATCCTTTGACTCGCACCATTGACAGACCGACGGGTAAAATTCCTTTCCGTTGAAGGTTTCAATTCCATGCAGAAAACCGTTTCGGAAAAATTCCTCATGCTGCGGGAAAAACGTCAATGGTGTTCCCTTGGGGAGTTGCCCTCCCCAACCGGGATGGTTCCATTGCAGAAAACCGCCTTGTTTGACGGTCTCCTCGAACATTTTGTTGATATCGTTCTGTACGCCCGCTATCGGATTGACATCTTTAATGAACAGAGCGTTGAAATGTCCCGGCGGCAGCTTGGATTTGGTGATTTCCGCACCATGCACAAGAATGAGTTTCTGTTTTTCGGCGGTTTCTTTCGCATAATCATACCAGATATTGTAGTCATCGTTACGATCCTTGAGCTGCAAACCTTTCCCGCCGATATGCGGACGGTACTCAATATGATCCGTGATCGAAATGACATCCAGCCCGTTTCCCACCGCATCGACAACACGTTCTCCCGGCCAGACGCGGCCGTCGGAAAAAATGGTGTGCATGTGGAAGTCTCCCTTGAGTACCTTGAAACCATCGACATCCGGAATCGTGATCACCTGTTTCGGCGGAACAAGATGAACGGCTTTTTCCATCGGAACGGTAAAAACCTTTTCCACATCGGGAATTGTTTGCTCCTCCCGTGTGAAACCTGTTTTGTAAGCCGCCTGCGAAACCAGTGCGGTGGTCCCTAAAATTCCGACCTGCTTCAAAAATTCACGGCGTGTGGACATGCTTTCTACTCCTTAATGATTCGTTTTGGGATGCTGCAATCTCAGAAATTCTCTTTTAACTTCCAAGAAAAGAGACAATTACGGTTGAAAATTCAAAACGGAAATTTCAACCGTGTTCAATATACCATCTTCTCATCGCCGTATCAACGGGGCATATCACCTGTGCGGTACGGCAACTCTCCTTATTTGAAATTCCGGTATGTGCACCTATTAGAGTTGTTCGGAAACTCTAATTTTGTTTCGTAGTTGATGATAACATAGATAAGGTTCATTCGCAAGAAGTGTCTTTTTCGTCTGCAGCGGTATCTGTCGCTCATGATCTTGAACGTTTTGATTTTTGCGTTCATGTTCTCAATGACAATCCGCTCACGAGACAACTCACGATTCAACGGCCTTTGCTCCGTCGTCAACGGACGATTCTTATTTCTTTTATAAAGGGATCCTGCTGTTCCTGGGAATGGCGAACAACCCTTGATAACTGCTGTCCGCTCATAACAAGATGCACCCCATCACTGCCCGAATCGTCCTTTTGAACAACAACTTAAAGTCGTGAACACTCCCCTTTTCCTGTGCCGCGCAAAGGATTTCCTGCGTCTCCACATCCGCAAATATGAGTTATACTCTCAAGTTGTGTATGAGTTGAAAAAGCAGCGGGGTTATTGGAAAATGGTGAGTGCAAACAAAAAGCACCATTTTACAAGGAACCACCGCTATGAAAAAATTTAACAGAAAGTCGGAAGTCAAGCCAGTCGCCAATGAAAAATTGTCAGGAGTCGTGCCAGGTTTGTTACGCTTCATTGACGACGCAGAAAAGGGAGTGCCGCTTTCCATCGCACCGATGCCGGAGTTTGGGGACGTGATCACGGAGATCGCAAGGGAGGGAGCGAAGCGTCTTTTGACCGAGGCGTTGGAATGCGAGATCGCCGCCCGCCTCGCAAAATACGAGTCCGTTCGCGATGAGCACGGTCACAAACCAATCGTTCGCAACGGCCATTGCCAAACGCGAACCATTTTGACGGGTGTCGGCGGGATCGAAGTGACGCAGCCGCAGGCTCGTGACAAACGTGAAAAAGCGGAGCGTGAACCATTCCCATCAAAGATTTTGCCGCCGTATTTGCGAAAGGCGAAAACGCTTGAAGAGTTCATTCCGATCCTGTATTTACGAGGTGTGAGCACCGGCGGCATGGAACCG